>JAKALB010000002.1 GCA_021813365.1 Pseudomonadota bacterium | reverse complement strand
GGCCGTGCAGACCCTGCACGACACCTTCGACCTCGACAGGGTGTGAACCGCTGCCGGCGGGATGGGCCTGCGGCCCGTCGCCGCTGGGCACGCGCCCCGGCGGCGCCGCCTTTGCGGGCAGCAGCCTCGGGTGCGGCGCCGAAAATCCGGGCATGACCCCAATCCCGGCTTTCGCGCGCCACCGCCGCCTTTTCCGCTTTCCCAATCACGCCCAAGGCCCCTATAGAGAAGGAAAAGGGGGGCCGGCATGGGGGGAGAGCGCAGGGAGAGCGGGGTGGGGGATCGCAGGGAAAGCAACAGCCGCAAGCTGCTGCGGCGGCTGCGCGATGTGCTCGCCACGCCGGCCCGCGGTCAGGAACGTCTGGACCGCATCACCCATCTGATCGCCGACAGCATGCAGACCGAAGTCTGCTCGATCTATCTGTTTCGCGATGCCGACACGCTGGAACTCTGCGCAACCCAGGGTCTGAAGAAGACCGCCGTCCACAAGACCCGCCTGAAGCTGGGCGAAGGCCTGGTGGGTCGCGTCGCGCGCACCGGCACTCCGGTCAACACCGGGAACGCGCCCAGTGAAAAGGGCTTCCGCTTCATGCCGGAAACCGGCGAAGAGCTCTATTCCTCGTTCCTGGGCGTGCCGATCCAGCGCGTGGGCGAAAAGCTGGGCGTGCTGGTCGTGCAGTCGAAACTGGCGCGCGCCTTCGAGGAGCACGAGGTCGACGCCATCGAGGTCGTGGCCATGGTGCTGGCCGAGATGACCGAACTCGGCGCCTTTGGTGGCGCCGTCGAGGCGCTGCACAAGCAGCCCGTGATGTTCCGTGGCACCAGCGGCCAGGAAGGCTCGTCCGAGGGCCGGGTCTGGCTGCACGAACCGCGTGTCGTTGTCACCAATCCGGTGGCCGACGATCCGCTGACCGAAATCGAACGCATCCGCGCCGCGGTGGGCGAGTTGCGCGTCTCCATCGACGACCTGATGGAGGCCGAGACGCTGGACAAGGAACAGAAGGCGGTGCTGGAAGCCTACCGGATGTTTGCCCATTCCCGCGGCTGGCTGCGCCGGATGGAAGACGACATCCAGAAGGGCCTGTCGGCCGAGGCGGCGGTGGAGAAGGAACAATCCGCCGCCCGCTCGCGGCTGGAGCAGGTGCCCGACTCCTATCTGCGCGAACGCCTGCAGGATCTGGACGACCTGTCGAACCGCCTGCTGCGCATTCTGACCGGCCAGGGTCAGGACACCGGCGCCACCATGCCCGAAAACCCGGTGCTGGTGGCCCGCAACATCGGCCCGGGCGAGCTGCTCGATTATGGCCGCAAGCTGAAGGGCGTGGTGCTGGAAGACGGCTCGGTCGGCTCGCATGCCGCCGTGGTGGCCCGGGCGCTGTCGATTCCCATGGTGATCCACGCCAAGAACATCACCGCCGAGGCGCTGAACGGCAATACGATCCTGGTCGACGGCGACCAGGGCATTGTCCATCTGCGCCCCGAGGAAACGGTGGCGCGGTCGTTCCGCGACAAGATCGCCATGCAGGCCGAGGCGCAGAAGCGCTATGCCGAATACCGCGATCTGCCCGCCACCACGACCGACGGCGAGACCATCACGCTTTACATGAACGCCGGCCTGATGGCCGACCTGCCTTCGCTGGAGGGCTCGGGCGCCGCAGGCGTGGGCCTGTTCCGGACCGAATTGCAGTTCCTGATCCGCAGCCAGATGCCCAAGCGCGACGAGCTGGCCCAGCTTTACGCCCGGGTGCTGGACGCCGCGCAGGGCCGCCCCGTCGCCTTCCGCACCCTGGATATCGGCTCGGACAAGGTGCTGCCCTACATGAAGCCCCAGGACGAACCCAACCCCGCGATGGGCTGGCGGGCGATCCGCGTCGGCCTGGACAAGCCGGGTGTGCTGCGCATGCAGTTGCAGGCGCTGATCCGCGCCGCCAAGGGCCGGCCCCTGACGGTGATGTTCCCCTTCATCAGCGAGCTGTCCGAATTCACCGAAGCCCGCGCCCATGTCTTCCGCGAGTTGCACCGCGAGAAGAGCCTGGGCCATCTGGTGCCTCAGAAGCTGGAAATCGGCGCGATGCTGGAAACCCCGTCCCTGGCCTATGCGCCGGACGAATTCTTCCGGCTGGCCGATTTCGTCTCGATCGGCGGCAACGACCTGAAGCAGTTCTTCTTTGCGGCGGATCGCGAAAACGAACGGGTCCGCAAGCGTTATGACACGCTGAACATCTCGTTCCTGAGCTTCATCGAACAGATCACCCGCCGCTGCCTGGCCCATGGCACCCGGCTGTCGTTCTGCGGCGAAGACGCCGGCCGCCCGATCGAGGCGCTGGGCCTGGCCGCGGTGGGCCTGCGGGCCATGTCGATGCGCCCGGCCTCGATCGGCCCGGTCAAGGCCTTGCTGCGCCGCACCAACCTTGGCGCCATCCGCGCACTTTATGAAACCGCCAAGGCGCAGGGGGCCGCAAGCCTGCGTCCCGCGCTGATGGACTGGCTGGCCAACCATCCGGAATAGCGCCGGCGGCCGGGGGCGCGGGCCCACCGCCATTGGCGCGCCTCAGATGGCCGCGTGCGCCCCGTGGTGGCCGAAGGGCGCGGCGGCTCAGCCCGGCCCCAGCCGCTTCGGCCCGGCGGCGGCGTGAAAGGCTTGCACCACCGCCTCGCCGCCGTGGCGGACCGACAGCCGCATCAGGGCAAAGCGGATGCGCGCCATGTCGCGGAAATAGGCCAGATAGGCCGCGTTCACCGCAGCTCCGGCCAGGGCGCCCAGCACCGGCACGGTCTGGCCCGCCAGCTTGCCCCCCAGCCGAACCGTCAGTTGCGGGGCGACAGTGGCGATCATCTTCTCGATCGCCGCGCCATTCACCGCCAGCCGTGCCGACAGAAAGGCGGAATTCACGCCGTCATCGCCGTGCAGCGGCGATCCGGCGGCAAAGACCTGCAGACAGGCCGCCTGAACCGCGGGCAGCGCCGGGTCGAAGCCCGCGGCCTCGGCCTCGGATCGGATGGCCCGCAGGATCAGCGTCACCGCCACCGGCAATTCCGCCAGCGCGCCCAAGAGCCCCGCCGCCCCTCCCGCCGCGCCGGTGACGGCCGCCACCGCCATGCCGGTGCGTCTGCCCATCCGCGGCAGGCGGCCAGACAGGCCCAGGCCACGGGCCAGTGCGCGCGCCACCGCGGCTTCGATCCTCGCCCGCGCCGCAGTCGGCAGCCGGGACAGTTGCGCCTCCAGCCCGCCACCCAGCGCGTTCAGCCCCGCCATGACCGGATGATTGGCCGTCCGCCATTGGCGGGCCAGTTCGGCGATCTCGTCGTCCAGCGTGGGGCCGGGCAGCGCGGGCAGGTTGTCCATGGGCCCAATCTGGGGGCAAAGCGGCAAACCGGCAAGGGCTGGTGATCAGTCCCTGACCGGTTCGGCATAGTCCTGCGGCTTGGCCACCCGCCCGGTCACGCCCTTCCAGGCACCGGGCTTCAGCTCCAGCCCCAGCACACGGTCGGGGTTGGTGGGGGGCGGCATCTCGACCCCTTCCAGCTTGCGAAAGCCGAAGCGGCGGTAATAGGGCGCATCGCCGACCAGCATCACCCGTTCCCAGCCCAGCCGGCGCGCCTCGGCCAGGCTTTCGTTGATCAACAGCGCGCCCAGCCCTTCGCCCTGATGCGTCGGGTGCACCGCCACCGGGCCCAGCAGCAGGGCATCCTGCCCGCCCACCTCGACCGGCCAGTAGCGGATCGCCGCCACCAGCACGCCATCCTGCCGCAGGGTCAGGCACAGCGCCGCCACCGTCGGCACCCCGTCGCGCAGCCGATAGGAGGACAGCGCCGTGCGCCCGGGCGAAAAGCAGAGGTCATAGAGCGCCTCCACCTCCCACCAGTCGTCCTCGGTTTCCTCTTCCAGCTGATACAAGCGCGCGGGTCCCGGGCAGCGGTGGAATCATCTGGAAACGCGCGTAACACGCGATTAAGCCACATACAAACGACAATGAGGCCGCCATGTTCTACCGCCCCGCCGAAGGTCACGGCCTGCCGCATTCGCCGTTCAGCGCCATCGTCTCTCCGCGCCCCATCGGCTGGATTTCCACCCGGTCGTCCATGGGCGACAACCTGGCACCCTACAGCTTTTTCAATGCCGTGGCCTATGTGCCGTTGCAGGTGATGTTTTCGGGCGATCACAGCGACACCGTTGCCGCCGTGCGCGAAACCGGGCGTTTTGCCGTGAACACCGTCAGCCGCGACCAATGGCGGGTGATGAACGAAACCTCGGCCGGCTTTCCGCGCGGGGTGGATGAATTTGCCGCCTGCGGGGTGGACAAGGCCGAATGCGTCACCATCGACTGCCCCAGGGTGGCCGGTTCGGCCGCGACGCTGGAATGCCTGGCCACGCAGATCATCGACCTGGAGGGCGGCGAAAGCACCCTGGTGATCGGCCGGGTCGAAGGCGTGCATATCGGCGACGCCTACCTGACCGAAGGGCGGTTCGACGTGGTGAAGGCGCAGATGATGGCCCGGCTGGGCTATATGGACTATACCCAGGTGACCGGGACCGTCGAACTGAAGCGCCCGCGCTAGCCGGGCCCTGCGTGCCGCGGTCAGCGCGGCCGGGTCGCGCTCGATATTCGGCATCGGCGAAACCCGGGCGAAACATACGCCCTTTTCGCCGCCGGCGCGGCACCCTAATCTGGCCCCGCAACCGCAAGGGGAAGGCCATGGAACGGATGATCGGCGTCATCGGCGGCTCGGGCGTCTATCAGATCGAAGGGCTGGAAGGCGCCTCATGGGTCAAGGTCAAGACCCCCTGGGGCAAGCCCTCGGACGAGGTGCTGGTGGGCCGGCTGGCCGGGGTTCCGATGGCCTTCCTGCCGCGCCATGGCCGGGGCCATGTGCATACGCCCGGTTCGGTGCCTTACCGCGCCAACATCGACGCGCTGAAGCGGCTGGGGGTGACCGACGTTCTGGCCGTCTCGGCCGTGGGCAGCCTTCGGATCGACTATGCGCCAGGAGATTTCGTGCTGGTCGATCAATACATTGACCGGACCTTTGCCCGCGAGAAGAGCTTTTTCGGGCCGGGCTGCGTGGCCCATGTCAGCCTGGCGCAGCCGACCTGTCCCCGGCTGGGCGCCGAAGTGGCGGCAGCGGCGCGGGCGGCCGGGGTGAACCTGCACGAAACCGGGACCTATCTGGCCATGGACGGCCCGCAGTTCTCGTCGCTGGCCGAAAGCCGGGTCTATCGCGGTTGGGGCGCCGATGTGATCGGGATGACCGGCCAGCCCGAGGCGAAACTGGCGCGCGAGGCCGAGCTTTGCTATGCCTCGCTGGCGATGGTGACGGATTACGACTGCTGGCACCAGGAGCACGGCGCGGTCGAGGTTTCACAGGTTCTTCAAACGCTGGCGGCCAATTCCACAGCCGCGCGCCAGACGGTTGCGGCCCTGCCCCATGCCCTGCAACCCCGACCGTCCGCCTGCCCGCATGGCTGCGATCGCGCCCTGACTCAGGCCCTGATGACCGCGCCCGATGCGCGCGACCCCGCCCTGCTGGCCCGGCTGGACGCCGTGGCCGGACGTGTGCTCTGACCCTGTGAAAGGCCCGGCCAATGACCCCGAGGAAGACCGTCCGCGACTATATCCGCACCATCGTGGACTTTCCGCACGAAGGCATCCTGTTTCGCGATGTGACCACGCTCTTCGCCGATCCGCGCGGCTTCCGGATGTGCGTCGACCAGTTGCTGGCACCCTATGCCGGCATGCGCATCGACAAGGTCGTGGGGCTCGAGGCGCGCGGCTTCATCCTGGGGGGCGCGGTGGCGCATCAGCTCTCGACCGGCTTCGTGCCGATCCGCAAAAAGGGCAAGCTGCCCGGCGCCACCCTATCCCAAGCCTACAAGCTGGAATACGGCGAGGCGGTCGTCGAGGTGCATGACGATGCCATGCAGCCCGGTGAAAAGGTGTTGCTGGTCGATGATCTGCTGGCCACCGGCGGCACCGCCGAGGCCGGGATCAAGCTGATCGAACGCCTGGGCGCGCAGGTCGTGGGTTGCGCCTTCGTCGTGGATCTGCCGGCCCTGGGCGGCCGGAAGAAGCTGGAAGCCATGGGGATGGAAGTCCATGCCCTGTGCGAATTCGACGGTCTCTAGGTTGTCGTTAACGCCCCGATAACCCGAATCGGTCTATGCCAGGCTTGTCCGGCTACCCACCGGACCACGCTGCTTGCAACACGTGACCACCACCCACCCCAGCGCCCTGTCGGTTCTCCGGCAGGGCGCAGCGGTCTTCCGGGGGGGCCGCGGCTCCCGGCCCGCGCCTGCGCCCGCGCCTGCGGGGCCCGGCCGCCGATGCCGCGGCCGTCAGCCCAGCACCGCCCCGGGATTCATGATGCCCAGCGGGTCCAGCGCCGCCTTGATCGCCCGCATCGCCGCCAGCCGTGCCGGATCGCCATAGCGCACCAGGTCATCCACCTTCAGCCGCCCGATCCCGTGCTCGGCGCTGATCGAACCTCCCAGCCCATCCACCAGGTCATGCACCAGCGTCCTGGCCCGGTCGCGCACCGCACGGTAATCCGCCGCTGTCCGCCCCCTGGCCGGGAACAGGTTGAAATGCAGGTTCCCGTCGCCCAGATGGCCAAAGCAGTTCACCCGCATGTCCCCCAGCGCCGTAAGCGCCGGGCCCGCGCGATCCAGAAACCCGGGGATTTCCGACAGCGGCAAGGAAATGTCATGGCTCGAGATCGCCCCGATCCTGCGATTGGCCAGCGGGATCGTCTCGCGGATCGCCCAGAAGGCGGCTCGCTGCGCCTCGGACTGGGCGATCACCCCCTCGCCGACCAGGCCCGCCGCCATCCCGGCCTCAAAGATCCTGACCAGCCGCGCTTCGGGGTCGTCGCCCACGGAAAGACCCAGGTCGATCAGCACCATCCAGTCGGGCAAGGGCTCCAGCGGCGGGCGAAAGACAAAGCCGGTCTCGGACAGGAAATCCAGGCCCTGGCGGTGGATCAGCTCGAAGGCCGACAGAGTCTCGCCAGCAATGCCCTGCGCCAAGGCCATCAGCGCCAGGGCCGCCGCAGGATCGCGCACCGCCAGAACGGCCGCGCCCTCGCGCGCCGGACGGGGAAACAGCCGCAGGCTGGCCGCCGTGATCACGCCCAGCGTGCCTTCGGCCCCGATCAGCAGGCCGCGCAGGTCATAGCCGGTATTGTCCTTGCGCAGCCGCTTCAGCCCGTGCCAGATCCGGCCATCCGGCAACACCGCCTCCAGCCCCAGGCACAGGTCTCGCGCATTGCCATAGCGCAGCACGTTGACCCCGCCCGCGTTGGTCGACAGGTTTCCGCCGATCCGGCAGCTGCCCTCCGACGCCAGCGCCAACGGGAACAGCCGCGCCTCTGCCGCCGCCGCCGCCCGCGCCGCGGTCAGCGTCACGCCCGCCTCCACCAGCATCACGTTTTCCTCGGCATGAACCGCGCGCACCCGGTTCATCCGCTCGAGCGACAGGATCAGCGGCAAGGGCCCCGCGGGCATCACCTGCCCGCCCACCAGGCCCGTGCCCCCGCCCCAGGGCACGATGCCCACCCGATTTGCACCGCAGGCCCGCACGATCACCGCCACCTCCTCGGCGGTGCGCGGCAGGGCCACGGCGCCCGCCACCCCGTGCCAGCGGCCGCGCGGCTCCTCCAGATAGCGCGGCTCGGGCGCTTTCAGCGTTTCGGGCGGCAATTGCGCCGCCAGTGCGGCCACAAAGGCGGGATCGGCGGGGTTCAGCATCGGCAATCTCCTCGCCCCTTGCTAGCCGGTCTGGCGCAGAAGCAAAACCACCCACGCATCCTGCGGCTCAGGGGATCAACGCGGGGGTCAGCACGATCACCGTGGGCCGCTCCGGCAGGCTGAAGAGCGAAAGCTCCACCTCCGGCCCGGCCGGATCGCGGATGTCGAACCGTCCCTGCATCCGCGCCAGGAATTCGCCCAGGGCCGCGTCCGAGAACCAGTGCATCGGGATCACCACCCGCGCATGCAGATCCATCGCCACCTGCACCATCGCGTCCTGGTTCATCGTATAGCCCCCGTCCACCGGCAGCATGACCACATCGACCCGCCCGATTCCCATGCGCTGCACCGGCCCGAGCCGTTGATGCAGATGCCCCATATGCGCGATGCACAGGCCCGCCGCCTCGAACAGGAAGATCGAGTTGCCGTCGCGCTCTGCCCCTTCGCCAAAGGGGCCACGGGTGTCGCTCGTCACGTTGCGGATGTGCAGATCCCTGACCTGAAGATCGAAGAACGCCGGCTGCCCGGCCTGCGGCCAGCCCTTCAGCAGCAGCGGTATGCGCCGATCGGGCGCATCGGTGTAATGGCTTTCATGGGCATGGTTCATCGTGGCCACATCGGGCACGACATCGGGATTGCCCAGCAGCCCGTTGTAATCCGTCACCGCCAGCACCCCGCCCGGGGTTTCCAGCGCGAATTCGGCATGGCTCAGATAGCGGATCCGCACCGCATCCTGCAACGGCGCGCCAAAGGCGGCCAGTTCCAGCCGCGGGCCCTCGGCCAGGGCCTGGCAATTCGACTGGACCTCGGCCGCCACCAGACCCGGCCAGACCAGCAGCGCCGGCAGCCAGCCAACAACCCAGCGCATCAACGGGCGCATCCATGGGCGCATCACAGGGCCTCTGCCAGGGCCAGAATCGCCTCGGCGCTGCGCTGATTGCGTGCGGTGAACCCGGTCTTCAGGGCGCCAGCCAGCTTCTCGGCCAGCACCGACCGGCCCATGCCCATCGGCGCGTGGAAATAGATCGCCTCGGGCGTCACGCTCAGCGCCTCGCCGTGCCGTGCATGGGCCAGGACCGGCGCCAGATCCACGGCGACCGGCCTGGCCAGAAAGTACAGATACACCCTGGCACCGTCCGCCCGCCCCGCCTCGGCACGGGGATTGGCCGCCAGGATCGCGCGATAGCGCGGCAGGTCATAGAGAAAGAGCCCCAGGTTCAGCCCGAAGCGTTCCGCCAGCCCGGCCGCGATCGCCGGCCCCGGATCGCCGGTGGCCCGGAACACCGCATTGCCCGACTGGATGTAGCTCTGCACCCCCTGCAACCCCAACCCGCCCAGCATCGCGCGAAACTCCGCCATGGGCAGCCTCACCCCGCCCACATTCACCCCCCTCAGCAGAAGGACGCGGCGCGGATCGGGGGCGGCAGGTTCACTCATCCGCCAAGGGGAACCTGCCCGCCCGTTCCGGTCAACCCCATCTTTCACCTTGCGGCAAATACCCCCGCCGGAGGCCGCGGAGCCGGTTGCGCGGCACGCGCAGAGGCGACAGTCGATCTTGCGGCGCAGCCGCTCCGCCGCTCTTGCGGCCCGCGGCGTCAGCCGGCGTCGGTCCGGCCGCGCCGGTCGCCGCGCAGGTTGGCGTAAAGCACGTGGTTCCGCCAGCGGCCGTTGATCTGCAGATAGGCCTGGGCCACACCTTCATACTTGAAGCCGCATTTCTCCAGCACGCCGCGGCTGGCCACGTTTTCCGGCAGGCAGGCTGCCTCGATCCGGCTCAGGTCCATCACGCTGAAGGCGTGGTGCACCGTGGCCGCGATCGCCTCGCGCATGTAGCCCTGCCGCGCAAAGGGCGCGCCGATCCAGTAGCCGATCGTGCCGGCCTGCACCGGACCGCGGCGGATGTTGTCCAGCGTCAGCGCCCCCAGCAACACCTGGTCCGACCGGCGGATCAGGAACAGGGGCAGCGCCGTGCCCTGCGCCTCTGCCCGCGCCGCCCAATAGACCCGGTTGGTGAATGCCCTTCGGCTCAGGTGATCCGCGGCCCGGATCGGCTCCCACGGGATCAGATGCTCGGCGCTGCCTTCGCGCAGGCCGGCCCAGGCCTGCCAGTCGGAATGCTGCGGCAGGCGCAGCGTCATCCGCTCGGTCTCGATCCGGGGTTTGCGGCGCAGGCCGAACATCAGCGGGCCAGCTCCGCACGGATCTCCTCGAGCCCAGGCGCGGCCGCGACCGGGCCATACAGCGCCAGCGCGGCGGGCGCGCCGGTCAGTGCCTCGGCATAGCGGCGGACATCGGCGGTCGACACCGCGTCGATCCGGGCAACCACCTCCTCGACCGTCGGCACCCGGCCATGAATGGCCAGCAGCCGCGCGATGCGCTCGGCGCGGGACGAGGGGCTTTCCAGCCCCATCAGCATCCCCGCCTTGATCTGCGCCCGCGCGCGCGCCACTTCGGCCTCGGTCATGTCCTCGGCGGCGCGTTTCAGCTCGGCCGCGGTCAGCCGCACCAGGTCGCCGATCTCTTCGGCGCTGGTCCCGGCATAGAGCGTGATCTGCCCGGTATCCTCATAGGCCCCGGCCTGGGCGAAGATCGAATAGCACAGCCCCCGCTCCTCGCGGATCTTCTGGAACAGGCGCGAGGACATGCCGCCCCCCATCGCGGTGGCATAGACCTGGGCCACGAACACATCGGGGTCGCGATAGGCTGGTGCCTCGAAGGCCATGGCGAAATGCACCTGCTCCAGATCCTTCACCTCGCGACGTTCGGCACCAAGAAACCGCGCCGGGGCAAAGCTGGAATTGGCCTGGGCGGTGATTGCGCCGAACATGGCCCTCGCCTGGGCCACGATGGCGTCGTGATCCACCGCCCCCGCTGCCGCCAGGATCATCTGGCTCGGCCGGTAATGCTCTGCGACGAAATCCTGGAAATCCGCCCGGCCGAACGACGACACCCGCTCTTCCGGCCCCAGGATGGTGCGGCCAAAGGGCTGATCCGGATAGGACACCTCCTGCAGCCAGTCAAAGATGATGTCGTCCGGCGTATCCAGCGCCTGACCGATTTCCTGCAGGATCACGTGACGCTCGGTCTCGATATCGGCGTCATGGAAGGCCGGGTTCAGAACGATGTCGCCGATCACATCCAGCGCCATGGCCACGTCGGCCTCCAGCACGCGGGCATAATAGGCCGTGGCCTCGCGGCTGGTGTAGGCGTTGATGAAGCCGCCCACATCCTCGATTTCCTCGGCGATCTGCAGGGCCGACCGTCGCGCCGTGCCCTTGAAGGCCATATGCTCAAGGAAATGCGCGATGCCGTTCTGTTCGGCGCGTTCATGCCGCCCGCCCGCCAGAACCCACAGTCCCGCCGAGGCGGATTTCAGCCCGGGCATGGCTTCGGTCACCACCCGCAGCCCGTTGGGCAGCGTCGTCAGCCGCGTGATGCTCAACGTCCGGTCCTTTCGCGGATCAGGCGCTGCAGGGCGGCCAGATCATTGGGCACGCGCGTCACGCGTTCGGCCCGGTCAAACAGATCGCCTAGGCGCGGCGGCAGGCCGGGGCGGATGCCGCAGGCCCTTTCCACCGCGTCGGGGAATTTCGCGGGATGGGCGGTGGCCAGCGTGATCATCGGCGTGGCCGACAGGTGCTGTGCCGCCACATGCACGCCGACGGCGCTATGCGGACACAGCAGTTCGCCGGTGGCGGCCAGCGTGTCCCTGATCGTGGCCAGCGTCTCTGCCTCGCCGCAGCGGCCGCTGGCGAATGTGGCGCGCAGGGCTTGCAGCACCCCCTGGGAAAGGCTGAAGCCGCCCGCCTTCAGGTCGTCCATCAGCGCAGCCGTCGCCCGGCCGTCACGGCCGAGAGCATCAAACAGCGCGCGCTCGAAATTCGACGACACCTGGATGTCCATCGACGGGCTGAGCGAGGGGCGCACGCCGTCGGTCCGGTACTGACCGGTCCGCATCGCCCGGTCCAGGATGTCATTCTGGTTGGTGGCGATCACCAGCCTTTCGACCGGCAGCCCCATCTGCCTGGCGATATAGCCGGCAAAGATGTCGCCGAAATTGCCGGTGGGCACGGTGAAGCTGACCGCGCGATGCGGCGCACCCAGAGCCACGGCGGCATAGAAGTAATAGACCACCTGGGCCAGAATCCGCGCCCAGTTGATGCTGTTCACCCCCGCCAGTCCCACGGCATCGCGAAAGGCGAAATCGTTGAACATGTCCTTCAGCCGGGCCTGGGCGTCGTCAAAGGATCCTTCGATGGCCAGGGCATGCACATTGGCCTCGGTGGGCGTGGTCATCTGGCGGCGCTGCACCTCGCTGACCCGGCCATGCGGGAACAGGATGAACACATCGACATTCGGCAGGCCGCGGAACGCCTCGATCGCGGCCGATCCGGTATCGCCACTGGTGGCGCCCACGATGGTGATCCGCGCCCCGCTGCGCGCCAGCGCCGCCTGCATCATCTGGCCGATGATCTGCATGGCAAAGTCCTTGAAGGCCAGGGTCGGCCCGTGGAACAGTTCCAGCAGGAAGTGGTTCGCCGCCAGTTGCGTCAGCGGCGCACGGGCCGCATGGCCAAAGCCCGCATAGGCCTTGGCCAGCAGCGCCTGCAACTCGTCATCGGCAAAGAACCCGCCCACGAAAGGCTTCATCACCCGCAAGGCCACCGTCTCATAGGGCAGGCCGGCCAGCGCCGCGATGTCGTCGGCCGACAGCACCGGCACGGTTTGAGGCACGTAGAGCCCGCCGTCGCGCGCCAGTCCGGTCATCATCGCCTGGCCAAAATCCAGAACCGGTGCCGCCCCGCGGGTGGAAATGTATCGCATCGTCTCCCCTTCGACTTCGGGCCTTCGATCTCGGGCCCAGAATTCCCGGCCGTCAGACCCGGCGCTGCCTGATACGCCACAGCAGAAACAGAGTCATCCCCGCCCATACCGCGGCCAGCGAGAACCATGTGATCGCATAGTTCCTGTGGTTGTTCGGGATAGACGAGGTATCGATCGGCATCGGCGCAATCCCGTCAACGGCTGGCCCGTTCGCGACAATCATTGTCGGTTCCGTGTTCAGCGCCCGGGCCATCGCCGTCACGTCGCGGGCGAACCACAGGCCAGACCTGGCATCGGGCGGCGGGGTATAGCTGTCGGCCTCGTGCGGCCAGTGCAGGTTGCCGGTCAGCACCACCGGCACGCCGGCTGGCCGAGGGCTGCCGCGGGCCTGGTCGGGCAGAAAGCCGCGGTCCACCAGGATGCGGCGATGGTCCGTCGTCTCGAAGGCCGCGATCACCTCGACCCCGGGCGACGTGTCCTTCATGCCCTGCAGCATGAAGATCTCCTGCCCCGTGAACACCCCGGTCACACGCACCGGCAGATATTTGTCGCGCGCCTCGTCCGGCACGGCCGGCAGGGCTACGGGCGCATCGTGAATCCTGGCCTCGATCCGGGCCAGCACCGCCTCTTTCCAGGCCAGCCGCTGCACCTGCCAGACCCCCAGCGCGATCAGGATGGTGCAGCCCACCAGGCCCAGCAGAATCGGAAAGATCATCCGGCGCAACAGCGTGGCCCCTCAAATGCAGGCGCGGGCCCGAAGGCCCGCGCAGAGGTCGTGATGGATCAGGGCTCACGAGCCCCAGACATAGACCACCGCGAACAGGAACAGCCAGACCACGTCGACGAAATGCCAGTACCAGGCCGCCGCCTCGAAGCCGACATGCGCCTCGGGGGTGAAGTCGCCGCGATACACCCGCACCAGGCAGACGAACAGGAAGATCGTGCCGATGATCACATGGAAGCCGTGGAAGCCCGTCGCCATGAAGAAGGTCGCGCCATAGATGTTGCCGGCAAAGCCAAAGCTGGCATGGGCATATTCATAGGCCTGGAAGAAGGTGAACATCAGGCCCAGCAGGATCGCCAGCCAAAGACCCTGCTTGATCGCCGGGCGGTTGTTGTTCTCGTGCACCAGCGCGTGGTGCGCCCAGGTGGCGGCCGCGCCCGAGCACAGCAGGATCAGCGTGTTGATGATCGGCAGGTGCCAGGGGTCAAGCGGCTCGATGCCGACCGGCGGCCAGACGCCGTCCACATTGGGGCTGTCCGGCCCCATCGGATAGAGCGCGTGCTTGAAGAAGGTCCAGAACCAGGCCGAGAAGAACATGACCTCGGACATGATGAACAGGATGAAGCCCCAGCGCAGGCCCAGCCGCACCACCGGCGTGTGATCGCCGCTATTGCCTTCGTGGACCACATCCGCCCACCAGCCGAACATCACGTAGAGCACGCCGACAAGGCCGATCAGCCCCATCCACGGGCCGCTGCCGTGCATCCACAGCACTGCGCCGAACAGCATGACGAAAGCCGAAACCGCCCCCAGGAAGGGCCAGATCGACGGTGGCAGGATGTGGTAGTCGTGGTTCTTGGCGTGAGCCATGTCAGTCATCCCTCGTTCATTCTTGTCAGTTTACCGGCTGCCCCGATCCCGCACCCAGGGCCGCCTGCTGATCGGGCAGGGGCGCCGAGTGGAACGTGTAGGACAGGGTGATTTCCTTGATGTACTTGGCCTCGGGATCCTGCACGATGGCGGGATCGACATAGAAGGTCACGGGCATCTGCACCCGCTCGCCCGGTTGCAGAACCTGCAGGTCAAAGCAGAAACAGGCGATCTTGGTGAAATAGCCGCCCGCCAGATCGGGGGTGACGTTATAGCTGGCCTGCCCCGCGGTGGCCCTGTCGGTCGGGTTGTAGGCTTCGAAGAAGGCCAGACCCGTCTCGCCGATGCGGACCGTCATGGTGCTGACCACCGGCTTGAACTCCCACGGCATGCCGGCCTCTTTCGAGCCGTCGAACCGCACCACGATGGTCTGATCGAGGATCTGGTCGCCCTTCGGCGCCTCGGCGGCGCGCTGCGTGGTGCCGGCAAAGCCGGTGGTCTTGCAGAACCAGGAATAGAACGGCACGGCAGCAAAGCTGAGAGCCGCCATGGTCGCCGCAATCGACACCAGCCACAGCGCGGTGCGCTTCTGGGCGTTGCCCGGCTTCACGGGCGCGCTCATGGGCCGGTCCCCGCGCCGGTCGAGGGCTGGGCCGTGTTGGCTTCGCCCAGCATCGCCTCGGCCGGAACACCGTTGCGAACCTTTTCGATCGTCATGCCAAACACCAGCAGCACGAAGACCAGCAGCGCCCCGCCCAGGCCCAGGTTGCGCCCCAGGCGCCGGCGATGCAGTTCGTGATCGGGGCGAAAGCTCATCTCACCAGCTCCAGATGCCGTTCAGTCGCAGCGCGGCCTGGGCCAGAAACGCGCCGAAATGCAGGAACAGATAGATCAGCGAAAAGCGGAAGAACGCCTTTTCGACCCGGTAGCCATCGGCCTCGGCCTCGCTCTCGTCGCGGGCCCGGATCGCCCAGGCACCCTTCAGGAACCACAGGTTCAGCACGGCCGACACCGCCAGCACCAGCGGCCCGCCGATCGAGGTCAGCGCGGCGCCGATGGCCACCGGAGCCAGCAGGATCGTGTAGGCCAGGATATGCGCCCGCGTCGCCTTGCGGCCATGGGTCACCGTCAGCATCGGGACGCCGGCGTTGGAATAATCATCCTTCATGAACAGCGCCAGCGCCCAGAAATGCGGCGGGGTCCACATGAAGATCAGCGCAAACATCAGCCAGGCCTCGATCCCGACCGATCCGGTGGCGGCCGCCCAGCCGATCATGGGCGGGAAGGCCCCCGCCGCGCCACCGATCACGATGTTCTGCGGCGTCCAGCGCTTCAGCCCCATCGTGTAGACGACGGCATAGAAAAAGATGGTGAAGGCCAGCAGTCCCGCCGCCACCAGGTTGGTGGCCAGCCACAGCATGACCACGGCAAAGACCGACAGGACGGCGCCGAAGGCCAGCGCCTCGCCCGGCTGCACCCGACCCGCCGGAACCGGCCGACCCCTGGTGCGCCGCATCACGGCGTCGATATCGGCATCCCACCACATGTTCAGCGCCCCCGAGGCCCCCGCGCCCAGCGCGATGAACAGGATGGCCGCCAGCGCGGTGACGGGCGGCAGATGCACCGGCGCCACCAACAGCCCCACCATGGCCGTGAAGACGACCAGCGACATCACGCGCGGCTTCAGCAGCTGCACGAAGTCGCTGAGGCTCGCCTCGGTCTGGGTGTCGTGGGTCAGGATATCGGCCATGGGGCGCCCGTTCAGACAGCGGGGCCTGGCTGGGCCCCGCCTGTTGCGTCAGGTCTCAGTTCGATGCCAACTGGACGTTGCCGGCCTTGGCCTGTTCCAGCCACCTGGCATAGACGTCTTCCGGCACGGCCTTCACTTCGATCGGCATGTAGGCATGGGCCTGGCCGCACAGGGTGGTGCACTGGCCGTAGTAGATGCCCGGCTTGTCGACGCGGAACCACAGCTCGCCCAGGCGGCCCGGAACGGCCGAGTGCATGACGCCGAAGGACGGAACCTGCCAGGCATGGATCACGTCCGACCCGGTGATGATGACCTTGACCGTCTTGCCCACCGGCACGACCAGCGGATTGTCGACCGCCAGCAGGAAATCGTCGCGGGTGTAGCCAGCCCTGACCAGTTGCGCTTCCATCTTGTCGTCCAGCACGAAGGGCGTCACGCCGTCTTCCGCGGTGGTCGCGTTGCCGATCATGTTGCTGTCGAAGCTGATGCCCTCATCGGGATATTCATAGGTCCAGTACCACTGGTTGCCAGTGACCTTGATGGTCATGTCGGTGGCCGGCATCTCGATCTGGTTGAACAGCGCCGGCAGCGAGAACGAACCGATGAACACCAGAACCAGAACCGGCACCAGCGTCCAGACGATCTCGAGCGGCGTGTTGTGCGTGAACTTGGCCGCCTTGGGGTTCATGCGCTGATTGTAGCGCAGGATCACGATCAGCAGGAGGGCCAGCACGAGAGCCACGATCACCGTGATGATGATCAGCACCATCGAATCCAGACTCACGATCTGCTCGGCCACCGGCGTCGCGGCGGGTTGCAGGCCCATTCCGTCGGGCACAGGCCGGCCGATGGCCTCCAGCCCCTCGGCCAAGGCCGTCCCGTTCATCAGACCCGCCAGCGCCAAGGCCGCCAGACCGCTCACTTTGGTCAGAAGACGCATGTTCTTTTCCCGTTCCCTGGGCCGTTCGACGGCCAGCTCGGAATTCTGTCCGGGCCCGGCGCAGAATCCCTTTGTTTCCGTTGCCGGTGAAACCATATAAAGCCCGCCGGGACAAGAGAAACCGATGCGGCAAATTGCGCCCCTTTCATGCACCTATCCGGGGCACTTCCCGAAGCGAAAGCCATATTCCCATGACCGATACCCCTTTCCGCCCGTTCGAGACCAGACTGGACGAGGCCCGCGCCCTGGCCCATCTGCGCGCGGCGCTGGCCGGCGCCGAGGATGGTGAGCTTTTCCTCGAGCGCCGCCGGTCGGAGGCGATCGTGCTGGACGACGGCCGGATCAAGACCGCCAGCTACGACGCCTCCGAAGGCTTCGGCCTGCGCGCCGTGCGGGGCGAGGTGGCGGGTTACGCCCATTCGACCGAGATTTCCGAAAGCGCGCTGATCCGGGCGGGCGAAACCGCGCGGCTGGCCGTGGGCCGGGGTGGCGGCGTGCTGGCCCCGCCGCCCCGTGCCACCAACCTGCGGCTCTACGGCGACGCCGATCCGATGGCCGATGCGAACTTTGCCGCCAAGATCGAGGTGTTGCGCGAAATCGACGCCTATGCCCGCGCCGCCGATCCCCGCGTGATCCAGGTTTCGGCCACCCTGTCGGCGGGGTTGCAGGAGGTGGAAATCCTGCGCCCCGAAGGGCTGCGCATCAAGGACGTCCGGCCGATGGCGCGGATGAATGTCTCGGTCATCCTGGAGGATGCGGGCCGCCGCGAACAGGGTGGGCATGGCGGCGGCGGACGGTTCGGCCTGACGCGACTGCTGGAGCCGTCAAACTGGAAACCTCTGATCGACGAGGCGATCCGCATCGCCAGGGTGAATCTGGGCGCGGTGGCCGCTCCGGCCGGCATGATGGATGTGGTGCTGGGCCCGGGCTGGCCCGGCGTTCTCTTGCACGAAGCCGTGGGCCACGGGCTTGAGGGCGACTTCAACCGCAAGCAGACCTCGGCTTTTGCCGGGCGCATGGGCCAGCAGGTGGCGGCGCGCGGCGTGACCGTGCTGGACGATGGCACGATTCCCGACCGGCGCGGCTCGATCACCATCGACGACGAGGGCACACCCTCGGGACGGAATGTGCTGATCGAGGATGGCGTGCTGGTGGGCTACATGCAGGACCGGCAGAATGCCCGCCTGATGGGTGCGGCCCCCACGGGCAACGGGCGGCGCGAAAGCTTTGCCCATATCCCGATGCCGCGCATGACCAACACCTACATGCTGGGCGGCAAGGACGATCCGGGGGCGATCCTCGCCGATCTGAAGGACGGAATCTATGCCGTGGGCTTTGGCGGCGGCCAGGTCGACATCACCAGCGGAAAATTCGTGTTTTCCTGCACCGAAGCCTACCGCGTGCGCAATGGCGTCGTGGGCGAGGCGATCAAGGGCGCCACGCTGATCGGCGATGGCGCGACCGCGCTGCGCCAGATCCGCGCCATCGGCAACGATCTGGCGCTGGACCCCGGCATCGGCAACTGCGGCAAGGCCGGGCAATGGGTGCCGGTGGGGGTGGGCCAGCCCACCCTGATGATCGGCGGCCTGACGGTGGGCGGCTCGGCCGCCTGAACCGGGCTGTCTGAACCGGGCTGCCTGAACCGGGCCGTGCAACGCCGGGTGCGTGATCGGGCGGGGTCCGGTCAGGGCCCGGTCAGCGCCCTTTCAACGCCCGGTCAGCGCAGGTCGGCGGGCAGCAGCGCCTGGGGCATGTTCTGGTAGGCCACGGGCCGCAGCCAGCGGCGGATCGACAGGGTGCCGACGCTGGTCGCGCCGAAATTGGTGCTGGCCGGATAGGGGCCGCCATGCACCTGGGCATCGACCACTTCCACCCCGGTCGGAAAACCATTGGCCAGAACCCGGCCGGCCTTGCGCTCCAGCACCGGCATCAGCCTCTCGGCCAGCCCCATGTCTTGCTCGTCGAGATGCAGGGTGCAGGTCAGCTGGCCTTCGAAGCTCTGGGCGACCTCGACCAGCTGGTCCTGATCCCTGACCCGGATGATCAGGCCCAGCGGGCCGAACACTTCCTCGGCCAGCGCATGGTTGCCGATCCAGGCGTCTCCCGTCACTTCGAACAGATAGGGCGTCGCCTGGCGCAGATCGCAGACGCTGGTCAGCACCGCCCGCACGCCGGTCTGCGCCGCCACCCGATCGCGACCCTGCCGGAAGGCCGCCGCGATCCCGTCGGTCAGCATGGTCTGCGCCCCCACCTGCCCCACCGCCTCGCGCGCTGCCGCGACAAAGGCCTCGGCCTCGGGACCGTCGATCAGCACGGCGATGCCGGGATTGGTGCAGAACTGTCCCGCCCCCATGGTCAGCGAACCGGCCCAGCCCGCCGCAATGGCCGCGCCGCGCGCCGCAACCGCAGCGGGCAGCAGGAACATCGGGTTGACCGAGCCCAGTTCGCCAAAGAACGGAATGGGTTCCGGCCGGCGCGCGCACAGGTCGAACAGCGCCCGCCCCCCGGCCAGCGAGCCGGTAAAGCCCACGGCCTTGATCAGCGGATGGGTCACCAGCGCCTCGCCCACGTCGCGCTTGCCGCCCTGAACCAGGCTGAAGACGCCCGGATGCAGGCCCAGGGCCCTGATCGCGGCATCCACGGCCTGGGCCACGATCTCGCCCGTCCCCGGATGCGCGGAATGTCCCTTCACCACCACCGGGCAGCCGGCGGCCAGGGCCGAGGCCGTATCCCCCCCCGCGGTCGAGAAGGCCAGGGGAAAGTTCGAAGCCCCGAACACCGCCACCGGCCCGATCGGCCGCTGCATGAGCTTCAGGTCGGGGCGCGGTGTGGGCTTGCGGTCGGGCTGGGCGGGCGAATGCCGCCGGTCCAGATAGTCGCCCTTGCGGATGTGATCGGCAAACAGCCGCAACTGGCCGGTGGTGCGGCCGCGTTCGCCTTCCAGCCGGGCGGCGGGCAGCCCGGTCTCGCTGGTGCCGATGGCGGTGATCTCGGCGCCGCGCGCCTCGATCTCGTCCGCGATCCGGTCCAGGAAATCGGCCCGCGCCGCGCGCGGCATCTGGCTGAACGAGGGGAAAGCCGCCTCGGCCCCGGTCACGGCCTGATCGACATGATCGGGTGTACCGACCGAAAACGTCAGCGCCGGTCCCGAGGCGGGCGAGGACTGGAACGTCGAGGCTCCGGCGATCCATTGGCCGGCGATCAGGTGTTTTCCGGTCAGCATGTCGGTCTCCTTGGTTGCCCCGCGGGGGTATCACGCCCGGCTTTTCGGTTGGGGCCGGGGGTTTCACACCCCCGGACCCCCGTGGGATATTTGAGGCAAGATGAAAGGTCTAGAGGTGGAAGGGCGGCACGATCACGCGGCGCCCCAGGGTCATCGCATCGGCGACATGGGTCAGCGGCGCCAGATCGACGTCGGAGGTGCCGGTTTTCACCAGTTGCGCCATGCGGGCATAAAGCGCGGGATATTCGCCCATGATCGAATTCTCGCCCGCACTTTCGACGCCGTCGATCAACAGCCGGTTGCCGCCCATCCGCAGGGCCAGGTGGCCCGCATCGGTGTGGATGTCGATATCCCAGGTCTGCGGGCCCTGCTGGCGCCAGTCGAAATCCGCGGTGATGCCGCCGCTGAAGGTGAGTTCGGCCGCGATCGGGGTGTGGCAGTTCTCAGGGTAGGTCAGGGTCGCGCCGGTCAGGTGCACCGGGGCGGGCAGGATTTCGGTGAGGATCGACAGGGCGTTGATGCCCGGGTCGAAGACGCCCATGCCGCCGGGTTCGAACACCCAGTCCTGCCCGGGATGCCAGCGCCGCACATCCTCGCGCCAGGTGACATGGGCGCGGGTGATCGTCCGGCCCCTGAGCCAGGCTCTGGCCGGGGCCACGGCCAGGGCCATCCGGCTGTGCCAGGTGGCGAAGAGCGTCAGGCCCCGCGCTGCCGCCAGCGCGGCCAGTTCATGCACTTCGGCCAGGGTCGCGCCGGGTGGCTTTTCCAGCATCACATGGCGGCCGGCCCGCAGCGCCGCCTCGGCAAAGGCAAAGCGCGGCGCGGGCGGCATGGTCAGGCTGACCACGCCCACATCGGGGCGCGCGGCCAGAAAACTGGCGAAGTCCGCATGCGATTCGATGCCGTCCACCCGGCCCTTGCGCGACACGGTCGCCGCCAGCTCCCAATCGGGCGAGGCGGCGATGGCGGGCACATGCTGATCCAGGGCGATCTTGCCGATGCCGACCAGGGCAATCTTCATCAATGCGAATCCTTGCCCACCGCCGCGCCGCGGCAGCCCCTCAGAAAGCCCAGGTCGGCCCCGGTATCCGCCCCCAGCACGTTCTGCTGGTGCAGCCACAGATAGCCCGAATCCGCCTGCACATGGCTGGGCTTCCATCTGGCCAGCCGCGCCGCCAGTTCGGCATCGGAAATGTCGAGGTGCAGGCGGCGGTTCGGCACGTCCAGTTCGATGAAATCGCCGTTCTGCACCACGGCCAGCGGGCCTCCGGCCGCCGCCTCGGGGCTGGTGTGCAGGCAGACCGTGCCATAGGCCGTGCCCGACATGCGCGCGTCCGAAATCCGCACCATGTCGGTGATGCCCTTGCGCAGGATCTTGGGCGGCAGGCCCATGTTGCCGACTTCGGCCATGCCGGGATAGCCCTTGGGCCCGCAGTTCTTCAGGACCATCACGCAGGTCTCGTCGATGTCCAGCGTCTCGTCGTTGATCTTGGCCTTGTAGTCGTCGATGTCTTCGAACACCACCGCGCGGCCGCGGTGCACCATCAGCGCCGGCGTCGCCGCCGAGGGTTTCAGCACCGCCCCCCTGGGCGCCAGATTGCCCTTCAGCACCACCACGCCGCCCGACCTGGTCAGCGCCTTGTCGGTCGGCAGGATCACGTCGGGGTTGTGGTTGACCACATCCTTCACCTGGTCCCACATCGTCTCGCCCGAGACGGTCAGCGCGTCCTTGTGCAGGAGCCCCGCCTCGCCCAGCCGCTTGATGACCACCGGCAGGCCGCCGGCATAGAAGAACTCTTCCATCAGGTATTTGCCCGAGGGCATCAGGTTCACGATCGTCGGCACGTCGCGCCCGCAGCGGTCCCAGTCGTCCAGGGTCAGGTCCACGCCGACCCGGCCGGCGATGGCCAGCAGGTGGATGACGGCATTGGTCGACCCGCCGATGGCCGCATTGGTGCGGATCGCGTTCTCGAAGGCCTGCTTCTTCAGCACGTCGGAGGGTTTCAGATCGTCCTTGACCATCTGCACGATCCGCCGCCCGGTCAGTTGCGCCATCACCCGGCGGCGGCTGTCGACCGCCGGGATCGCCGCATTGCCCGACAGCGCCATGCCCAGCGCCTCGGCCATGCTGGCCATCGTGCTGGCCGTTCCCATCGTGTTGCACGACCCCGGGCTGCGGCTCATCGAGCCTTCGGCCTCCAGGAATTCCTCCTTGGTCATCGTGCCGGCCTTCACCGCCTCGGAGAATTTCCACAGATGCGTGCCCGAGCCCACCCGCTCGTTCTTGTAATAGCCGTTCAGCATCGGCCCGCCGGTCAGGATGATCGAGGGCAGATCGGTCGAGGCTGCCGCCATCAGCAGGCTGGGCGTGGTCTTGTCGCAGCCCACCATCAGCACGCAGCCATCCATCGGCAGGCCGCGCATCTGTTCCTCAACCGCCATGGACGCCAGATTGCGAAACATCATCGCGGTGGGACGGAAAGCGCTTTCCGAGGTGGAAAACACCGGCACTTCCACCGGAAAGCCGCCCGCCTCGTAGATGCCATGCTTCACCCGCTGGGCCAGATCGTTCAGATGGGCGTTGCAGGGGGTCAGCTCGCTCCAGGTATTCAGGATGCCGATCACCGGGCGGCCGTCGAACAGATCGGGCGGGAAGCCCTGGTTCTTCATCCAGGCGCGGTAATAGATGTTGTCCTTTTCGGTGCCGCCGAACCAGGACTGCGAGCGGAGTTTGCGGGGCCATGCGGCGGGCTTGAAGGTCATCGGGCTCTCACAGCGGTTGGACCTGCATCGCCCGCTCGGTGGCGGGCAGACGGCGCAGGGGGTTTTTCAGAGGAAGGCCAAAGGACGCGGCCTCGATTTCAAAGATATCGCCGTCCAGCGCCCGAATGCCATCGGCAAATGACAGGGTCGCCGTGCCGAACATGTGCACATGCACATCGCCGGGCTGGCGGAACAGATCGTATTTGAAGTGGTGATGCTCCAGGTTCGCAAAGCTGTGCGACATGTTGGCCTCGCCCGACAGGAAGGGCTTTTCCCAGACGACCTGCCCCCCGCGGCGGATGCGCGAGGTGCCGCGGATGTCGGCCGGCGGCGCACCCACCAGGATTTCCGGGCCGAAACTGGCCGGCCGCAGCTTGGAATGGGCCAGCCACAGGTAATTGACCCGTTCCGTGATGTGGTCGGAAAACTCGTTCCCCAGGGCCCAGCCCAGCCGGTGCGGGGTGCCATCGGGCCCGATCAGGTAGATGCCCGCGATCTCCGGCTCTTCGCCGCCATCCTCCGCGAATTCCGGCGCCACCAGCGGGGCGCCGGGCGCCACGGCCGCATGGCCATTGCCCTTGTAGAACCACTCCGGTTGCACGCCCACCCTGCCAGCCGCCGGACGCCCGGCCTCCAGCCCCATGCGGAACATCTTCATCGAATCGGTCAGCGTTTCCGCCCCCGACAGGCTGGCATGCATCGCATCGCGGGCCGAGGCGCTGCCCAGATGGGTGAGCCCCGTGCCCGTGATGTGCAGATGCGCCGGATCCGGATGGGTGATCGGCAGCGCCACCCGGCCCGCCTCGAGAAGCCCCATGAGATCCACCGCCTCGCCCAGACCATGCGCGGCAATCACCTGGGTCAGGCCCTGACCCGCCGCAATCGCCTCCTGCGCCAGCGCATAGGTCGAGGCCGCGCCGCGCACCACCGCCGCCTCGGCGCCGTCGCGCGCCACAACCTGCAGCTGCCCGTCGGGCCTGCGGATCTGCGAAATCAGCATCGGGGACTCCTTCCTGATGCCGCCACGTTGCAGGCGCGACGCATATCCGTCAAATAAGGATTCTCGATGCTGACATGGCGGAATTGATATGCCCCAATCCAGCCCACCCCAATCCGGCCCACCCCAGAACGACGTTTTCCTGCGTCGGGGGCTGAAGCTCACACACCTGCGACTCCTGGCGCAGATTGCCGAGACCGGGCAGTTGAGCCTGGCCGCCCAGCGCCTGTCGATCACCCAGCCCGCCGCCTCGCGCCTTCTGGCCGAGGTCGAGCAGATCGTGGGCCAGAAGGTGCACGACCGGTCGGGCCGGGGCATCTGGCTGCTGCCCGCGGGCGAGGCCCTGGCCCGCCGGGCCCGCCGCGTCCAGATCGAGATGGACGAGGCCGAACGCGAACTGGCCTCGATCCGCGGCGGCGGCCTGGGCCATGTGCGGATCGGCGCGGTCACCGCCCCGGCGCTGGACCTGGTGTTGCCGGCGCTGCGCGCCGCGCGGCTGGCCCATCCCAGCCTGACGGCGGAAGTCGAGGTTCTGCCCTCGGCCGAACTCTGCGCCCTGCTTCTGGCGGGCAAGCTGGATTTCGTGCTGGGCCGCCTGCCCGAAACCCAGGATCGCCTGCTTCTGGACATGCGCCCCATCGGCCACGAGCCGGTCGCCCTGATCGTCCGCCGCGGCCATCGCCTGACCACGGAATCCCAGGTCAACCTGGCGGATCTGCAGGCCTATGACTGGGTGATGCCCGGCAGCGACAGCCCGATCGGCCGGGCGGTCAGCGCGCGGATGGCGGGGCTGGGCTTTGACCTGGGGCAGGTGCGGGTGACGACCACATCCTTCCTGTTCACCCTGGCGCTGGTGCGGTCATCCAACGCCATCGCCCCCCTGGCCCGCGCCGTGGCCGACCGCTTTGCCGCTGGCGAGGATGCGGCCTTCGGCGTGGTGCCGATCGACCTTGGCATCGTGGTGCCCGATTTCGGCCTGGTCACCCGGCGCAACACCGAACCCAATGCCGCCGCGGCCCGGATGATCGAACTGATCCTGGCCCAGGCCTGACCCGGGCGCCCGCCTGATCCCGGCCCGATCCGGGCCTCAGATCTGCCGCTCCGGCATGGTGACGCGCAGCCCGTCCAGCGCATCGGTGACTTTGATCTGGCAGGTCAGGCGCGACCGGACCGGATCGGGATTCCAGGCGAAATCCAGCATGTCCTCTTCCATCGCCTGTTTCTTGGGCAGTTTTTCCACCCAGTCCGGATCGACATAGACATGGCAGGTGGAACAGGCGCAGGCGCCGCCGCAGTCGGCCTCGATCCCGGGAATGCCGTTGTCGCGGGCGCCCTCCATGACGGTCATGCCATTGGCGACATTGACGACATGTTCCTTGCCGGAATGTTCCACATAGGTGATCTTGGCCATCGTGACGTCCTTCAAGCGCTTTTTCGCGTATCTACTCCAGCCTCGTTGCGGCTTCCACCCCGACTCGATCCCCGTTCGTGACTTTGTGAACCCCGAAGGACGCAGCCGTGCCCCGGGGGTGATCGGCGCGAACGGCCTGCGCCTTGTTCCCGGGCCGGGCGATCCAGACCCGCGATCCGCCGAAAGCTGCTGACCGCGCCATTCCGCGACGATCCCGCCGGCGATCGACAGCCCCCGGCAGCCGGGTGCGCGGGTTCATCGGCCCCCGCCGGCCGCCGGGCCCTGCGGGGCAGGCCCGGCGCTGGCCGGAAACCGATGGCTGGGAACCCGCGTGCGCATCCGGGCGTGCATCCGGGCGTGCCGGTGCCTGGCCCGGTGCCTGGCCCGGTGCCGGGGCTTGGCCATGCGTGACCTTTGTTCTACATTCGTTCACATGACCATGCCAAAGCCGCCACCCTCTGTCACCCGCCCGATCGACTGGCTGGCGCCCAGCCCCCCGCCCGGCAGCTGGCCACGCCCGCCCGCCGCCCTGCCCGCCGGCCGCCTGCACGAACCGCCCGCCGGCGCCCGGGTCTGCGTGGCCGGGCTGGTTCTGGTGCGGCAGCGGCCCGGCACCGCCAAGGGAGTGATCTTCGTCACGCTGGAGGATGAAACCGGTGTCGCCAATGTCGTGGTCTGGGCCAATGTCTATGAACGCTTCCGCCGCGCGGTGATCGCGGGCCGCCTGCTGCGCGTCACGGGCCGAGTGCAACGCGAAGCCGGGGTGGTGCATGTCGTGGCCGAGCTGATCGAGGATCTGTCGTCCCTGCTGGATCGTCTGCTGAGCGCCGATTTCCGGGCAGACATCGCCCGCGCCGGCGATCAGCCCTGATGCCCATCTGACACCCATCCGACACAGGCCGGTCCGGGCCGGCCACGGGCCGACGAAAGCGGATTCCCCTTTCGCCCGA
This sequence comes from Pseudomonadota bacterium, assembly GCA_021813365.1. Lineage (GTDB taxonomy): Bacteria > Pseudomonadota > Alphaproteobacteria > Rhodobacterales > Rhodobacteraceae > Stagnihabitans. Next base: position 39,139 of record JAKALB010000002.1, on the reverse strand, counting down.
CAGGCCCTAGTCTGGCAGCGCAGCCCGGATCCGGGCGCGATATCCGTGTCCGAGGTTTTCATGCGCCCCGCCCGGCCAATGCCCTGTCTCGCCCTGATCGCGGGCCTTGCCCAGCCCCTGCACGCCGGGGACATCCCCTTCACCCCCACGGCCAGCCTGTGGCGCGAAACCTTCGCCACCGTGCCGCAGGATGCGCGCGACATCGCGCTATACCCCATCGACCATCCGCGCGATTTCACCCGCGCCGCCCTGGGCATCGGCCTGCTGGTGCTGCTCGACAAGCCGCTGACCCGGTTCTACCAGAACACGATCGAAAAGGCGTTCAGCGGCTTTGCCCTGCCCGAAGCGCCGATCAGCTGGCCGCAATACGGCGTCGTATCAGAGGATGTCTGGCTCTTGACCGGCATCGCGGGCAGCTATGTCTACGGCAGCCTGGCGGGCGATGACCGCGCCGCCCGCGCCGCGCTGCTCTCGGGCAAGGCGCTGGCCTATTCGGTTCTCACCTCGCAACTGGTGCTGAAAACCGCCTTCAGCCGCAAGCGCCCCTACCCCGACCTCGACAACCCCGCGGGCGACCCCGATCTCTACACCACCGACCCCTGGGACTTCTTCAACTTCTCGGGCAGTTTCCTGTCGCCGGGTCGCTCGGGCCGGTCGATGCCGTCCTATCATTTCACCGAGTATTTTTCGGTCGCGCGGGTCTATTCCGGCCTCTATGACAACAGCCCCGTGCCCTATGGCATCGCGACGCTCCTGGCGGTGTCCAACATCGAGGGGCACCATCACTGGGTCAGCGACATGGTGGCCGGGTCGCTGATCGGCTATGGCATCGGCAGCCTGGTGCTGGCCAATGACAGGGCCTGGCGGGCGGGCCAGGTCACGGCCCTGCCGGTGCTTGGCCCCGATAGCGCGGGCGTCAGCCTGTCGATGCAGTTCTGACCCGATGATCCGCCGCGCCCGGCCCACGCTCTTGCTGGCGCTCCTCGGCCTGGCCGCCTGCGGCCCGCTGCCGCCGCAGGGCAGGGTCCGCGGTCCCGACCTGACCGCCGAAGTCATCACCGTCCGCGCACAGAAACCTGCCGCCCCGGCGGAGGGCGAATGCTGGGACACCGACACCCTTCCCGCCGTGATCGAGACGGTCACCGAACAGACCCTGGTCTCGGCCGAGATCCGCGATGATCAGGGCAATGTCGTCGCGCCCGCCACCTACCGATCGGTTGCGCGGCTGCGGATGATCCAGGACCGGTCCGAAGTGTGGTTCCGCGTGCCCTGCCCCGAAATCGAGGATGCGACCTTCTGGGCCTCGGTCCAGCGGGCGCTGAAGGCGCGGGGCTATTACCTGCTGCCGCTGACCGGAGAAAACGACCCCGCCACGGCGGCAGCGGTGCGCCGGTTCCAGTCCGAACGTGGCCTCGACAGCCCGATCCTGTCGCTGGCCGCCGCGCAGGATCTGGGCCTGGTGGCCGTGCCGCCGGATCAGTTGCGGTGACGCACCGGCAGGTCGCGCGCTGCCCTCACCCCGCCGCCGCCGTCGCCGCCGGCAACCGCAGGCAGAAGGCGCGGCAGGTTGCCCCGCCGCGCCCGGCATTCGGCCCGCAGGACCGCGCGCGCGCCCCGCAGCCGCTAGTCCAGCGCCAGCGCCACAAAGCGCGGATCGCCCTGCGTGCGCACCAGCAGCAGCAGCGACTTGCGCCCGGCATCCCTGGCTTCCGACACGCGGTCTTCCAGATCCTTCACCGTTTCCACCTTCTGCTGGCCGGCCTCGGTGATCACGTCGCCCTCGCGCAGCCCCTTGTCGTAGGCCGAGCTGTTCAGGTCGATCCGGGTCACGACCAGCCCGGTGGTTCCGGCCTGCAACCCCAGGTCGGCCTCCATTTCCGGGGTGACCGGCATCAGCGTCATGCCCAGCACGTCGCCAGTGACCGGCGCGGCCGGGGGCTGGGCGGCGGCAGGCTGCGGCTGGTCGGCCTCGGCGGTCTCGCGGCGGCCCAGCACCACGTCGATCGTCACTTCGGCCCCGGCCCGCATCACGACCACCGGCACCTTCTCGCCAATGGGCGCATCGGCCACCTCGCGCACCAGCGCACGGCTGTCAGGCACGTCCTTGCCGTTGAACTTGACGATCACGTCGCCCGACTGGATGCCCGCATCCTTCGACGGGCCATCCGGCACATCCGTGACCAGCGCGCCCGTCGCCGACTTCAGGCCCATCGCATCGGCCACATCCGGCGTCACGTCCTGGATGCGCACGCCCAGCCAGCCGCGGCGGGTTTCGCCGAACTGTTTCAACTGGTCGACCACATGGGCAACCACGTTCGACGCCATCGAGAAGCCGATCCCGATCGACCCGCCGGTGGGCGACAGGATCGCGGTGTTCACGCCGACCACCTGGCCATCCATGTTGAACAGCGGCCCGCCCGAGTTGCCCTTGTTGATCGCGGCATCGGTCTGGATGAAATCGTCATAGGTGCCCGACAACTCCCGCCCGCGCGCCGAAACGATCCCGGCGCTGACCGAAAAGCCCTGGCCCAGCGGGTTGCCCATCGCCAGAACCCAGTCGCCGACCCGCATCTTGTCGCTGTCGCCAAAGGGCACGAAGGGCAGCGGCGTCGGGCTCTCCACCTTCAAGAGCGCGATGTCGGTCTTCTTGTCGGTGCCGATCAGCTTGGCCTTCAGCTGGTCGTGGTTGAAGAATTCGATCTCGATGTCATCGGCGCCTTCGATGACATGGTTGTTGGTGACGATATAGCCGTCGGCCGAAATCACGAAGCCCGACCCCAGCGCCTCCGAGCGTTGCGGCGTATCGATCGGCGGCTGGCCGTTCTTTTCCAGGAAGTCGTCGAAGAACTTCTTGAACGGGCTGTCCTCGGGCAGCACCGGCCCGCCGCCGTCTGCGGTCGGGGCCGCCACCTGCGACGTGGTGGTGATCATCACCACCGACGGGCTGACCTGGGCCGCAAGATCGGCAAAGCTGGACGGCGCCATGCCTTCGGCCCACAGCGCCGGGGCCGGCCCGGAGGCAAGGGCCAGGCCCAGCGCCAGGGCCGCGGCGACCCTGCGCGGCCCGCCGAGGGCGCGAGGTGCAGAGGGCCGGGGCGCAAAGGGTATGACTTTCGAGCTGAACACCACTGATCTCCTTTTCGGTGCCGGACCCGGCTGCATTCCCCCCGGTCCGCGGATGTGGCGAATGTGCGGGCTGGACAAGGCTTTGGCAACGCAAACCGGCTCAAGCGGCGTCAAAGCCCTGTGAGGCGCCTGAAACAGATTGTCACGCCGGGGTCAGCCAAACGTGAAGCGCCGTGACAGGCCCAAGAGGGCGAGAGGCAGGTGGGGGGCGGGCCGGCGCCCGCCCCCCGTTGCCCGTTCGGTGCGACACGGGGCTAGTTCGACGCAGGTTCGGGCGCGACCGGATCGGCCGCGGCCGCGGTGCTGTCGCCCAGATAGCGGAAAAAGGCGCTGTCGGGGCTGAGAACCATGGTCGTCGTCTGACCGGTCAATGCCGTCTCATAGGCCCGCATCGACCGGGTGAAGGCGAAGAATTCCGGATCCTTGCCATAGGCCTGGGCATAGATCGTGACGCGCTGCGCATCCGCCGTGCCGCGCACGATTTCCGCGTTCTTGCGCGCTTCCGAGGTGATTTCCACCGCCGTCCGGTCTGCTGCGGCCCGCACCTTCTGCGCCGCCTCGTTGCCGCGGGCGATCTCGTCGGTGGCCTCGCGTTCCCGCTCGGCCCGCATCCGGGCAAAGGTCGCCTCAAGGTTCTGCTGCGGCAGGTCGGTCCGTGTCAGCCGCACGTCGATCACCTCGACCCCCAGGCTGGCCGCCTTGGTCCGGGCCCGGTCGCGGATCTGGTTCATCAGCGCAGTCCGGTCCTCGGACAGAACCTTCTGGCTCGGCACGCCGCCCAGCACTTCGCGGATTTCCGCGTTGATGATCTTGTCCAGGTTGTCGCGCGCCGCATCGATGCCGCCGGCCCCCACCGCGCGGCGGAACATCGACAGATCGGTGATGCGCCAGCGGGCAAAGGCATCGACCACCAGCCGCCGGTCGTCCAGCGGCGTCACCTCCAGCGGCCGTGTCGGCAGGCCCAGGATCCGGTCATCGTAACGCAGCACCTCCTGCACGAAGGGCAGCTTGAAATGCAGACCGGGCTCGGTGATCACCTGGGTCACCTGGCCGAATTGCAGGACCAGCACCTTCTCGCGCTCGTCCACGGTGAACACCGACGACAGCGCCGTGGCGCCGGCGATCAGCACGATCGGAATCACAATCGCGGCGCGCATCAGTTCTGCCCTCCGGTCGCATTGGCGGCCGCCGGATCGGGCGGCAGGCTGCGGCTCACGCCATCCAGCGGCAGATAGGGCAGAACGCCGCCCGTCCCGGTGATGGCCTTGTCCAGCACCACCTTGTTCACACCGCCCAGGACCCGCTCCATGGTTTCCAGATACAGCCGCTCGCGGGTGATGTCGGGCGCCTTGGCATATTCGGCATAGACCGAAAGGAAGCGGCTGGCATCGCCTTCCGCCTGGTTGACCACCTGGGCGCGGTAGGCCTCGGCCTCCTGCGCCATCTGCGCCGCCGCGCCCCGGGCCGCCGCCGTTGCCTTGTTGGCATAGGCATCGGCCTCTTTCTGCAGCCGGTCACGTTCCTGCTGCGCGGCCTGCACGGCGCGGAAACTGTCGATCACCTCGGCCGGCGGGTCCGCCTTGTCGAAGTTCACCCGGACCACGCTGATCCCGGCGTTGTAGCTGTCCAGCGTGCTCTGCACCGCCGTCTGCAGATCCGAGGCGATCAAGCCCCGGTCGCGGTTCAGGACCGGCGCCAGTTCGCTGCGTGCGATGATGTCGCGCATCGCACTTTCGCTGACCGCGCGGATCGTGTCCTCGGGATCGGCCAGGTTGAACAGGAACTTCGCAGGGTCGTTGATGTTCCAGACCACCTGGAATTCGATGTCCACGATGTTCTGGTCGCGGGTCAGCATCAGCCCGTTGTCCAGATCGCCACCCTCGCCAGTGCCGATCACCGTGGTCCGCTGCCCCGAGGTCGAGACGATCTCGGCCGTCACCAGCGGCCAGGGGGCAAAGTTCAGACCTTCGTCCGCCACCCGGGAATACTTGCCCAGGAACAGCTCGACCGAGCGTTCTTCGGGCTTGACCGTGTAAAAGCTCATGTAGCCCCACAGCAGGGCCGCGCCCAGCACGCCGAAGGCCAGGCTCTGCCGGTTCAGCCAGCGGATCGGCCCGTCGCCCTGCGGGCCCTGGCCAAAGCCGCCACCGTTGCCGCCGCCATTTCCCCGACCGCCCATCAGGACGCGCAGCTGCTCCTGGCCCTTCTTCACCAGCCGGTCGATCTCGGGCACGCCCGGCCCCTCGCCCGGCCGGTTCCTGCCGCCGCTCCGGTCGCGCGGATCGTCGTCCTCGTCGTCCGGGCCTTTGCCACCGCCCCCCCAGGGGCCACCGCTGCCAGCCATCAATCCTCCTGTCGGTCGCTCTGGCCAGACTTGGGGCCTCGCGCCGGAATTTCAAGCACCTCAGCCGACCCGTGTCGGCTTGCGCATCGTCACCAGCTCCTCCGCCATGGTCGGATGCACCGCCACGGTCCGGTCGAAATCCTCTTTCGTGGCGCCCATGCGGATCGCCACCGCCGCCAGCTGGATCATCTCGGCGGCGTCCGGCCCGACGATATGGCAACCCAGCACCCGGCGCGAGGCCTGGTCGACCACAAGTTTCATCAGCACCTTGTCCGGTCGACCCGCGAACATGGATTTCATCGGCCGGAAGCTGGTGCTGAACACCAGAACCGGCCCGCGCGCCCGCGCCGCCTCCTCGGTCATTCCCACCGCGCCCAGTTCCGGCCGGGTGAAGACCGCCATCGGCACCAGGCTGTGGTCGGCCCGGGTCGGGCGGCCCAGAAACACCGTATCGGCAAAGGCATGGCCCTCGCGGATGGCGACCGGTGTCAGATTGACCCGGTCGGTCACATCGCCCACGGCATAGATCGAGGGCACGGCGGTCTGGCTCCAGTCGTCGACCGGCACTTCGCCGCGATCGCCCAGCCTCAGGCCCAGCGACTCCAGCCCGAGTCCGGCGGTGTTGGGCCGCCGCCCGGTGGCATACATCACCAGGTCGAACACCCGCTCGCTGCCATCGGTGGCGGTGGCATGGATGCCGTCTCCGGCCCGAGTCAGTTCCAGCACATCGGTGCCGACATGGATGTCGATGCCCGCCGCACGCATCGCCGCCGCCACATGGGCCCGCGCCTCGTCATCAAAGCCGCGCAGGATCTGCGCGCCGCGGTAATACTGCGTCACCTGCACACCCAGCCCGTTCAGGATGCCGGCAAATTCGCAGGCGATGAAGCCGCCACCCACCAAGAGCGCCCGTTTCGGCAAGGACTCGAGCTGGAACATCTCGTTCGAGGTGACGGCCAGTTCGCTGCCCGGAAAGTCCGGCACGAACGGATGGCCGCCGGTGGCGATCAGGATGTGGCGGGCGCGAAAGCTTGCCCCGCCGGCCAGCCGCACCGTATGCGCATCGACCAGCGTGGCCCGCGCGTCATGGATCGTGACGCCCGCACTGCGCAGCGTGGCGCGATAGGCGCCCTCCAGCCGATCCAGCTCGGTCGCCAACGCCGCGCGGAACCGCGACCAGTCGAAGGCGCCGGCGGTCACGTCCCAGCCATTGGCCCGCGCATCCGCGATCTCGTCCGGAAAGCCCGATGCGTAGACCATCAGCTTCTTGGGCACGCAGCCGCGGATGACGCAGGTGCCGCCCATCCGGCTGGCCTCGGCAAGACCCACCCGGACCCCGGCCTCGGCCGCCGCGATCCGTGCCGCCCGGACCCCGCCCGAGCCGCCGCCGATGACGAAGAGATCGTAGTCAAAGTTCATCGTGGTCAAAGCTCATGGCACATTCCGAATGTCGGGCCGAATGTCGGGCCGGGGGCCAGCCCCCGGACCCCCGGGATATTTCCGGCAAGATGAAAGCCCGGTTGAAGACCTTTGCGAGAGCCGGGGCGGGCAGCGGATCGGCGCCGGTTTCAATCCAGGTTGGCGAAGATGTTGTCTTCCGGGGCAAAGGTCACCTGGTCGTCGCTCTCGGTTCCGGCGTTGATGTCGCGCACCGTGACACGGCCATCGGCGTGGCCGATCACCACGATGTCGCAGATGTCGATGAACAGGCCGTTTTCCACCACGCCCGGGATCTGGTTCAAGACCAGCGACAGTTGCCGCGGGTTGCCGATGCGCTGCAGATGCAGATCGACGATGTAATTGGCCTCGTCCGTGACCAGCGGCCGGTCGCCGTTCATCCGCAGCGTGACGTCGCGGTTCAGCACGTCCATCGAGACCAGAAGCTCCTCGATCAGCGCCTTGGTGGTCTGCCAGCCGAAGGGGATGATTTCCACCGGCAGCGGGAAGCCGCCCAGCGCCGCCACCTCCTTGGCGGCATCGGCGATCACGATCATCCGATCGGATGCCGTCGCCACGATCTTTTCCTGCAACAGCGCCGCGCCGCCACCCTTGATCAGCGCCAGGTCAGGGTCGAACTCGTCGGCGCCGTCGATCGTCAGGTCCAGCCACTTGGCATCGTCCAGCGAGGTGATGGGCACGCCGACCTGCCGCGCCAGTTCGGCGGTGCGGGTCGAGGTCGGAACCCCCACCACCTTCAGCCCCTCTTCCCTTATGCGCTCGCCCAGGCAGCGCACCATCCAGGCGGCGGTCGAGCCGGTGCCAAGCCCCAGCTTCATCCCCGGCTGCACGAATTCCACCGCGCGTCTGGCGGCGACGAACTTGGCCTTGTCGATGGGTGACAGGTCAGCAGGCATGGCAGTCTCCCCGGAATCCAGACCGTTTATAGCAAGTTGCGCGGCGCCCGCCACCCGTTCGATACCGGGTGCGACATCGGGCGTGATATCGGTCGCGATATCGATCGCGATATCGATTCTGCCTCGGAGTTTCGCCAGAGGATCGTCCGATCACCTGGTCGCAGTGTGCCTTGAGCGCGAATCCTGCAGAATGGGCGGACATGCCAGGGATCAGAGGATCAGGGATCAGGAGATCAGGAGATCAGGGGATCAGGGGATCAGGGGAAAGCCGCCGGCACGGCCCTGGGGGCCGAGGGGCGTCAGACGCGGGTCCGGGCGATGCGCCAGCCGCGCCCGGCCAGATGATCTTGACAGTTGCGCCCGGCAGCCTAAATTGAGAATAATTCTCAATCACAGATTTGTGGGATGACCTTCCTGTCCGCATCTTCCAAGACATGGCGCAATGACCGGGGCGAAGCCGCCCTGGCCGATGTCCACCGTTCCGTCCGTCTGCCCCAGGGTGCGTGGCGGCGATTTCTGGCCTTCCTGGGGCCGGGCTACATGGTGGCCGTGGGCTATATGGACCCGGGCAACTGGGCCACATCCCTGGCTGGCGGCTCGAAGTTCGGCTATGCGCTGCTGTTCGTGGCGCTTCTGTCCAACCTGATGGCCATCGTGCTGCAATCGCTGTCGGCGCGACTGGCCATCGCCACGGGCCGCGACCTGGCGCAGGCCTGCCGCGATGCCTTTCCGCCCTATGTCGCCATTCCGCTGTGGCTGGCCGCCGAAGTCGCCATCATCGCCACCGACATTGCCGAGGTCATCGGCACCGCGATCGGCCTCAATCTGCTGCTGGGCATTCCGCTGACCTGGGGGGTGCTGATCACCGCGCTCGACGTGTTCCTGGTGCTGTGGTTGCAGCGCCGCGGCTTTCGCAAGCTCGAGGCCTTCGTCATCGCCCTTCTGGGCGTCATCGCCCTGTCCTTTGCGGCCCAGGTCATCATGGCCCGGCCCGACTGGGGCGGGGTGCTGATGGGCTTTGCCCCGGATCGGCGCCTGCTGAGCGATCCCGACATGCTGTATCTGGCGCTGGGCATCCTGGGCGCCACGGTGATGCCGCACAACCTCTACCTGCATTCGGCCATCATCCAGACCCGCGACTGGGGCGACAGCCTGCCCGAGAAGCGCGAGGCGCTGCGCTATGCCACGATCGATTCGACCGTGGCGCTGATGTTTGCCCTGACGATCAACGCCGCGATCCTGATCCTGGCCGCCGCCTCTTTCCATGCCTCGGGCCAGACCGGAGTGACCGAACTGGGCGACGCGCACCGTCTGATCGGCCCGCTTCTGGGTGCGGGCCTGGCGCCCACGCTGTTTGCGGTGGCGCTTCTGGCCTGCGGGCTGAACTCCACCGTCACGGCCACCCTGGCCGGCCAGGCGGTGATGGAGGGCTTCCTGCACATCCGCCTGGCGCCCTGGCTGCGCCGGCTGATCACCCGCGGCATCGCCATCCTGCCCGCCGCGGGCGTCACCATCCTGGCCGGACCCGAAGGCACCGGGCGCCTGTTGATCCTGACCCAGGTGGTCCTGTCGTTGCAACTCAGCTTTGCCGTCTTGCCGCTGGTGCGCTTTGCCACCGACCGGGCAAGGATGGGCGAGCTGGCGGCGCCGCGCTGGCTGGCCGTGCTGGCCTGGGTCGTCGCCGCCGGCATCGTGGCGCTGAACCTGAAATTCCTGTGGGATGTCATCCCGGGCTAGGTTTCCCGGGTCCGGAACCCGGGTTTTCGCCCGGTGCCGCCCGGTGCCGCCCAGTGCCGGAGCGCCCCCGCCCGGCATCGGTGAAATTTGACAGGAAGAGTCGCATTTTGGCGCAGGGCTTCGACCCGACCCCGGCATAGTCGACGGGAACGGAGGCTCCGATGTATGTGCTGCACTACTGGCCCGACAGCGCCTCGCTGATCGTCCGGCTGGTCCTCGAGGAACTTGGCGTGCCGTTTCAGGCGCGCAGGATCGACCGTGCCGCGGGTGAACTGGACAGCCCCGCCTACCGGGCCCTGCACCCGCTGGGCAAGATTCCGGTGCTGGAAACGCCCGACGGGCCCATGTTCGAAACCGCTGCGATCCTGCTCTATCTGTCCGAAAGGCACGCCGCGCTCGCCCCGCTGCCCGGCACACCGGACCGTGCCGCCTTTCTGAAATGGCTGTGCTTCACCAGCTTCAATCTGCATGCCACCCTGCTCGAGGTCTTCTACCCCGACCGCGTTGCGGGCCCCCAGGCCGCACCGCAAGTTCTGGCCCATGCCGGGCCGAGGGTCACAGGCTTCCTTCAGGTGCTGGAGCGCATGGTGGCCCACGAGGCCCCAGCCTTCCTGTCGACCGCCCCTTCGGTTCTTGGCTACTACCTCGCGGTGCAGATGCGCTGGCTGGCGCAACTGCCCCCCGGCTCTCCCGGCCATGTCGCCAGCACCGACTACCCCGCGCTGCACGCCGTCCTGGCCGCGCTGGAAGCGCGCCCCGCCGCCCGACGCGCCGCCCGGGCAGAAGCCCTCGGCCCCACCCTCTTCACCCTTGCGGAAACCTGATGTTCCTCTCTGTCTTCGACATGTTCAAGGTGGGCATCGGCCCGTCCTCCTCGCACACGATGGGGCCGATGGTCGCCGCCAGCCGCTTCCTGGACCTGATGCGCGCCTCGCCGTTCCACTTCAGGGGCGTGAAGGCCTCGCTGCACGGCTCGCTGGCCTTCACCGGCGTGGGCCATGCCACCGACCGGGCCACGATCCTGGGGCTCGCGGGCTTCGACCCCGCCACCTATGACGCGGCAAGGGCCGAGGCGGCGCTGGCCAGCATCAGGTCCACACACCGCATCCAGCCCCCCGGCCTGCCCGAACTGGCCTTCGATCCGGCACGCGATCTGACCTTCGACTACGGCCCGAACCTGCCCGGCCATGCCAATGGCATGATCCTCAAGGCCACCGACGCCCAGGGCGACGTGATCCTGCAGGAAACCTACTACTCCATCGGCGGCGGCTTCGTGGTGACCGAGACCGAACTCCAGGCTGCCGGCGGCGCCAGGTCCAGGACGCGGGCCGAGGTGCCCTGGCCCTTCGAAACCGCGGCCGAGATGCTGGCCATGGCCAGGAAATCCGGCCTGACCATCGCCCAGATGAAGCTGGCCAACGAACTGACATTCCGCTCGAGAGCCGAAATCGACCGCGGCATCGACCGGCTGTGGGAGGTGATGAACGCCTGCATCGACCGCGGCATGAACGCCGAGGGCATCCTGCCCGGCGGGCTGAAGGTCCGTCGCCGCGCCAAGGGCATCCACGATGCGCTGCTGGCCGAACGCGGGCTCAACATGACCCCGCCGCACACGATCAACGACTGGATGAGCCTCTATGCCATGGCGGTGAACGAGGAAAATGCCGCCGGCGGCCAGGTCGTCACCGCCCCCACGAACGGGGCCGCCGGCGTGCTGCCCGCCGTGCTGCGCTACTACCTCGACCATGTCCCCGGCGCCTCGCGGACCCGAATCGCCGATTTCCTGCTCACCGCCGCCGCCGTCGGCGGCCTGTGCAAGCACAACGCCAGCATCTCGGGCGCGGAATGCGGCTGCCAGGCCGAGGTCGGCTCTGCCGCTGCCATGGCCGCCGCAGGTCTGGCGGCCGTGCTGGGGGGCACGCCGGAACAGGTGGAAAACGCCGCCGAAATCGCGCTGGAACATCACTTGGGCATGACCTGCGACCCGGTGAAGGGCCTGGTCCAGGTGCCCTGCATCGAGCGCAACGGCCTGGGCGCCATCAAGGCGGTCTCCGCCGCCAGCCTGGCACTGCGTGGCGACGGCCAGCACCTCGTCTCGCTCGATGTCTGCATCGAGACCATGCGCCAGACCGGACGCGACATGCACGAGAAATACAAGGAAACCTCGCTGGGCGGCCTCGCGGTCAACGTGCCAAACTGCTAGAGCCCCTTCATCTGTTCACAAATATCCCACGGGGGGTCCGGGGGGTGTGAAACCCCCCGGCACTTTCCTCCCCCGCAACCCTTCCCCCTCAACCCTCCCCCCTCCCCCGCAACCCCTCCCCCTCTACCCCCAGGCAAACCCCAGGAACGAAGGCCCGCATGACGCAAACCCGCACCCCGCTCGGCGTCGGACTGATGGTTGCCTTCTGCATCCTGGCGCCGCTCCTCGACATGAGCTCCAAGCTGGCGACCGAAACCACGCCGGTGGGCGAAATCACCATGGCCCGCTTTGTCGGCCAGCTGGCCTGCATGATCCCGGTGGCCCTGGCGATGAAGACCTCCTGGCGGGCCAGCTGGCGCGATCACTGGCTGGCCTTCTGGCGCGCTGCCTTCCTGATCGGCTCGACCTTCTGCTTCATCGCCGGCGTGGCGGTCATGCCCATCGCCGATGCGCTGGCCATCGTCTTCGTCATGCCCTTCATGCTGATGTTCCTGGGCTGGGCGATCTTCGGCAACCCGGTCGGCCCGCGGCGCATCATCGCCTCGATCGTGGGCTTTGGCGGCGCGCTTCTGGTCATCCAGCCCAGCCTGGCCCACTGGGGCCTGGTCGCGCTGTTTCCGCTGGGCACGGCGCTGCTGTTCTCGTTCTACGAGCTGATCACCCAGGCGCTCGGCCCCCGCATGCAGCCGGTGGCGATGCAGTTGCACACCTCGATCTGGGGCAGCGCCATCACCGTGCCGCTGATCTGGTGGGCCGATGGCACCGGCTGGACCGACTTCGACCCGGTGATGCCGCAGGGCCTGACCTGGCTCTGGCTGGCCGGTGTCGGCTTCTGGGCGGCGGTCAGCCACCTGGCCATGACCTTCGCGCTGAAATTCGCCCCGGTGTCCACCCTGGCGCCGCTGCACTACTTCGAGATCGTGACGGCCGTGGTCATCGGCTATGTCGTCTGGGGCACCTTCCCCAATGCCCTGACGCTGGCCGGCATCGCGGTGATCGTGGGGGCGGGGCTTTACATCATCCACCGCGAACATCTGGCGGCACGCCAAGGCCGGCCAGTGCCGCCGGAAGTGCCGCCAGAGGCAATATGACCAGCATCTTGCGGGCCGAGAACCGCAACCGCACCGGCCCGCTGACCTCGTTCGATGTGCCGATCATCCCGTCGGGCGCAAAGCGCAGCCCCTGCAACGGCCAGCGCAGCCCCTGACTTTCACCCTCGACCGCCGCCATCGGAAACAGGCTCAACCGGCTGCCCACGGCCAGATCCAGCGCCAGAATCTCGGGGGCCAGAAAGGTCACGTCACTGCCCGACAGCAGCAGGCAACGCCGATCGGGATGCGCCGCCAGCGCATTCAGCACCGCCAGGCCATGATCCAGCCGCTGCCCGGCAAAGCCCAGGCCCAGCACGAAGGGCGCCGCGATCGACCGCAGCGCCTTGTCGAAATCGGTCGTCACCTGCTCGCCGATCACATGCAGCCGCCCGGCCAGCCGCGCCCGCGCGGCCGCGCTGACCGAATCGAAATCGCCGATCACCGCCTCGGGTTCGGCCCCCAGCGCCAGCAGCCGGTCCGCTCCGCCATCCGCCGCCACCAGCCTGGGCGCCAGCGCCCGCGCCCGTGCCAGCAGCCCGGCACCGAACCGCCCGCCGCCGGCCAGCGTCACCCCCGCTTCTGATTGGACAATGACGGATTCCATCGCGATACTGTTCTCTCAATTGCGGCAATGCCGGGGATGCGGGGTCACAATCAATCCTTCAAATCACCCCGGTTTGTCCACGGATTCGAACAGCGGATACGGCAACTTGTGCACAATTGGGGGCATGAGGCTTGAGCAATGACCGGTGCCAGTAGAATTCTGACGGTATCCTACGGAACCTTCTCCTGCACGCTGGAGGGGTTTGACGATCCGTTCAACACGATGAAGGCCATCGCGGAGTATTTCCGCGACCTGGCCGCCGACGACCGCTACTTCGGGGCCGAACCGCCGGTGCCGGATGCGGCCATGCTGCACCGGATCGCCGAGCGCGAGATCCAGCGCCGGGTCGAGGCCAAGATCCAGGAAAACGGCCATGGCGTGATCCTGCGCGCCGCCGGATCGCCGCCCGACGCCGCAGCGGCGATCCCGCAGACCCGACCCGAGACCCGACCCGAAACCTGGGCAGAGTCTCCGACGGCCACAGCCGATGTCGCCGCCGGCGCCGCGGCACCGGCCCCGGCGGTCGCCTCGCCCCCGGCGCCGCAGCCGGCCCTGATGCCCGAACCGGCGCCCGCCGCCCTGGAATCGGCTGCCGCGCGCCTGTCCCGACTGCGGGCCGAAGCGGCCGCGCTCAGGGCCGCAACCGCCACAACCGCTGCCGCCGCCGCAGCACCGGCCACCGAGCCGGCAGCAGCACCCGCTCCTCTCTCTGCGACATCGGGCGCCGCGCCGGGCATTCTGCCTTACGACGACCTGGAAGACGAAGCCACTGCGCCCTTCCTGATCGACGATGGCGATCAAGGGGCCGCCTTCCTCGCCGCCGAGGCTCCGCCCGCCCCGCGTGAGGTGGCCGCAGAACTGGCCGCAGAACTGACCGGCGAACTGGCCACGGACCTGACCGCAGAACCGGCCGGCCCGGCCGCCGAGGTTGCGGCCCCGATCGCGGCCCCGATCGCGGCGGACGACGACCTGCTGATCGAAACCCTGAGCGGACTTCTCTCGCCCGAGGACAGCCTGTCCGCGGCGGCCGAACCGCTGATCACGCCCCCGATGACCGAAGGCAGCGCCGCAGTCGCCGCCGCCGAACGCGCCGACGACGAGTCGTCCCTGATGGAAACCCTGTCGGGCCTGATGTCGCCGCCGGATGCCGCCCCGGCCGAGGAACCGGCCGCCACCCTGCATGCGCTTCATCTGGCCCAGACATTCGAACCCGAGGCCGGAGCCGCCCCCGAAGAGGCCGCCCCGGAGGAACCCCCCGAGGTCGCGGCAGAACCAGAGCCCGCGCTCACGTCGCTTGCCGCAAACGGTTCGGCCGACGACACCCCGGATCGGGCCCGGCGGGCCCAGGCCCGGGTCATCCGCGTCCGCCGCATCGAACCCGGCCGAGCCGGGCGCGACCAGCCGGCGGGAGAGGACACCGGCCTCACCCCGGAATTCCTGGCCCAGCCGGCCGCCACGACCGAGACCCGCGATGACGCAATCCCGGCCGCGCCCCGGCCACAGGATGCCGCGGCCGAAACCCGGCCGCTCTCGGCCGAAGCCGAGGCCCAACTGGCCGCCGAACTGGCCGCGCTGGAAATGGAGGCTGCGCCGCAGACCGCCGAACTGGCGGATGACGAACGGGCGGATGACGAACGGGCGGATGACGAACGGGCGGGCATCGAAGACGCCGTGCTGGTCGACGAACCCACCATGTCACCCGCCACGACGCCGGCCCTTTCCCCGGCCCTTTCCCCGGCCATGCCCCCGGCCGCCGAAGCCATGCCCGAAGGCCTGGCCGAGGCTCTGGAGGCACCTCTGGAAACACTGGCCGAGGCGAGCGCCGACGCGCCTGCCCAAGCGACCGCCGAGGCGACCGTCGAGGCGACCGGGCCCGTCCTTCAGCCCCCGGTCAACGACCTTGCCGTGGCCCGGCTGCTGGAACAGACCAACAACGCGCTGGAAGTCCCGGAATCCAAGCGCCGCCGTTCGGCCATCGCCCATCTCAAGGCCGCCGTCCGCGCCACGATCGCCGAACGCAAGGTCAATCCCCAGGGGCAGGAAGCGCAGGACGAGGCCCGCGCCCATCCCTATCGCAGCGACCTCAGCAGCGTCGTGCGCCCCTCTGCCGCCCAGGTCGAAGCCGCGGCCGCAGCCCGCCAGGGCGACCGTCCGCCGCCCCTGGTCCTGGTCTCGGCTCAGCGTATCGACCGGCCCGGCGATCGGCCCGGCGACCGGACCGGCGACCGGCGCAGCAATCGGCGCGGCGACGCGCCAGCGCCCATCCTGACCCCCGTGACGAATCATCCGACCATGCCCGCGCCCGAACCCGCGCTCCAGCCGGCCGAGGCCCCGAACGTCCCGAACGCCCCGGCGCCGGCCCAGCCGACCAGGCTGGTCCCGGTCAGCCCGCGCCGCTTCCGGGCCGGCGGGCTGGCGGTCGGCACGATGGCGGCCGACCTCGACGACGCAGATGCCGACGAGGACGGCGCCGGAGAAAACCTGTTCGGCGACGCCGCGAAACTGCCCTTCGCGGCCTTCGTCGAACAGTTCGGCGCGACGGGCCTGGCCGAGCTGCTCGAGGCCGCCGCCGCCTACAACGCCGTGGTCCTGGATCGCCCGCAGTTCCCGCGCCAGACCCTGTTCCGTCAGCTGGAAACCCTGCCCAGCGTGGTCGCCCCCAGCCGCGAGGATGGGCTGCGCAGCTTTGGCAAACTGCTGCGCGAGGGTCGGATCGTGAAAACCCGGCGCGGCCAGTTCGGCCTGCCCGAAGCCAGCACCGCCCTGACCGAGGCCAAGCGCCTGATCGGCTGATCCGGATTGCCGATATCCTGACACGGCGGGGCCCTGCCCCGCCGTGTCATTCTGCGTCGCGGTCGGGGTCGGCCTGGCCGATCCCGGCAAAGACCGCCTTGAACGGCATCGCCCACAGGATGCCCAGGGCCACATAGATCGCCAGTTCCAGCCAGAACGGCGGGCGGTCGAACAGGCCCACGACCGTGATCGACACCACCACATAGACCGGCAGCCCCACCACCAGCAGCAGCAGCGACAGCCTTCGGCGGGCCTTGTAGCTCAACGCCATGGCCTCAATCCGCGAAGGGATCGGTGACAAGGATCGTGTCGTCACGTTCCGGGCTGGTGGACAGCAGCGCCACCGGACAGTGGATCAGCTCCTCGATCCGGCGCACATACTTGATCGCCGCCCCCGGCAACTCGGCCCAGGATCGCGCGCCGGCAGTGGTTTCGCTCCAGCCTTCCAATTCTTCGTAGATCGGCTTGCAGCGTGCCTGGCTGTCGGCGGCGATGGGCAGATGGTCGATCCGCCTGCCATCCAGATCATAGCCCACGCAGATCTTCAGGGTCTTGAACCCGTCCAGCACGTCCAGCTTGGTCAGGGCGATGCCCGACACGCCGCTGGTGGCGCAGGTCTGGCGCACCAGCACCGCATCGAACCAGCCGCAGCGCCGCTTGCGGCCCGTGACCGTGCCGAATTCATGGCCCCGCACGCCCAGCCGCTCGCCATCGTCGTCATGCAGCTCCGCCGGGAACGGGCCCTCGCCGACGCGCGTCGTATAGGCCTTCACGATACCCAGCACAAAGTCGATGGCGGTCGGGCCGACGCCGGTCCCCGTCGCCGCCTGCCCCGCGATCGTGTTCGACGAGGTGACAAAGGGGTAGGTGCCGAAATCGATATCCAGCAGCGAACCCTGCGCCCCCTCGAACAGGATGCGCTTGCCGGCCCGACGGGCATCGGTCATCACCTTCCACACCGGCCCGGCATAGGGCGCGATCTGCGGCGCGATCGCCTGGATCTGCGCCATCAGCGCCGCGGCATCGACCGGCGCCAGCCCCAGCCCGGCACGCAGCGCGTTGTGATGCGTCAGCAGCCGGCCGATTCGCGTCTCCAGCGTGGCCGCGTCGAAGATGTCCGCCACGCGGATCGCCCGGCGGCCCACCTTGTCTTCATAGGCCGGGCCGATGCCGCGCCCCGTGGTGCCGATCCTGGCGAGCGTGTTCTGGTTTTCCCGCGCCCGGTCCAGCTCGCCGTGAATCGGCAGGATCAGGCTGGCGTTTTCGGCCACCATCAGGTTGTGCGGCCCCACGTCGACGCCCTGCTCGCGCAGACTGGCGATCTCGGCCACCAGATGCCAGGGGTCCAGCACCACGCCGTTGCCGATCACGCTCATCTTGGCCGCACGCACGATGCCGCTCGGCAGCAGGCTCAGCTTGAATACCTTGCCGTCGATCACCAGCGTATGGCCGGCATTGTGCCCGCCCTGGAATCGCGCGATCACGTCGGCGCGCTCGCTCAGCCAGTCGACGATCTTGCCCTTGCCTTCGTCGCCCCATTGGGCGCCCACGACAACCACGTTGGCCATGCCTGCGATCCTTGCGTGTTCGGGAAACCGCGCGTCCTATAGCGATGCGCGCGGCGCAGCGAAACAGCAAAATGCCAGGAAGGGCCCCATGGCCATGATTATCCCCGATCCAGCCGGCAGGCGGCCCGCCCGCAGATGACCGGGCCCGCCGGTCTGACCAGCGCCGAGGCGGCCCGCCGCCTGGCCTCCGAAGGCCCGAACGAGCTGCCGCGGGCCGGCCGCCGCGGCCTGCCGGCCATCCTGCTGGATGTGCTGCGCGAACCCATGCTGCTGCTGCTGCTGGTCGGCGGCGCCATCTACCTGATCTTCGGCGATCATGCCGAGGCGATCATCCTGCTCATCTTTGCCAGCTTTTCCATCCTGGTCACCACGGTGCAGGAATCGCGCACCGAACGCATCCTGGAGCGCCTGCGCGACCTGACCGCGCCCCGCGCTCTGGTGCTGCGCGATGGCGTCCCCCTGCGCATCCCGGGGCGCGAGGTGGTGCGCGGCGATGTGCTTCTGGTGGCGGAAGGCGACCGCGTGGCCGCCGATGGCTGGCTGGCCGGCGCGCAGGATCTGCGGCTGGACGAAAGCATGCTGACGGGCGAATCCGTGCCGGTGGGCAAGACATCGACCGCCGCGCCGCCGGTTCCGGCTCCGCCTCCGGGCGGCGACGGCAGCCCGATGCTGTTCGCGGGCACTCTCGTGGTGGGCGGCACCGGCCGGATGGTCGTGTCCGCCACCGGCGTCCACAGCGAAATCGGCAAGATCGGCAAGAGCCTGTCGCAGCTGGAGACCGAACCGCCCCGCCTGCGCGCCCAGACCATGCGCGTCGTGCGGCTGGCCGGGATCGCGGGCGGCGCGGCGGCGCTTCTGGTGGCCGTCCTCTATGGCCTGGCCCGCGGCAACTGGCTGGAGGGTGCCCTGTCCGGCATCGCCATCGGCATGGCGCTGCTGCCCGAGGAATTTCCCGTCGTGCTGACCGTCTTTCTGGCTGTCGGCGCCTGGCGCATTGCGCAGGCCGGCGTCCTGACCCGCCGTGCCGCCGCCATCGAAAGCCTGGGTGCCGCCACCGTGCTGTGCACCGACAAGACCGGCACGCTGACGCGCAACCAGATGTCGGTGGCCGAACTGGATGGCCATGTCGCGCCCTTCGACCCGGCGGCGCCAGCCTTTCTGGATGCCGCGCTGGTCGGCCTGCTCGCCTCGGCCCCCACGCCCTTTGACCCGATGGACCGTGCCTTCCATGACCTTGCCGGTTCGCTGGGCGTCGATACCCGGGCCCTCCTGGACGGGCTCCGGTTGCAGGCCGCCTTCGGCCTGCGTCCCGATCTGCTGGCCGTCACGCAGGTCTGGTCGCGCCCCGATGGCCCGATGATCGCCGCCGCCAAGGGTGCGCCCGAGGCCATCGCCACCCTGTGTCGCATGTCGGCGCAGGAAACCCAGGCCCTGCAAGCCCAGGTCAACGCCATGGCGGCGCGCGGCCTGCGCGTCCTGGGCCTGGCCCGTGCCGATCTTGCGTCTCCGGCCCCGCCTGCCCAGGCCCGGGACATCGCCTTCCGCTTTGCGGGCCTGGCGGGACTGGCCGATCCCCTGCGCGACAGCGTGCCGGCCGCGATGGCCGACTGCCGCGCGGCCGGCATCCGGGTGGTGATGATCACCGGCGACTATCCCGCCACCGCGCTGTCGATCGCCGCTCAGGCCGGCCTCGCCCCGGATCGCGTCCTGACCGGCAGCGACCTGCAAGCCCTCACGCCCCAGGATCTGATCCGGGCCGTGGCCGATACCGACATCTTCGCCCGCGTCATGCCCGACCAGAAGCTGCGGCTGGTCACGGCGCTGAAAGCCCGGGGCGAGATCGTGGCGATGACCGGCGACGGCGTGAATGACGCGCCCTCGCTGAAGGCCGCCCATATCGGCATCGCCATGGGCGGGCGCGGCACCGATGTGGCGCGCGAGGCCGCCGCCATCGTGCTTCTCGACGACGACTTCGGCGCGATCGTCGCCGCCATCCGCCTGGGCCGGCGCATCTTTGACAACCTGCGCAAGGCCATGAGTTTCATCCTGGCGCTGCATGTGCCCATCGCCGGTCTGGCCCTGCTGCCGCTGGTCCTGGGGCGGCCGATGCTGCTGCTGCCGGTGCATATCGCCTTTCTGGAAATGATCGTCGACCCGGTCTGCACCCTGGTCTTCGAGGCCGAGGCCGAGGAAGCCGATGTCATGCGCCGCCCGCCCCGCAACCCGAGAGCGGCCCTGTTCTCGCGCGCCATGCTGGCCTGGTCGGCGGTCCAGGGCGCCGGCGCGCTGGCCGCCGTGGCCGGCGTCTATGCCTATGGCGTGTCGCAGGGCCTGCCGGTCAATGAATTGCGGGTGCTGTCGTTCTTCACCCTGGTCCTGGTGATCCTGGCGCTGATCTTCGTCAATCGCAGCTTCTCGCCCGCGCCGCTGGCCGCGCTGCGCGGCGGCAACCGCACCATGGTCCTGGTGCCGACCCTGGTCGCCGCGGCGCTGGCCCTGGTGGTCCTGCTGCCCCAGGCCGCAGGGATGTTCGGCTTCGGGCCGCTGCACGGCGCCAATCTCGGCACTGCGCTTGGCGCCGCCATGGCGCTGTTCGCCGGGCTTGAACTGGCCAAGGCAGCGTTCCGCGGCCGTCTGGCGGCCTAGGGTTCCCGCCCCGGCCCGGATTTTCGGCCCCCGCGCGCCCAGCCCGGCGCCCAGCCCTGCGCCCAGCCCGGCGCCCAGCCCTGCGCCCGGCCATGCGCCCGCCGGATGAGCGGCCATTCCGGTCACACCCGCCCAAGCCCTTGCGGCCTGCGCGACTTGGCCCTAGATAGGCGCGTCACCTTTGAAGGCCCGACCCCATGGAAAACGTCCTGCTTGCCATCCACCTGATCCTTGCCCTGCTGCTTGTGGGCGTGGTGCTGCTGCAACGGTCGGAGGGCGGCGGGCTGGGCATGGGCACGGGCGGCGGCGTTGTCTCGGGCCGGGCGGCGGCCACCGCGCTGGGCAAGCTGACCTGGGCCCTGGCGGCGGCCTTCGTCGCCACCTCGATCCTGCTGACCGTGGTTTCGGCCTCGTCCTCCTCGTCCTCGTCGGTGATCGACCAGATCGGCGGCACGGTGGCACCGGTGCAAACCACCCCGGAAACCACCCCGGAAACCACCCCGCCGACCGCCCCGGCCGCGCCGGATCTGGGCGCCGTGCCCTCGAATGGGGATGCACCGGCGACCCCGCCCAAGGTCGCCAACTGACCACCACTAGCTTTTGAGACTTCCCCGCCGGCGTCGACAGCATCTAGCGGTCCGGTTGCGCTTTGCCTGAGTTTGGCTTAGGGTCCGAATCCCGTGGTGCTGCGATTCCGCCAACCCGAATCGCCTGAATACACGGGGGCCCCATGGCGCGTTACATCTTCATCACCGGCGGGGTCGTCTCCTCTCTGGGCAAGGGCCTGGCATCCGCTGCCCTGGGTGCGTTGCTGCAGGCCCGCGGCTACACCGTCCGCCTGCGGAAACTTGACCCCTACCTGAACGTCGACCCGGGCACGATGAGCCCCTTCGAACATGGCGAGGTCTTCGTCACCGATGATGGCGCCGAGACCGACCTCGATCTTGGCCATTACGAACGCTTCACCGGCGTCCACGCCCGGCAGACCGACTCGATCAGCTCGGGCCGGATCTATTCGAACGTGCTGGAGAAGGAACGCCGCGGCGACTATCTGGGCAAGACGATCCAGGTCATCCCGCACGTCACCAACGAAATCAAGGATTTCCTCAAGATCGGCGCCGACGAGGTCGACTTCATGCTGTGCGAGATCGGCGGCACGGTGGGCGACATCGAGGGACTGCCCTTCTTCGAATCGATCCGCCAGTTCATCCACGAACGCCCGCGCGGCCAGTCCATCCTGATGCACCTGACGCTGCTGCCCTATCTCTCGGCCAGCGGCGAGCTGAAAACCAAACCCACCCAGCACAGCGTCAAGGAACTGCAGTCGATCGGTCTGGCCCCCGATGTCCTGGTCTGCCGCAGCGAACACCCGATCCCCGACCGTGAACTGGAAAAGATCGCCCTGTTCTGCAACGTCCGCAAAGAGGCCGTCGTTCCCGCCTATGACCTGAAGACGATCTACGAGGCCCCCCTGGCCTATCACCGCGCGGGGCTTGATCAGGCCGTCCTGGATGCCTTCGGCATCGCCCCCGCGCCCAAACCCAACCTGGCCCGCTGGGAAGACGTGATGGACCGCCTGACCCACCCCGAGGGCGAGGTGCGCGTGGCCATCGTCGGCAAATACACCCAGCTGGAAGACGCCTACAAATCGATCGCCGAGGCGCTGACCCATGGTGGCATCGCCAACCGGGTCAGGGTCCGCGCCGATTGGATCAATGCCGAGATCTTCGAGGCCGAAGACCCGGCCCCCTATCTGGAAAGCTTTCACGCCATCCTGGTTCCCGGCGGCTTTGGCGAACGCGGGACCGAAGGCAAGATCAAGGCCGCACAATTTGCCCGGGAAAAGGGCGTGCCCTACCTGGGCATCTGCCTGGGCATGCAGATGGCGGTGATCGAGGCCAGCCGCAACCTGGTGGGGCTGAAGAACGCCGGCTCCGAGGAATTCGACCACGAGTCCGGCGCCAGGCGCTTTACTCCGGTGGTCTATCACCTGAAGGAATGGGTGCAGGGCAACCATACCGTCCGCCGCAAGGCCGACGATGCCAAGGGCGGCACGATGCGCCTGGGCGCCTATACCGCCGTGCTGAAGGAAGGCTCCAGGGCGGCCGCGGTCTATGGCACGACAACCATCGAGGAGCGTCACCGTCACCGGTATGAGGTGGATATCCAGTATCGCGACCAGTTGGAGAAATGCGGCCTGATCTTCTCGGGCATGAGCCCCGATGGCCGCCTGCCCGAGATCGTCGAGGTGAAGGACCACCCCTGGTTCATCGGCGTGCAGTTCCACCCGGAATTGAAAAGCAAACCCTTTGCACCGCATCCGCTGTTCGCCGATTTCGTGCGGGCAGCAATGGAGCAGGAGCGGCTGGTGTAGCGCGGGCAAGGGATGCACGGGGCAAGGGATGCACGGAGCAAGGGGGCACGGGGGCAAGGGGGCACGGGGGGCCCCTCAGACTCCCGATCCGCCCGACCGGCAAACTGTCCGGGCAGGACCGGCGCACGCCCTCGCCATCGGCGCCATGACCGGCGGCCGCGCGCTGCCGCCCGCTTTGCGTCAGCCGTCCGCTTCGCATCATGAGCCGGCGTGCCGGTTTCTTCGCCGGTTTGCATCCCGAAGACCGACCGCCAGAGCCAGCCAGGCCAGCGGCCCACCCGACCGGCGGCGCCGGGGCTCCCTCCGGCGGCGATCAGGGCGCAAGAGTGCGCCATCGCAAAATCATGGTTAACGAAACCTGAACAGATTTTTTAAATTCGTGTTATATCAATGACTTGCATGACGTAACACGCGTGGGAGGCCCCCGCCCCGCCTCAGCCCAGGGCCATCCCCATCGCCGGGGCCACTTCGAAGAACCCCTCCCAGATCATGTGCAGCGCCACATAGAGGATGATCAGGAAGCCCACATAGGCGATCCAGCGGTGCTGGTTCAACAGCCGGGCGATGAAGCCTGCGGCCAGCCCCATCAGGGCGATCGACAGGCCGAGGCCGAAGATCAGCACCCCCGGATGCTCTTTCGCGGCGCCCGCCACGGCCAGCACGTTGTCCAGGCTCATCGAGACGTCGGCGACGACGATCTGCCAGGCGGCCTGCGAGAAGGTCTTGCCGGTCACGGGCCCGCCCACCGCGCCGTCGGTGTTCAGGTCGGCCTGCGTCAGAACCTCGGCGGCCTCGGTCTCGGCGTGATGCGACCGCAGTTCGCGCCACATCTTCCAGCAGACCCAGAGCAGCAGGATCCCCCCTGCCAGCCCCAGTCCGGTGATGGCCAGCAACTGGGTCGCCGCCAGGGCAAATCCGATCCGCAGGACCGTCGCGGCCACGATCCCGACCAGGATCGCCCGCGTCCGCTGCGCCTTGGGCAGACCGGCAGCCGCCATGCCGATGACGATGGCATTGTCGCCGGCCAGGACCAGATCGATGCCGATGACACTGGCCAATGCGGTCAAGGCCTCGGGCGAAAGTAGATCCATGGCGGCTCCTTGCAGCGCGGTGAGGCTTACGTAGGCACCCGCGCGTCCGCTTTCAACCGAAAACCCCGCTTGCGAGCAGAACCACGTCGCGTTACCCCCGGCCGATGTTGTCTTATCAGCACAACTACCACGCGGGAAACCTGGCCGACGTGCACAAGCACGCCACCCTGGCCTGGGTATTGGCCTATATGACGGCCAAGGACAAACCACTGACCTATATCGAAACCCACGCCGGGCGGGGCCTGTATGACCTGACCTCCGCCGAAGCCGCCAAGACTGGCGAGGCTGCCGCCGGCATCCTGCGTCTCGAGGCCCGCCTTGCCCGCAGCCACCCCTATCGCCGGATCCTGGACAGGGCCCGCACGCGGTTTGGGGCCAGCGCCTACCCGGGCTCGCCGCTGATCGCCGGCCTGTCGATGCGGCCCGGTGACGCCCTGCGCCTGGCCGAGCTGCATCCGGCGGAATACCAGGCCCTGCGTGCCGCGATGCAGGGCTATCCGGGCGAAATTGTGCAGCGCGACGGTTGGGATCACGCCCTGGCCATGTCGCCGCCCACGCCGCGGCGCGGCCTGATGCTGATCGACCCGTCGTATGAAGTGAAGTCCGACTATGACCGCGCAGCCAGGGTGATGGCCCAGGTGGCACGCAAATGGAACGTGGGCGTCCTGATGCTGTGGTATCCGATCCTGACCGAGGCGCCGCACAGGCCGATGATCGCGGCCCTGCAGCAGGACCTGCCCGAACTTCTGGTCAGCCAGGTGCGCTTTCCGCCCGTGCGCGAGGGGCACCGGATGGTGGGGTCCGGCCTGGCCATCGTGAACCCGCCCTTCGGCCTGGACCAGGAGCTGAAGCGGATCGAATCGTTGTTCCGCTGACCCCTTCCCACCGTCGCGCCCCCCGCCTATCTTGGCCCGCATGGCTGAACCCTTCCTCGCCCGCCTTCTTGGTCTGCAAGGCCGCTCCGAAACTCCGGCGCAGGAGCTGGCCCTGGCTGCCCTGCTGGTCCGCGTCGCCCGCGCCGATGGCCATTATGACGAGGCCGAGGCCCGGCGGATCGACCAGGCCCTGATCGCCTGGCACGGCATGGGGCCGTTCGAGGCCGCCCGACTGCGCGGTGCGGCCGAAAAGCTCGAGGCCGCGGCCCCCGACACCGTCCGCTTCACCCGCGCCCTGAAGGACGGCGTGGCGCTCGAGGACCGCACCGGCCTGATTCAGGCCCTGTGGTCGGTCGCCCTGTCCGATGGCCAGCGCGGTGCCGACGAAGAGGCGCTGATCCGCCTTGTGGCCAGCCTTCTGGGCGTGTCCGACCAGGACAGCGCCCGCGCCCGGCAAAGGGCGGCCGCGAGATGATCGCCGCCCTGGGCATGTATGATCGGCCAGAGGTGCAACCCGCCAACGACCGCCTGTGGGCGCTGATCCGGGACGGCCTGCGCGCCCGCGACATTGCCGCGCCCGATACCCTGACACGGGGCGAGATGGCCTATATGCCGGGCTGGCTGTCGCCTGATCTGGTGCTGAGCCAGACCTGCGGCTTTCCCTATCGGGCGCGTCTGCATGGTCGCGTGACCCTGATCGGCACGCCGGATTATGGCGTCACGGGTTGCCCGCCGGGCCATTACCGCAGCGTCCTGGTCACCCGCGCCGATGACCCGCGCGACCTGGCAGATTTCGATGGCACACCGATCGCCTACAACGACGGGCTGAGCCAGTCCGGCTGGGCGGCCCCGCAGAACCATGCGGCCAGGCTGGGGTTGACCTTCCCCCCCGGTCCGTGCACCGGCGGCCATGTCGCCTCGGCCAGGGCGGTGGCCAGCGGCCAGGCCGATCTGGCGGCGCTGGATGCCGTCACCTGGGCGATGATCGGCGAGCATGATCCCGCCCTGGCCGGCGCCCTGCGCGAGGTGGCCCTGACCGATCCCACGCCCGGGCTTCCCCTGATCTCCGCTCCGGACGCCCGCGCCGAGGCAATCTACGACGCCGTGACCGAAGCCATGGCCACCCTGGCGCCCGCCGACCGGGCCCTGCTGCACCTGAAGGGCCTGGTCCGCATCCCGGCCGCCGCCTATCTGGCCATTCCCACGCCGCCGTCGCCCTGACCCTTTCATCTTGCCCGAAATATCCTCGGGGGTCCGGGGGCGGAAAGCCCCCGGTGCTTTGCCCATCCGATTCCCCTTGCCGGAATCGCCCTTCCTCGGCTATCGTCATATTTGATCAAATTATGCGAGCTCCACGACGGGGCCCGCCAGGATCGCAAGAAGGGAAGGATCAAGGGCATGATCCCCACCTGTCCGGGCCAAGGCCGCTGGACGGCGGGCGGCCCTCCTGATTGAAAATGATGAAAGACTGGCTGAGAAAGCATCCGGATGTGCGCACGATCCGGGTGGCCGCGGCAGACCTGAACGGACAGGCTCGCGGCAAGCGCGTGCCGGCACGTTTTGCCGACAAGGTGGTGAAAGAGGGGACACGATTCCCGTTTTCGGTGCTGAATCTGGACATCTGGGGCGAGGATATCGACGAAAGCCCGCTGGTGTTCGAACAGGGCGACCAGGACGGCGTGCTGAAGCCCACCGAGCGCGGTTTCATGCCGATGCCCTGGCTCGAGGCGCCCACTGCCCTGCTGCCAATCTGGATGTTCCGTGAAAACGGCGCGCCCTATGAAGGCGACCCGCGGCATGCGCTGAACGCGGTGGTGCAGCGGTTCAAGGCCCGAGGATTGACCCCCGTGGTCGCGATGGAGCTGGAATTCTTCCTGATCGACGACTCGGGCAAGACCTTGCAGGTTCCGCCCTCGCCGCGGTCCGGCAAGCGCCGGAAAGCGGCAGAGACGCTGTCGATCCGCGCGCTTGATGCGTTCGACACGTTCTTCACCGATCTTTATGATGCCTGCGAGGCGATGGACATTCCGGCCGATACCTCGACCAGCGAAACCGGACTCGGCCAGTTCGAAGTGAACCTGATGCATTGCGACGACGCCCTGCGCGCCGCTGACGATGCCTGGCTGTTCAAGATGCTGGTCAAGGGCCTGGCGCGGCGGCACGGTTTTGCGGCGTCGTTCATGGCCAAGCCCTACCCGGAATATTCCGGCTCGGGCCTGCATACCCATTTCAGCCTGGTCGACAATGACGGGCGCAACGTGTTCGACTCGGGCGGTCCCAAGGGGACGGCGGTGTTGCGGCAGGCCGTGGCGGGTTGTCTGAATGCGATGGCGGACTCGACGCTGCTGTTCGCGCCGCACCAGAATTCCTACGAACGGCTGGTGCCGGGCAAGCACGCCCCGACCGCCGTCTGCTGGGGCTATGAAAACCGGACCGCGGCGATCCGCATCCCGGCCGGCAATCCGGCGGCGCGGCGGATCGAGCATCGGGTGGCGGGGGGTGATGTGAACCCCTATCTGATGCTGGCCGGGATCCTGGGCGCGGCGCTGGACGGGATCGAGAACGAGATGGAGCCGCCCAGCCCGATCGTGGGCAATGCCTATGCCATGGAGGGCCTGCCCCAGATCGCCCCCAGCTGGGAAGCGGCGATAGATGCCCTCGAAGGCTCGTCCATCGTGCCCCGGTTCATCCATCCGGAGCTGATCAAGAACCTGATCTCGACCAAGCGGCAGGAATTGCACTACCTGAACGAGCTGAGCGAGGCAGAGAAGGTCGAGCTGTATCTGGACACGGTGTGAAACAGCGCGGGTAACACGCGCGGGAGATTGCGTAACCCATTGTTTCAACAGAAAAACACCCTTTCTTGTTCAGAAAGCGTTAACCATGAACGCCGCCGGGCCGTGAACCTTTGCCGCAACGTCGCGGCCCGGGGCGCCGGGGCGCCCGGCACGGCCGCCTGATTTTGATCAAATTCCAGACGCCCCCCTTGACGACCCCGGGGGGCGCTGGACTACCCTGAAGCCACCAAGCACGGGCAATTCCATGAAGATCGGTATCCTGCAGACGGGCCTTGCGCCGGAAACCCTCGCCAGCGAGATGGGCGACTATCCGGACATGTTCGCGCGGCTTCTGGCGGACAAGGGCTTTGACTTTGAGACCTATCGCGTCGTGGAGGGCCAGTTTCCGGCCAGCGTCACGGCCTGCGACGGCTGGCTGATCACCGGGTCGCGCCATGGCACCTATGAGGATCACCCCTGGATCCCGCGGCTGGAACAGTTCATCCGTGATGCCTTTGCGGCGAAAGTGCCGGTGGTGGGTGTCTGTTTCGGCCATCAGATCGTGGCGCAGGCCATGGGCGGCAAGGTGGAACGCTTTGGCGCCGGCTGGGCGGTCGGGGCGCAGGACTACGACTTTGACGGCGAAACCCTGCGCCTGAACGCCTGGCATCGCGACCAGGTGACTGCCGCTCCACCCGGGGCCAGGGTGATCGCCTCGAATCCGTTCTGCGAGATCGCCGGGCTCTTGTACGACACCCGCGCGCTGACCGTGCAGGCCCATCCCGAATTCCGGCCCGAATTCGTCGCCGGGCTGATGGAGACCCGGGGCAAGGGCGTGGTGCCCGAGGACCGCATGGCCGAGGCCACCGCCCGACTGCATCTGCCGATCGACGACCGGAAAATGGCCGACCGGATCGCAGCTTTCTTCAAACAGGCCCGGGCCTGACGCCCAGCGCGCCGCCGGACCGCCAACATAGTGTGATTCCATGTCCAGATGGACCGACCAATTGCCCGAAGCCGCCCGCGAATACATTGCCGGGCGCCGGGTGGACGAAGTGGAGTGCGTGATCGGCGACATCGCCGGGGTGGCGCGGGGCAAGGCGATGCCGGCCTCGAAATTTGCCAAACAGGCCAATTACTTCCTGCCGAATTCGATCTTTCTGCAAACCATCACCGGCGAATGGGCCGACAACCCGTTTGACGCATTCACCGAGCCGGACATGATCCTGGTGCCCGATTTCACCACGGCCACGGCGGCGCCCTGGACCGCGGATGTGACGCTGCAGGTCATCCATGACGCGGTGGACCAGCAGGGCAATCCGATCGCCTACTCGCCGCGCAACGTGCTGAAGCGGATCGTCGGGCTGTATGAAGCCCAGGGCTGGACGCCGGTCGTGGCACCCGAGATGGAATTCTTCCTGACCGCGCGCAACATCGACCCGAACCAGCCGGTCGAGCCGCCCATGGGCCGATCGGGCCGGCGCGCGGCCGGCAAGCAGGCCTATTCGCTGTCGGCGGTGGACGAATACGGCAAGGTGATCGACGACATCTATGACTATGCCGAAGCGCAGGGCCTGGAAATCGACGGCATCCTGCAGGAAGGCGGCGCCGGTCAGATCGAGCTCAATCTGGCGCATGGCGACCCGGTCAGGCTGGCCGATGACGTGTTCTTCTTCAAGCGGCTGATCCGCGAGGCGGCGCTGCGGCACGACTGTTTTGCGACCTTCATGGCCAAGCCCATCGCGGGCGAGCCGGGCTCGGCCATGCATATCCACACTTCGGTCGTCGACAGCAAGACGGAAAGGAACATCTTTTCCGGGCCCAAGGGTGCCGAAACTCCGGCCTTTCTGGATTTCATCGGCGGCTTGCAGAACCATCTGGCGGCGGCGATTGCGCTGCTGGCGCCCTATGTGAATTCCTATCGCCGCTATGTCCCGGACTTCTCGGCTCCGATCAACCTGGAATGGGCGCGCGACAACCGCACCACCGGGCTGCGCGTGCCGATTTCGGGCCATGCGGCGCGGCGAGTGGAAAACCGGCTGCCGGGGATGGATTGCAACCCCTATCTGGGGATCGCCGCCACGCTGGCCTGCGGCTATCTGGGGCTGATGGAAAAGAAGGGCGCGCGTCCGGAATTCGTGGGCAGCGCCTATGCCGACAGCGACCAGATCCCCCTGACGCTGGGCGATGCGCTGGATCTGCTGGAGGCCGATGCGGCGCTGATCGAAGTGATCGGCGCGGATTTCCACAAGGTCTACAACTCGGTCAAGCGCAACGAATACAAGGAGTTCCAGCAGGTGATCTCGCCCTGGGAGCGGGAACATCTGTTGCTGAACGTGTAGGCGCATGAACCTCTTGCATGTGAATGACAAGGCGGGGGAGTATCCCGCCTCGTGGTATGCGGCCACGCGGGCGGCCTTTGCCGAACAGCCGGCGCTGGCGGGGGCGGTGCGGGCCGATGTCTGCGTGGTGGGCGCGGGGTATACCGGCCTGTCTGCGGCGCTGCATCTGGCCCAACGGGGATACCACGTCGTGGTGCTGGAGGCGCAGCGCGTGGGCTTTGGCGCCTCGGGGCGGAACGGCGGTCAGGTCGGGTCGGGCCAGCGGCAGGATCAGGTCTGGCTGGAAAGGCAGGCGGGGCGCGATGCGGCACATGCGTTGTGGAACCTGGCCGAAGCGGCGAAGGGGCTGGTCAAGCGGCTGATCGTCGATCATGCGATGCCGGTGACCCTGCATCCCGGCGTGGCACATGCCTGCTGGACGCAGGCCCAGGTGCGCGATGCGCATCGTTACGCCGAGAAGCTGCGGCGCGATTACGGCTATCCGCATCTGGAGCCGCTGGATCGTGGTGCGATCGGGCGGCTGATCGGATCGAAAGTGTTCAAGGGCGGCGAGATCGACCGCGATGCGGGTCATCTGCATGCGCTGAACTATGCGATCGGCCTGGGCCGGGCGGCGCAGGCGGCCGGGGCCGAGATCTTCGAAAGGTCGGAGGTGGTGCAGGTCGTGCCGGGGCCGAAGCCGGTGGTGCGGACGGCCGGGGGCGAGGTTTGCTGCGACCATGTGATCCTGGCCGGCAATGGCTATCTGGGGCGGCTGGACAGGACGGTGGCGGCACGGGTGATGCCGATCAACAATTTCGTCCTTGCGACCGAGCCTCTGGGCGAGATGGCACGCGAGATCCTGGCCGAGCCGGTGGCGGTGGCGGATACCCGATTCGTGGTGAATTACTGGCGCCTGACCGAAGACGGGCGACTGTTGTTCGGAGGTGGCGAAAGCTACGGCTGGCGCTTTCCCGACATCGTGAAGACGGTCAGGAAACCGATGCTGGAGATCTATCCGCAACTGGCCGGCACGAGGATCGACTATGCCTGGGGCGGGACGCTGGCGATCACCATGAACCGGATGCCCTGTTTCGCGCGGCCGGCGGCCGGCGTCTTTTCGGCCTCGGGTTATTCCGGGCATGGCGTGGCGATGGCCACGCTGGCCGGCGCGCTCATGGCCGAGGCGGTGGCGGGCACGGCGGAACGCTTCGACCTGATGGCCAGCCTGCCCCAGCCCCGCTTCCCCGGCGGCGTGGCGCTGCGCTGGCCGCTGCTGGTGCTGGCGATGACCTGGTATGGGCTGCGCGACCGGCTGGGGCTGTAGCCGACCAGCCCAGCCGACAGCCCGGGCCGATCATCGCGCGGGCGGTGCATGGCACCGGCACGCCGCCCCGGGTCGGCGCATTTCCCCGATCGGTCGCCTTTGTCACTGGCGTGTCACGTCCAGTCTGTTTAAGATTTCCTCAACAAGAGTTTCAGGAAAGCCGCAGAGAATCGCCATGGCGCCAGACGGACAGATCCTCGCCCCCAATGTCTATGACGCCGAGCCGATCCCGGACGCGGCGCGGCTGGAAATCGAGCGCCTGCTGATCTCGGGCGATCTGTTCCGCTATACCGCCGCCGAGGGCGCGCCGGTGGCGCTGCTGGAGCAGGAGTTTGCCGAGATGATGGGCAGCCGCTATGCGCTGGCGGTTTCGTCCTGCTCGGCGGCGCTGTTCCTGTCCCTGAAGGCGCTGGACCTGCCGCGCGGAGCCAGGGTGCTGATCCCGGCCTTTACCTTTGCCGCCGTTCCGTCGGCCGTGGTGCATGCCGATTGCGTGCCGGTGCTGGTGGAGGTGGGCAGCAACTATCGCGTCGACATGGACGATTTCGCCGCCAAGCTGCCAGGCGCGGGGGCCGTGCTGATCAGCCATATGCGCGGGCATACTTCGGACATGGATGCGATCATGGCCCTGTGCGATGCCGCCCGGATCCCGGTGATCGAGGATGCAGCGCATTCGCTGGGCACGCAATGGGCGGGCAGGAAGATCGGCACGATCGGCAAGCTTGGCTGTTTCAGCTTTCAGTCCTACAAGCTGGTCAATGCCGGCGAAGGTGGCATCCTGATCACCGACGATCCCGAACTGGCGGCGCGGGCCGTCATCATGTCGGGCGCCTATGAGCAGAACTGGAAGAAGCATCCTGGGCTGCAGAACAGCTACATGCTGTGGCAGAACAAGCTGCCGCTTTACAACATGCGCATGCAGAACCTGTCGGCGGCGGTGATCCGCCCGCAGTTGCCCGAGGTTGACGCCCGGGTGGCCAAGGGCCGGGCCGGGCATGACCGGGTGGCCGCCCGGTTGAATGACAGCGCCTGGCTGAGCGTGCCGCCGGCCCTGCCGCCAGAGGAACGGGCGCCGGATTCCATCCAGTTCAACCTGGCCGGTGACTGGTCGGATGCCGAGGCGCGGGCCTTTCAGGCGGCGGCCAAGCGGCGTGGTGTTTCCGTGCAGGTGTTCGGCCTGTCGCAGGACAATGCCCGCGCGTTCTGGAACTGGCAGT
The DNA here is from genome assembly GCA_021813365.1 of Pseudomonadota bacterium. Taxonomy (GTDB): domain Bacteria; phylum Pseudomonadota; class Alphaproteobacteria; order Rhodobacterales; family Rhodobacteraceae; genus Stagnihabitans. The sequence goes on along the minus strand of JAKALB010000002.1, from coordinate 6,691 downwards.
TCCTGGGTGAGATGCCCGACCTGCCGCAGACCCGCGCCATGCTGATGCGGGCCTGCGATGTGCGCCTGCCGACCCGTCTTTCCGAGGCGGAGCTGGATTTCATCGCGGCGGCGCTGGTGGGCGCGGCCGAGGATGTGAAGGGCTGAACCGCCGATATTGCCGAGGAAACCGGGGCGAATCCGGCGTGATTGCGGTGCGGCGTTCGTGCCGGCTCTGCCGTCGCGCCGGCCCGGTCGGGCCGGGCCGCAGGGTCAGGGTTTCGAGCCCCGCGACGAGGCCATCAGGGAAATCCGGCCGAAAGATGCGGTGGGGTCACAGCAGGCGGAGCGCGTCTGTCATCCAGGGCCAGTCGGCCAGTGCCGGGGCAATGACGCGGGACTGCACCAGGCTGCGCAGCCGGCCCGCCACCTGACCCGGGATGTCCTGTAGAACCCCGCCCCGCGCCGAGAGCGACAGGCTGCGGTCCAGCGCGGCGAAGGGCAATGGCGCCACATCCACCCCGGCACGGAACCTGGCCGCGTGGTGCAGGGCCAGCGGGGTCAGGATCGTCCAGCCTTCGCCCGCGGCGACCATGGCCAGGATGGCGTGGTAACTGTCGAGTTCGAAACGGTGTGACAGGTGCAGGTTCTGCCGGGCCAGGTGGCCGGCGATCTGGCGCCCCATCAGATGCCGGGCGGTATACTGGATCAGGGGCAGACCATCGGTGCCCCGGCCCCTGGGCGTCACCGCGACAAAGGGTTCCACCAGGATCGCATGCACCTCGCGCCAGCCATCGTCGCTGGCGTCTGCCCCGGCCTCGGCCGCCACGATCACATCCAGCGCGCGCGATTCCAGCGCATCCAGCAGGCGGTGACTGGCCCCGGTTTCCAGCAGGAACCGGCAGCCCTTCAGATCCAGGCTGAGCGCGGTCAGGAGCGCAGGCGTCACCTCGGCATCGAAATCCTCGATCATGCCCAGGCGCAACGTGGTCAGGCCGGTCAGGTCCGAGACCGCCAGTTCGGCCCGGGCGGCGGCCTCTTCATTCAGGATGGTCTGGGCGTGGCGGCGGAACATGGCGCCGGCCGGCGTCAGGCGCATCGGCCGGGCCGAGCGATCCAGCAGGACGGCGCCCAGCGCGGATTCGATTCCGGTCAGTTGCTGGCTGACGGCCGAGGGTGAAACGCCCAGCCGCCGGGCGGCCAGCGAAATGGCGCCTTCTTCTGCCACGGCCAGGAACACCTCGATGCCCCAGAGCGTGACCCTTCCCGAGGTGTCTGGCATCCGGGGCGCGCCTTTGGTCAGAGCTTGGACAGTTTCTTCTGCAACTCGGCGAACTGGCGCTTGATCTCGGCCAGCTCATCGGCGCCGGCCGGGGCATCTCCCGCGGCTGCGTCTTCCTTGGCCGGGCCGGTGGTGCCACCGGCGGCGCCCCAACCGCCCATCATGGTTTTCAGGAAGGCTTCCTGCTGCTTGCGCAGCGCATCAAAGGCGGGCAGGCCGACCAGCGGGTTCGGCATGGCGTTGAGGTTTTCCAGCAGCTTGGACTGGCCTTCGCGCAGCATGTCGAAACTGGCCGACAGGAATTGCGGCAGCACGGCCTGCATGCCGGTGGTATAGCTGCGCACCAGATCGGTCAGCACATTGGTCGGCAGCACCGTGTCGCCCTTGGATTCGTGTTCGGCCACGATCTGCAACAGGTATTGCCGGGTCAGGTCGTCACCGGTCTTCAGATCGACGATCTGCACTTCGCGGCCGGCGCGGATGAAACCCGAGATGTCTTCCAGCGTCACGTAATCCGAGGTTTCGGTATTGTAGAGACGCCGGCTGGCATAGCGCTTGATCAGCAGCGGTTTGGTGGCTTCAGCCATTCTTCGACCCTCCCAGCCTGCACGGGCGATGTGCAACCGCAGAGAAGCTTAGGGCGGGTGCAGAAAAAAGGAAAGGGCGGGCTTTCGCCCGCCCTTCGTCTCGACTCCCGGGGAGGAGGAAGGGAGGAGACGTCGCTTGCGCTCCGGTGCGCCTTACCTGGCGGCGGCGGCGGCCTTCTTGGCCACGTTCGTCACGTCGGCGGTGGCCTTCTTCACGGCGGCGGTGGCCTCTTCGGAGGCATCCTTGCCGGCGGCCAGCATCAGTTCGACGGTGTCCATCTGGACCTTCTTCGCCACTTCGGCGTAGGCGGCCAGATTCTCGGCGGCCAGTTCGGCCAGCTGGGTCGCGAAATCGGTCGCGGACCTGGCGTAATCGGCCACCTCGACCTTGGCCTTCGCGGCCACGCCCAGCCGGGCGATGGTTTCCCTGGCCCATTTGGACGAGATTTCGGTCGACTTTTCAGCGGCTTCCAGCGCCACTTTCGACAGCTTCTCGCCAAAGGCGGCCTGGCTCTTGAAGGCGTTCTGGAAGGCCGACATGTCCACCGGGAAAGAGGCCATCATGTCCTGCATCACCTTGGTGTAATCCGGGGTCTTGGTCATTTCATGTGCTCCTGTGGGGTCGGCGGGTTTGACGGTCGGCCCGTTTGCGATGCAACAGATATACATGCTGCGATGCAGAAATTCAAGGGTTTTTCTGCATCGCAGCATTGCCGTGGCGGCATGGGCGGCGCAGGACGCAAGCGGTTGAGCGGACTGGGATTCAGCCCGGCCTCAGGCCGCGGGGACGGCGGCCACATAGGTGCCGGGGGCCGGGGCCAGCACCGGATGCGCCGAATCGCCCAGCGGCCGGGCGGGGATCAGCGGCCCCGAGCGTTCGGCCAGCCAGGCGCCCCAGCGCGGCCACCAGCTGCCCGGGTGGAAATGCGCGGCCTTCAGCCAGTCGTCGGGCGATCCTTCCGGCGCGGGGCCGGCGTAATGGCCATATTTGCCCTTGGAGGGCGGATTGATGATCCCGGCGATATGGCCTGACTGCGACAGGATGAAGGTCTTGTCGGGCGAGCCCATCTGCGCCACGCCGTTGAAGCTGGCCCGCCAGGCGGCGATGTGGTCGGTCTCGCAGGCGATGGCGCAGAGTGGCACCTGCACATCGGACAGGTGCACCGCCTTGCCGAACACCTTGTAGGTGCCCCTGGCCAGCCCGTTGTCCTGGCACAGGCCGCGCAGGTATTCCAGCGCCATCCGGCAGGGCAGGTTCGTGCCGTCGCCGTTCCAGAACAGCAGGTCGAAGGCCGGGGGCGCCTCGCCCAGCATGTAGCTCTTGATCGCCGGCTGATAGATCAGCTCGTTCGGACGCAGGAAGGAAAACGTCCGCGCCATGAAGGTCTTTGACAGGATCCCGTCGATCTGGCTCTGACGCTCGATCCCGTCGACGAAATCGTCGGCCAGGAACACGCCCACCTCGCCCGGATCGGAAAAGTCGGTCAGCGTGGTGAAGAAGGTGGCGGCATTCACCGAACGGTCCCGGGCGCGGTGCAGATGCGCCAGGGTCAGCGCCAGCGTCGTACCGGCGATGCAGTAGCCCACCGTGTTGATCTGCGGCTCGCCCGTGATCCGCCGCACCTCGGCCATGGCGGTGAGAAAACCTTCGCGGATGTAGTCGTCCATCGAGGTTTCGGCATAGGACGGGTCGGGGTTGACCCAGGACACCACGAATACGGTGAAGCCCTGGTCCACGATCCATTTGATCAGCGAATTCGCAGGCTTCATGTCCAGGACATAGAACTTGTTGATCCAGGGCGGAAAGATCAGCAGGGGTATCTTGTGCACGGTCGCGGTGCCGGGCGTGTACTGCAACAGCTCGAACAGGCGGTTGCGGAACACCACGCCGCCGGGGGTGGCGGCGATGTTCTCGCCCAGGGTAAAGGCGTTGCGATCGGCCAGGCTCACCTGCAACTCGCCATTGGCGGCCTCGATATCGGCCACCAGGTTTTCCAGGCCCTGCACCAGACTTTCGCCATCGGTGGCGATGGCCTTCTCGAGCGCATCGGGGTTGGTGCCCAGGAAGTTCGTCGGCGCCAACATGTCGACGATCACCCTGGTGAAATATTCCACCCGCTTGCGATCGTTCGGATCGATGTCGGTCATGTCGGCCACGGCATCCTGCGCGGCCCTGGCATTCAGCAGATACTGCTGCTTCAGATAGGCGAAGGCGGGGTTTTCATCCCAGATCGGATTGGCGAACCGCTTGTCCTTCGCCTCGACCACGGGCTCGACCTTTTCGCCCTTCAGCAGGGCCTGCTGGGTCGCGACATAGTTCTGCAGCGTCTTGCCCCAGTAGTTCACCTGATGTTCGATCACGCGCGCCGGATTCTGCATCATGCCGGCCAGCCAGGCCTGGGCGGCCTTCAGATAGACCTCCTGGCTGGGGCCATCCAGCGCCGGGTCATGCGGCTTGCGGCGGGAGAGGGCGGCGACAAGCCGTGCGTTCAGCACCTCGAGGCGAGCCAGATTGGCCTGCAGTTTTTCCAGCCGGGCCGCTGCGTCATCGCCGTCTTCGGTTGCCATGTTAAACTTTCTTCCCTAATCTTGCCGCTATGCAGCATAAAGTTGCGTCGACGTCGCTGCGATGCGACGAAACGGCCGGCTCAAGGCAAGGACCCGACATGAAGTATATGGCCACCTACGACTGGATGGAAAGCGCCCGCAACACGGCCGAGTGGGTGGGCGCCACCGCTCGGGCCATGGCCTCTTATCCGGCCTTCGCCCTGTCGATGAACCCGGCGATCCCCTTGATCGCCGCCTGGGGCGAAGTGACCGAACGCAGCTTTGCCCGGATGACCGCCAAGCCGGACTGGGGCATCCGGTCGATCGTGGGGCCACAGGGGCAGGATCACCTGGTCGATGTGGTCACGGCGGTCGAAAAGCCCTTTGGCAACCTGATCCGGTTTTTGGTGCGCCGGCGCCCGCCCATGGCGCGCAAGGTGATGCTGGTGGCGCCGATGTCGGGACATTACGCCACCCTGCTGCGCTCGACGGTGCAGAGCCTGCTGCCGGATTGCGACGTCTATGTGACGGACTGGCACAATGCGCGCGACATCCCGGTCAGTGTCGGCAAGTTCGATATCGAGGATTACACGCTCTATCTGGTGGAGTTCATGCGCCACCTGGGGCCGGACACCCATGTGATCGCCATCTGCCAGCCCGCGCCGCTGACCCTGGCCGCCACGGCCTATCTGGCGGGCGAACACCCCGAGGAACAGCCGCGCAGCCTGACGCTGATCGGCGGGCCGGTGGACCCTGACGCCGCGGCGACCGATGTGACCGACTTTGGCCGGCGGGTAACGATGGGCCAGCTGGAGAACCTGGCGATCCAGCGCGTCGGCTTCACCTACAAGGGCGTGGGGCGGCTGGTCTATCCGGGGCTGCTGCAACTGCAGGGCTTCATGTCGATGAACGCCGAGCGCCATGCCCGCGCCTTTGCCGAACAGGTGATGCGCGTGGCCCGGGGCGAGGCCGCCGATCATGACGCGCACAACCGGTTCTATGACGAATATCTGGCCGTGATGGACATGACGGCGGAATTCTACCTGTCGACGGTCGAGCGGATCTTCAAGAACCGCGAGATTGCGAAGAATGCCTTCGTCGTGGCGGGCAAGCGGGTCGATATCGGCGCGATCAGCCGTGTCGCGGTGATGACGGTCGAGGGCGAGAAGGACGACATCTCGGCCCCCGGACAATGCGTGGCGGCGCTGAGCCTGCTGACCGGGCTCGATGCCTCCAGGAAGGCGCACCATCTGGAGCCGGACGCCGGACATTACGGCATCTTTGCCGGAAAGAGCTGGCGGCTGAACATCCGCCCGCTGGTTCTGGGCTTCATCGACGCGCATTCCGGCCAGCCCGGCCGGCAGGCGAGGCCCGGCGTGCGGCTGGCGGCAACCACCTGAGCCGTCCTCCCCCCGCCGGCCCCGGCGATACGCATCCGGCCCGGCAGCCTTGCCCCGCCGGGCGCGGGCCGGCCTCACGAACCGCAGGCCAGCAGTTCGGCAATCACCGATGCGGTCAATTCCAGGTTCGGCACGGCCGAAAAGCGGTGGTCTGCGTCCTTGACCAGGATCAGGCGGGCGTCGGGACAGGTCATGTGCGACAAGAGGCGCAGGGCGACGGAGACATCCACGTCGCGGTCGGCCGTGCCATGCAGCAGCCGCACCGGAAAGGGCAGGTGCAGCGGGCTGCGCAGCACCAGATGGCGCGCTCCCTGCTCCAGAAGCGCGCGGGTGATCGGATAGCCGGCCGGGTCGTAAGGGGACGGTTCGATGTAGAACCCCCGCGCTGCCAGTTCGGCACGCCGGGCCGGCGTCAGACCCGGCTCCATCGCATCCATGGTGAAATCCGGCGCCGCGGCGATCCCCACCAGACCCTGCACCCGCTCGGGCCGCGCCTGCGCCACCGGCAGCGCCAGCCAGCCGCCCATGGACGAGCCCACCAGCACCTGGCGCCCCCGGGTCAGCCGGTCCACCATCTCCAGCGCATCGGCCAGCCAGTCGCCGATGCCGAGTTGCAGAAAATCCCCCTCCGACGCGCCATGGCCGGAATAGTCGAACCGCAGGAAGGCCCGCCCCTGCGCCTGCGCCCATTCCTGCAACCAGACCGCCTTGGTCCCGGTCATGTCCGAACGGAAGCCGCCCAGAAACACCACGCCGGGCCCCTGCCCCGCCACCCGATCATAAGCCAGCCGCCGCCCGGAGGCCGTTGTCAGAAACTCCATCCCGCTGCCTTCATCTTGCCCCAAATATCCTCGGGAGGGTCCGGGAGGGCAGACAGCCCTCCCGCAGCCCGCCCGC
>JAKALB010000085.1 GCA_021813365.1 Pseudomonadota bacterium | reverse complement strand
CCGATCTGATCGGTCATGAATCGTCCGACGCCAACCCGGAAGGCGGCCAGAAGGCCATGGAAACCCTGCTGGCCAAGGATCCCGACATCAACGTGGTCTACACGATCAACGAACCGGCCGCCGAAGGCGCCTATCAGGCGCTGAAAGCCGCGGGCAAGGAAGGTCAGGCGCTGATCGTCTCGGTCGACGGCGGCTGCCCGGGCGTTGCAAACGTCAAGGCCGGCGTCATCGGCGCGACCTCGCAGCAGTATCCGCTGCTGATGGCCTCCAAGGGCATCGAGGCGATCGTGGCCTATGCCAAGGACGGCACCAAGCCGGCCGCTTCGGAAGGCCTGTCGTTCTTCAACACCGGTGTGAACCTGGTGACCGACAAGCCGGTCGAAGGTGTGCCGTCGATCGACAGCACCAAGGGCACCGAGCTCTGCTGGGGCTGATCGGGCCATCGGTCTGACGGCATCGTCTGCCTTGATTAATGGAAGGGCGGCTTTACAGTCGCCCTTCTTCATACCGGAACCCCGCGCATGCAGGCCGGGTCGTTCCGTGCGGCTCTGAAGGGGAGGCATCCGCGGCGATGAGCAATCCAGACACTCCAACCAAAACCATCTCGGATTTCGAGGCCAAGCTTGACGCGGCCGACAAGACCGTTGCCCAGTTCGACAAGGATGACAAGACCGCGGTCGCCGTCCTGCGGGGCTTCCTGCGCGACAATCCGACGATGATCCCGGCCCTGGTGCTGGTGATTTCCGTCCTGTGCTTTGGCCTTGCCAATTCCAGGTTCCTCGGTCTGGGCGCGCTGACCACCGTGCTGCAACAGGTAACGGTCACCGGATTTGTCGCCCTGGCGCAGACGGTGGTGATCCTGACCGCCGGCATCGATCTGTCGGTGGGCGAGATCCTGATCCTGTCGTCGCTGATCATGGGCAATCTGGCGGTGACATCGGGCCTGTCCCCGGTTTTCGCCATCCCGATCGGCATTGCCGTCGGCACGCTGATGGGCCTGTTCAACGGCGTCCTGGTCACCAAGATGAAGCTGCCGCCCTTCATCGTGACGCTGGGCACCCTGTCGATCTTTCGCGCGCTGAAACTGGCCTATTCGCATTCGGAATCGATCCGCAACGTCGACATCGAGCAGAAGGCCGCGGGCCTGCTGTTCTTTGGCAACAAGTTCCAGTTCCTGGGCGCGACCGTGACCTATGGCATGATCATGCTGCTGATCCTGGCCGTGATCGCCTGGTATGTGCTGAACCGCACCGCCTGGGGCCGGCACGTCCATGCCATCGGCGATGATGCCGATGCCGCGATGCTGTCGGGCATCAATGTCGACAAGACCCTGATCAGCGTCTATGGCGTGGCCGGTTTCATCTGCGGCTTTGCGTCCTGGGTGGCGGTGGGCCGGGTCGGCACGATCTCGCCCATCGGGTTCGAAACCATAAACCTGGACAGCATCACCGCCGTGGTGATCGGCGGCACCTCGTTGTTCGGCGGGCGCGGCTCGATCGTCGGCTCGGTTTTGGGGGCCATCATCGTGGGCGTTTTCATCACCGGCCTGGCGCTTGCAGGGGTCGACAGCTACTGGCAGACTTTTGCGACGGGCTGCCTCGTGATCATCGCCGTCGCCCTGGACCAATATCTGCGGAGGGCTTCGAAGTGACCCATCCCGATCTGCAACCGATCATCAGGGCGCGTGGCCTGATGAAGCGTTACGGCACCGTGGTCGCCATGAACGGCGCGGATTTCGACCTTTATCCGGGCGAGATTCTCGGCGTGATCGGCGACAACGGCGCCGGCAAGTCCACGCTGATCAAGGCCCTGTCGGGGGCGGTGATCCCCGACCACGGCACGATCGAACTGGAAGGCAGGCCGGTCCATTTCCGCAGCCCTGACGATGCCCGCCAGGCAGGGATCGAAACGGTCTACCAGACGCTGGCCATGTCGCCCGCGCTGTCGATCGCGGACAACATGTTTCTGGGCCGCGAATGGCGCAAGCCCGGGATTCTGGGCAGCATCTTCCGCATGACCGACCGGGCCCGGATGAACGCCTTCGCCCGGGAAAAGCTGTCGGAACTGGGTCTGATGACGATCCAGAACATCGATCAGGCGGTGGAAACCCTGTCGGGTGGCCAGCGTCAGGGCGTGGCGGTGGCGCGGGCCGCCGCCTTCGGATCGAAGGTGGTGATCCTGGACGAGCCGACCGCCGCCCTGGGTGTGAAGGAAAGCCGCCGGGTTCTGGACCTGATCAGAGACGTGCGTTCGCGCGGCATCCCGATCATCCTGATCAGCCACAACATGCCGCATGTGTTCGAGGTCTGCGACCGCGTGCACGTGCACCGGCTGGGGCGGCGGCTGTGCGTGATCGATCCGAAACGCCATTCGATGTCGGATGCGGTGGCCTACATGACTGGCGCCAAGCTGCCGGACGATCTGGACGAGGCGGCATGAGCGAGAGCTGCATGACGCCCGACGCGCTGGCCGATCTGATCGCCCAGCGGGCAAGCGAGGCGGAAGGGCGGTTCATCGTCGCCCTTGCCGGCCCCCCCGGCGCGGGCAAATCCACCCTCTCGGCCGCTCTGGTCGAGATGCTGGGCCCGCTGGCCCGAGTGGTGCCGATGGACGGGTTTCACTATGACGACGCGGTCCTGATCGCGCGTGGCCAGCGCGACCGCAAGGGTGCGCCCGAGACGTTTGACGTGGCCGGCTATCACCACCTGCTGTCGCGCCTGCGCGACGAGGGCGAGGTCGCCATCCCGGTCTTTGACCGCAAGCTGGAACTGTCGCGCGGGTCGGCCGATATCGTCACCCCGGCGCACAAGATCCTGGTGACGGAAGGCAACTACCTGCTGCTCGACGAAGCCCCCTGGGCCGATCTGGCCGATCATTTCGATCTGACGGTGATGATCGACGTGCCCGAGCCCGAACTGGACCGCCGTCTGCAGGAACGCTGGGCCTTTTACGGCAAGTCGCCCGAGGCTGCCCGCGCCTGGATCGACGGCAATGACATGCCGAACATCCGCCGCGTCACGCGCGGCTCACGCCCTGCGGATGTGACGATCCGCTGGTCGTGACCGCGCACCAGCCCCGCCAGACCAGAGTCCCTTGACCGCTGCCCCGCCCGGGCAGAGGATGCGCGCCACGCATTTCCAACAGGGGACCTTTATGATGAAACCGTGGATCTTGGCGGGCACGACCGCCATGGCTCTTCTTTATGCGACCGGCGCAATCCAGGCCGAAGTGACTCCCGAAGATGTCTGGGCCAACTGGAAAACGATGGCGGAAAGTTATGGTCAGACTCTGACCACCGCATCCGAAGCCCGCGAAGGCGACACGCTGGTTGTCAAGGGCCTGACCATGGCGATGGACCAGGATGGCGCCAAGGCCAGCGGCACGATCGACGAGTTGCGCTTCAGAGACCTCGGCGACGGGACGGTCGAAGTGACCAGTTCCGACACCTATAACGTCAATATGGACACGCCGTCGATCGACACGCAGCCGGCAGCCCGGATGGCGATCAGCATCGCGGTTCCGGGGATGACCACCATCGCCTCGGGCAACCCCGATGCCGTCAGCTATGCGCTCGACGCGCCCGAGATCAAGCTGCATCTCGAAGGCGCCGATGCCACCGACCCGAGTGTCGATGCCGTCATGCTGGACATGGCACTGACCGGCGCCACCGGTGCCTATGCCGTGGCCAAGGCCGATGCGGGCCAGAAGGTCGACTACCAACTGGCCGCCGAATCGGCCGATGTGTCGATGACGGTAAAGAATTCGAAGGACGGCACCGATGTCGCGCTGAAGCTTTCTCTGGCCGACCTGACCGGCACCTCCTCGGGCATGTTCCTGGGGGCCGAGGCGATGCAGGACGTGACTGCCGCGCTGAAGGCAGGTTTCGGGTTCAATTCCGATTTCAGCTATGGCGCCGGCTCTTACGAGATGAACGTGGTGGCCGAAGGCGCGCCGACCAAGGCGTCGGGCGCGATCGGCAGCGGCAATTTCGCGGTGACGATGGACAAGGACAAATTCGCCCTGTCCTCGGGCAGCAAGGATGTGACGCTGCTGGTTGAAAGTGCGGCGATCCCGATTCCGGATCTGTCGGGCAGCTATGGCGAGGCGTCGTTCAATCTGTTGATGCCGCTCGCGAAATCCGACTCGCCATCCGATTTTTCGCTGGGTGTGAAGCTGGTGGATCTGAAGGTCTCTGATGCGCTGTGGGGCATGATCGATCCGGGTGCGGCGCTGCCCCATGACCCGGCAACGCTGATCATCGACACCCAGGGCACCGCGACCCTGACCGCCGACCTGACCGACACCGGCGCCGAGGCAGCGATGGGCGGGGTGCCGCCGGGCCTTTTGAACAGCTTTGGCATCAATGCGCTGACCCTGCGTGTGGCGGGGGCCGAAGTGACCGGGCAGGGCAGCTTTACCTTTGACAATTCCGACATGGAGACCTTCCAGGGCATGCCCGCACCCAGTGGCCGGCTGGAGTTGAAGGCCACCGGCGTGAACGGGCTGATCGACAAGCTGGTCGCCATGGGCCTGGTGCCGCAGGATCAGGCGATGCAGGGCAAGATGATGCTGGGCATGTTCGCCCAGCCCGGCGATGGCGAGGACACGCTGGTTTCGACCATCGAATTCGCCGACAAGAAAATGACGATCAACGGCATGGAAATGCCGATGCAATAGGCGCGCCGGCGCTGAGGGCTGGGCCGTCCGGAGCGATCCGGGCGGCCTTTGCTTGCGCTGTCCGAAATTCGTGACCATATCCGACGCAATGAAGTAGGAGCCCGCATGCAAGCCGATCTTGAAGCCCTGTCGCACCGCCTGCTGGACGCCGCCCGCAAGGCCGGGGCCGAGGCGGCCGATGCCCTGGCCGTGGCGGGCACGTCGCAGTCGATCGGTGTGCGGCGTGGTGCGCTGGAACAGGCCGAACGTTCCGAGGCGGTCGATGTCGGATTGCGCGTGCTGATCGGCGGGCGGCAGGCCTGCGTTTCGGCCTCGGACATGTCCGAAGCCACGATCGCCGCCCTGGCCGAGCGCGCCGTGGCCATGGCACGCGAGGCGCCCGAGGATCCGACCGCCGGTCTGGCCCGGCCCGATCAGCTGGCGCGCGATTGGGATCTGGCGGCGCTGGACATGGTGGACCCCGCGCCCGAACCCAGCCCCGCCCGGCTGGAGGCAATGGCGCGCGAGGCCGAGGCCGGGGCGCTGGAAGTGGCGGGAATAACCCAGGTCGAGGCCGATGCCAGCCATGGACTGCGGCGCATGCATCTGGCCCTGTCGAACGGGTTTTCCGGGGGCTATCAGCGCTCTTCGCTGTCGGTTTCGGCGGTGGCCTTCACCGGCGACGGCCAGGGGATGGAGCGGGACTGGGCCGGCGAAAGCCGCACGCACCAGGCCGATCTGCCCGAACCTGCAGCCATCGGCCGGCTGGCCGCCGAACGCGCCCGCCAGCGGCTGGGTGCGGTCAAGCCGCCGACCGGGGCCTATCCGGTGGTGTTCGACGAACGGGTGGCATCGTCGCTGATCGGGCATCTGCTGGGGGCGATCAATGGCCAGGCCATCGCGCGCGGGGCCAGCTGGCTGCGCGACGCGATGGGGCAGCAGGTGTTGCCGCGCGGATTGTCACTGATCGAAGACCCGCATCGCGCCCGGATCTCGGGCTCGCGCCCCTTCGACGGCGAAGGTCTGCCGACGCGGCGGCGCCTCTTGGTGGAAGACGGCGTGCTGAAAAGCTGGACGCTGGATCTGGCGACCGGGCGAAAGCTGGGCCTGGATTCGACAGCCAACGCCGCGCGCTCGACCTCGGCCCCGCCCTCGCCAGCGGCCTCGAACATCGCGCTGACGCAGGGCACGCTCGACCGCGAGGGCCTGCTGGCGCAGATGGGCACGGGGCTGCTGATCACCTCGATGATCGGTGCCACGATCAACCCGACCACGGGCGATTATTCGCGCGGCGCGGCGGGCTTCTGGGTCGAGAACGGTGAAATCCGAATGGCTGTTCATGAATGCACGGTGGCGGGCAATCTGCGCGACATGTTGCGGCGGATCGTGCCGGCGAATGATGCCAGGCCGCATCTGTCGATGCAGGTGCCCAGTCTGCTGGTCGAAGGGCTGACGCTTGCCGGAAAGTGACCTGCGCCTGCTGATCGAAGCGGCACAAGCGGCCGGGGCCGAAGCGATGCGCTTCTGGCGCAAGTCCCCGCAAGTCTGGGAAAAACCTGACGGCGCCGGCCCGGTCAGCGAGGCGGATCTGGCGGTGAACCGGCTCTTGGCCGAACGGCTGCGCAGCGCAAGGCCCGGTTATGGCTGGCTGTCGGAGGAGGATGCCGATACCCGCCTGCCCGATACCGAGCATCTGTTCGTGATCGATCCGATCGACGGCACGCGGGCCTTTCTGGCGGGCGAAGAGCTGTTTGCCGTCTCACTGGCCGTCGTGCGGCGCGGCGTGCCGGTGGCCGGCGTGGTGCATCTGCCGGCGCGCGCGCGGACCTATGCCGCGCAGGCAGACGGACCGGCCACGCTGAATGGTCAGGCGATCCGCGCCAGCCAATGGGCCGCGCCGGAGCTGCCGAAGATCCTGACCTCGGGCTTCAATCTGCGGCCCGAGTCCTGGCCGGGCGGGGTGCCGGATCTGCGGCGCAGCTTCCGCCCGTCGATGGCCTATCGGCTGTGCCTGGTGGCGGAAGGCGCGATGGACGCCACGCTGACGCTGCGGCCCAGTTGGGAATGGGACATTGCCGCGGGGGCGCTGATCGCCGAGCGCGCCGGAGCGGTGGTGACAGACCGGCAGGGTGCGCCGATCACCTTTGACACCAGCCCGCCCCTGTCGGACGGCATTCTGGCCGCCGCGCCCCGGCTGCACGCCGATCTTCTGGCGCGCCTGCGTGGCTGAGGCGACGATTCTCCCCGGGTCAGGCTTGCAGGCGGCCGATCAGCCTTTCGGGCGCTTGGGCGGCACGAAGCGCCTGGACGTGTCGCTGGGATCGGCCTTGGGGCGCGCCGGCTTGGCAGCATGGGCCGGCTTGCCCGCGGCGGCATGGCTCTTGAACCCGGAGGCGCGCTTGGGGGCATCGGCCCCGCCATGCGACTTGAACCCGGCCGAACGCGGCTTGCCACCACCTGCGGCATCGGCCTTCCAGCGCGGCTTGCGTTCGCCGGGGACCGTCGTCTCGTCCCGCTTGACCCAGGGCTTGCGCTCGGCGCCAGCCGCCGCAGCGCGCGGCGCATATGGCTTGTGCTCGGCGCCAGCCGCCGCAGCGCGCGGCGCATATGGCTTGTGCTCGGCGCCAGCCGCCGCAGCGCGCGGCGCATATGGCTTGTGCTCGGCGCCCGCATCGTCGCGCTTGACATAGGGCTTGCGGGTGGTTCCGGCCTCGGTCCGCGGGGCATGGGGCTTGCGGGGCGCGTCACCTTCGTCACGCCTGACATAGGGCTTGCGCGGGGCGGCACTGTCGTCGCGCCTTACATAGGGCTTGCGTTCGGCAGCGGCGGCGCCCGGCGTGTGGGGTTTGCGCGCATCTCCGCGCGGGGCATCATCGGCGGCAGCGGGGCGCGCGGCCGGGGCCGGCGCGGGGCGCGGCGGCGGGGTCTCGTCCTCCTCGACGATGCGCGGCGGTTTGGGCACATAGGCTCTGGGCGGGCGCGCGGCACCACGGTCCTCGCCCATCGGGCGCGGTGCGGGGCGGTCGGTCCGGGGCGGTGATGCACGGCGCGGGGCGGGGCGGTCGAAATCGGGCTCGCCGTCCAGCCGGGTCATGGTCAGGTTGTGATCCAGCTCCAGCGAGGCGCCGAATTTCCCGGCCTGATCTGCCGCGATCTGCACGAAGCTCTGGTCCTGCTTCACCCGGATCGCGCCGATGGCTGCCTTGGTGATGCCACCACCTTCGCAGATTTTCGGCAGCAGCCAGCGCGCTTCGGCCCGGTCATTGTGACCGACCGACAGGGCAAACCAGACCGAAGGGCCGAAATCGCCACGCTCGCGCGGCGGCAGGGCCGTGCCTGACGGCGCCGGCGGCGGCGCGGCATCCATCAGCACTTCCGGGGCCGAGCGGCCTTCGCGCCACAGGCGGATGAAGGCGGCGGCCACGCGGTCGGCGCCGAATTTCGCCAGCAGCGCACCGGCCAGGACCGCTTCCTCGCCCGGAGCGGCTGCCAGTGCCGGATGGTTCAGCATCCGCTCGTCATCCTTCGCCTGCACCTCATCGGCGGAGGGCGGCTTGACCCATTCGGCCACCACCCTGGCGCCCTGCAGCAGACGCTGGGCCTTCCTGTATTCGGCGGCAGTGACGATCAGTGCCGAAATCCCCTTGTTGCCGGCGCGCCCCGTGCGGCCCGAGCGGTGCAGCAGGGTTTCCGACGACCCCGGCAGATCGGCATGGATCACCAGCTCCAGCCCCGGCAGGTCGATGCCGCGGGCGGCCACGTCGGTCGCGATGCAGACCCGGGCACGGCCATCGCGCAGGGCCTGCAGGGCATGGGTGCGCTCCTGCTGCGACAGCTCGCCCGACAGGGCCACGACCTGAAAGCCGCGATTGCCCATCCGCGCCAGCAGGTGGTTCACATTGGCCCGCGTCTTGCAGAAGACGATCGCGGTCTTGGCCTCGTGCAGGCGCAGGATGTTGAAGATCGCGTGTTCGCGGTCGCGCGGGATCACCGAATAGGCGCGATAGTCGATGTCGGCGTGCTGGGCGGTGGCCGATTGCACCGCCACGCGCAGGGCATCCTTCTGATAGGTGCGGGCCAGCGACTCGATTTCTTTGGGCACGGTGGCCGAGAACATCAGTGTGCGGCGCGTCTCGGGCGAGGCGGCCAGGATGAACTCCAGATCCTCCTGAAAGCCCAGATCCAGCATCTCGTCCGCCTCGTCCAGAACGACGGCGGCGATCCCCGACAGATCCAGGCTGCCGCGTTCGATGTGGTCGCGCAGGCGACCGGGCGTGCCGACTACGATATGCGCGCCGCGCTCCAGCGCCCGGCGTTCGGTGCGGTAATCCATGCCGCCGACGCAGGTGGCGATCAACGCGGTGGTGCCGGCGTAAAGCCAGTTCAGCTCCGTGGCGACCTGCAGCGCCAGTTCGCGCGTGGGCGCGATCACCAGGGCCAGCGGCTTTTCGGCATAAAGAAAGCTGTTGGCGCCTTTCAGGAGGTCGGGCGCGATGGCCAGGCCGAAGGCAACCGTCTTGCCCGAGCCGGTCTGGGCCGAGACCAGAAGGTCGCGCCCTTCCGCCTGAGGCGTCAGCATTGCCGATTGCACATCGGTCAGGGCGGCATAGCCACGGTCGGCCAGGGCAGCGGCCAGCGGGGCCGCAACGGGAAGATCGGTCATCATGTTTTCCAAATGGGGGTGCCCAGGCACCCGGAGAGCCTTGAACCGGCACCTCGCTCCCATCGCAGCCGGCCTCCCCGCCTGCTGCACCCGGAATCCTTGCGCCGTGTGGCGGGCCATACAGGCAAAGCGCGGCCTTGTATAGCCGCACAATTGACAAGGCCGGGTTGCGGGGCCAGATCGGATGGATCAGGGGAGAGCACGATGGACGACGACAGTGCCGCCAGGCCGCAGAAGCCGAAACGTCCGCAGCAGGTCTATACGCTGGTCGTCGAGGTCGGCCGCAAGCCGGGTGACGGATTGCCCGAAAAGGCGACCGGCGCCGCGCTGATCGTCTATGCCAGCGGCGTGGACGAGGCCGAAGCGGTGCGCGAGACCGTGGCGATCCTGAAAGAGGCGGATCTGGCGCCGCTGGATGTCTCTGGCTATGGCACGCTGGCCGAACGGCTGAAGGCGGGCGACGAGATCGACAGCGAGGAGCGCGCGCTGATGGACCGGGCGCTGGCAGAGAACGCGGTCATCGTGGCGCAGTTGACGCCATTCTTCGACTGAAGGTCTGCCATTCACGAAAGAGATCCGATCCCCGAGAGTTCGAATCCTTCATCGACCAGAGCCCTGCGGCTCCAGAACGGTCGCCGGTGATGTCGCGCGGAATCTTCCGAAGCGCCCGGTGGCGCGATCAGGCCGCCGGGCGCAGGCTGGTGCGCCCCATCAGCGCCAGCAGCGGCACCATTTCCCAGTTCTGCAAGGTGCGGCGCGGCAGTGCCAATCCCTGCGCCCCCGGCGGCTGCGACAGCAGGCAGCAGCCATCCGCCACCAGCAGCGCAGGTGCGCCCAGGTCCAGCGCAACACAGTGGATCACGGCGCGGCGGTTGTCGCGCTCGGCCGCGCGGCCATCGGCCAGGGCCCCGGCAGGCACCAGAACCTCTTCCTCGCCAGTCAGATATTCCACCGATGGTCCGGCGACCAGCAGCAGCTGGTCGGCCGAAACCAGCAGGTCGCGCTCGACCGCAAAGAACGGGCGGCGCAGCACGACCGGAGCAAAGGAACCGGCGGCAGGCAGCGTCATCCGGTGCACCCGCTGCACCGGGCGGAACCCGGCATCCAGGGTGCGAACCCGCATTCCCGGCACCAGTTGCCCGGCGGCGACGGGGCCGCGATCGGTCTCGATCGGGGTGTTGGGGCCGATCCAGGGCGCGGCGCGCGGCAGGTCGGCCGAAAGGGTCAGGCCGAACCACAGCACCGCCGGATGCCGCAGCGCGCCGCCCATCGGGTCGGCAATCTGGCGGATCAGATCGACGTCCAGCGGCAAAGGGTCGATCCCGCGCAGCTCTGCCACGCTTTCCTGGCCCAGCTCCTGGTAGGTCAGCCGCCAGTTGGCGCCATCGACCCAAAGGCCGATGCGTGCGGCCCCGATCGTGTCGGGCGCCAGGCGCGCATCCATGCGAAAGCGCCGCATCCGCCCCGCCACCCGCAAGAGCAGCGAAGGACCGATCGCCGGGTCATGGAATACCGACAGCGCGCGGCCATCCCGGGTCTGGTGGTTCAGCAGCACCGTCGGCCCATCCAGCGGCAGGCGGAACTCCACGACGAACAGCCCGCGCGTCACCGACGCGGGCCGGGCGCCCGGTGGCGCCGCATGGTCGGACAGGGCCAGCCAATCCTGCATCGGATCAGCCGCCTCGGCCTTCAGGGGTCAGGAACCTGCTCGATCCTGCCATAGCTGCCTCATCGCCCCTTCCCGTCCGGCTCTGTCGGCTTGATCCGCGGGGCTGAGGGCCAGTCTAGGCCAATTGGACGAGCCTGTCACGCCTGCAGACTGCATATCCTTTCGCCCTGCCGCAAATAGCCCCGGCGGTCGCCGCCGCTGCGCCAATGGCTCGGGTGCCATCGGCGACGGGGTGTGAGGCCACGGCTCCTGGCCGGCCTCAGTCGCCGCGCCCGGCGATCAGCGCCTGATCCTGCCCCAGCCGCGGCGCGGGCCGATCCAGCGCCAGGTCGGCGCCCGAAAAGCTCATCGGGCTGCGGACGCCGGGCGTGCCGCCGGGGGCGATCTGCAGGCCACGGGCGATCACCTGGGGGTCGGCAAACACCTCGTCCAGCGAATTGATCGGTCCGGCGGGCACGCCCTCGGCCTCGCAGGCCGCCAGCAGATCGGATTTTCGCCAGCGCAGCGTCGCCTCGGTGATCCGGCGCGTCATCTCGACCCGGTTGGCGATGCGCAGCGCATTGGTGGCGAAATCTGCCGCCTCGGCCATGTCGGCCAGACCCAGGATGCCGCACAGCCGCCGGTATTGCGCGTCATTGCCGGTGGCCAGGATGATCCAGCCATCGGCGCAATCGAACACCGCATAGGGCGCCAGATTGGGATGCGCATTGCCCATCCGGACCGGAGCCGTTCCGGTGGCCAGGTAATTCAGCGCCTGGTTGGCCATGGTCGAAACGGCCACATCCATCAGCGACATGTCGATGTGTTGGCCTTGGCCCGTCCGCCCCCGCTGCACCAGCGCCGCCAGGATCGCGGTCGCGGCATAGACGCCGGTGAAGATGTCGGTCACCGCCACGCCCACTTTCTGCGGTTGGCCGTCGGGCTCGCCGGTCACGCTCATCAGCCCGGCCATGCCCTGGATGATGAAGTCATAGCCGGCACGGTGCGCATAGGGCCCGGTCTGGCCAAAGCCGGTGATCGAGCAATAGATCAGCCCCGGGTTCACCGCGGCCAGGCTTTCGTAATCCAGCCCGTATTTCGCCAGCCCGCCCAGCTTGAAATTCTCGATCACCACATCGGCGTCGGCCACCAGACGACGCACCGTTTCCTGGCCCTCGCTGGTGCGGAAATCGACGATCACCGATTTCTTGCCCCGGTTGGCGGCATAGAAATAGGCCGCCGAAGTGTCGCCGTCGCGGGTGATGAACGGCGGCCCCCAACGCCGCGTGTCGTCGCCCTCCGGCGCCTCGACCTTGATCACCTCGGCCCCCAGGTCGGCCAGGGTCTGCCCGGCCCAGGGACCAGCCAGGATACGCGCCAGTTCGATGACGCGGAGGCCTGCCAGCGGAGTGGTCATCTACTTGGCCAGTTCGTCGTCGATGATCTTCCTGAAGTCTTCCCAGGCCATGTTGCCATAGGTGGTGCCGTTGACGATGAAACTGGGCGTGCCCTG
This sequence comes from Pseudomonadota bacterium, assembly GCA_021813365.1. Taxonomy (GTDB): domain Bacteria; phylum Pseudomonadota; class Alphaproteobacteria; order Rhodobacterales; family Rhodobacteraceae; genus Stagnihabitans. The sequence goes on along the minus strand of JAKALB010000085.1, from coordinate 2,676 downwards.
GAAGCTGTCGTTCGGGAAGGCCGCGGCGATGGATGCCTGGTAATGGCCCACCAGCGCCTCGGCTGTGGCCTGATCCTTCAGACAGGCGTCGGAGGTCGCCTCGTCGATGCCGGCGATCAGGCCGATCTTCTTCAACTGGTCCACCGCCACGGTCGGGTCATCCGACCCGGCCCAGTCGGCCTGCTTGTCATACAGCATGTCGACGATGCCGATATACTTCATCTCGCCGCCGCAGCGCGCCAGCATGGCGCCCCACAGGCCATACCGGTCGAAATAGACCTCGTGATAATCCAGCCGCACCAGGCCCTTGTCGATGTATTCGGCCTTCAGCCTGGGATAGACTTCGTCATGGAACGCCCGGCAATGCGGGCAGGTGAGAGACAGGTATTCGGCGATCTTCACCTTGGCATTCGGATCACCGATGCCGAAATCCTGGATCGTCTCGGCACTCGGCGGGGTCGCCGTCGCGGTTTCGGCCCAGGCAAGGCCGGCATTCAGACCAGCGGGAAGGGCCATCAGGCCAGGGGTCAGCGCAAGCAGGCTGCGGCGGGTCAGGGTCATGGTCAGGGGCCTTCCTTCAATGTCTTTCGAGTTAAGATGTTCCGCGCGAGGAGTGCAAGCGCCCCCCGCAGATCGGCATCGGCGATGGGCTGCAACTGCGCCTCGGCCGCGGCCAGCTTCACCGGGTCGGGGGCAGGGGCAGGCTTCGGAGCGCCGGCAAAGGGGGTCTGCCCCTCGGCAAAGCCGCTGGCGGCTGTCTGGGTCAGGGCGATGCGGGAAATGGCGCGATAGCCATAGACGCCGTTCACCTTCTCGATCAGCTGCGGCAGGGCCATCTGCACCTGGGGCCCATGCGCCGGCGCGACCAGCAGGGTCAGCGTGGCGCCCAGTCCCTCCCTGGGAAAGGACACCTTCACCGGCCGGGTCAGCGGCGCCAGTCCGGGCCCCGCGATGTCGTCCCAATGCGTCAGCAGCCGCGCCACGGCAAAGCCACGGCTTTCGCCCGCCACACGCAAGCGGTCCTTCAACACCCCGGCCGCAGGTTCAAACCCGCGCAGGCGTCGGTCAGGCGGGGCTTTGGCATCGGGCTTCCGGCTGCGCGGCATCTGGTCCTTTCCACTGGCCGCTCTATTCTTGCCAAATGCGCCGGCATCAGACCAGTGCCTCGACGGGAAAGGGCATAAAGATTGCGTGACGACGGCATCGCCCCGCGACTGCTGGCCTGGTATGACGCCCATGCCCGCGATCTGCCCTGGCGGGTGCTGCCCCAGGCGCGGGCGGCCGGCGCGCGGCCCGACCCCTATCAGGTCTGGCTGTCGGAAGTGATGCTGCAACAGACCACGGTCGCGGCGGTGAAAGCCTATTTCGCCCGCTTCACCGCCCTCTGGCCCGATGTCCGCGCGCTGGCCGCCGCCGAGGATGCCGCGGTGATGGCCGAGTGGGCCGGCCTGGGCTATTACGCCCGCGCGCGCAACCTTCTGGCCTGCGCCCGGGCCGTGGTCGAACGGCACGATGGCCACTTCCCCGCCGACCCGGATGCCCTGCGCGCTCTGCCCGGCATCGGCCCCTACACCGCCGCCGCCATCGCCGCCATCGCCTTTGATCTGCCCGCCACCGTGGTCGACGGCAATGTCGAGCGGGTGGTCGCCCGCCTCTTCGCCATTGCCCACGCGCTGCCCGCCGCCCGTCCGCATCTGGTCGCCGCAGCCCGGCGCATCGCTGCGCCGGATCGCCCGGGCGACCTGGCCCAGGCGATGATGGACCTCGGCGCCACGATCTGCACGCCGCGCAACCCGGCCTGCACGATCTGCCCTCTGGTCGACGGATGCCAGGCCAGGGCGCAGGGCATCGCTGCGCAACTGCCCGCCCGGGCCGCCAGACCGCCCAGACCCACGCGGCAGGGCCTGCTGTGGCTGGCACATCGCCCCGACGGTGCCCTGCTCCTCGAACGCCGCCCCGCCCGTGGCCTGCTGGGCAACACCTTGGGCTTCCCCGGTACCGGCTGGGATGGCAGCACCCATCCCCCGCCGCTGAACCTGCCCTGGACCCCGCTTGGCACCATCACCCATAGCTTCACCCATTTCCACCTGGCCCTGCAGGTTCTCTCGGCTCCCGCCCCCCAGGGCGCGCAGCCCGACCGGGGCGCGTTCCTGGGACGCAACGCCTTCAACCCCGACGATCTGACCACGCTGATGCGCAAGGCGCACGATCTGGCCTTCCCGGAGCCGCCGTGACTTCCTGTCCCTTGCGCCCGGCTTTCATCTTGCGGCAAATATCCCGCAGGGGGTCCGGGGGGTGCGAAACCCCCCGGCCCTGCCGCCAGGACCGCCGATGACCCGGATCGCCGCCGACACATTGCGCCACCCGCTCAGCGCCCTGCCGTTCTGGCTGTCGCTGGGCACTGTTCCCATGGCGCTGATCGGCGCCACCCAGGGCGGTGCCTGGCTGGGCCTGGTGCCGCTCTACACCTGGGGCCTTTACGCCCTGCTGGACACGGTCCTGGGCCTGAACCTCGACGACGCCGACCCCGAAACTCCCGAGCCGGACCTGTTCTGGTATCGCCTGATCACGCTGATCTGGGCCCCCGTGCAGATCGCGCTCCTGATGTTCCTGCTGTGGTATGTGCCCCGGGCCGACCACCTCTCCATCCTGGAGCGAATCCTGGCGTTCTTCGGT
>JAKALB010000213.1 GCA_021813365.1 Pseudomonadota bacterium | reverse complement strand
ACACATGGAACACTGGCACACCTTCGACGCGTTGCGGCAGGGCTTCACCGATTTCGTGTCGAACATCCCGTTCTACGGCCTCGCGGTCTGCTGCACCGACCACCCCGAGGTGCAGGCGCTGGTGGGCCGCGTGACCGACCGCCGCATCGCCACCTTCGGCTTCAACGCGCAGGCCGATGTGCGGGCGCTGAACCTGCGGTTCGACAATGGCGTGGCGCAGTTCGACGTGGCCCTGCAAGGCGAGGGGCTGGACGACGAGGGCAACCCCAGCCTGATCGAGGGCTGCACCCTGCCTATGCCGGGCAACCACAATGTCTCGAACGCGCTGGGCGCGATCGCCGTCGCCCGCCACCTCGGCATGAAGAAGGACGAGATCCGCGAGGCGCTGGCCCGCTTCGGCGGGGTCAACCGCCGCTTCACCAAGGTGGGCGAGGTGAACGGGGTCACGATCATCGACGATTACGGCCATCACCCGGTTGAGATCGCCGCCGTGCTGAAGGCCGCGCGGCAGGCCACGAAGGGCCGGGTGATCGCGGTTCACCAGCCGCACCGCTACACCCGCCTGTCGAACCTGTTCGAAGAGTTCTGCACCTGCTTCAACGAGGCCGATGTCGTGGCCATCGCCGACGTCTATGCCGCGGGCGAAGACCCCATTCCGGGCGCCAGCCGCGATGACCTGGTGGCGGGGCTGATCGCCCACGGCCACCGCCACGCCCGCGCGATCCTGGACGAGGCCGATCTTGCCCGGCTGGTGAAAGAGCAGGCGCGGCCCGGCGACATGGTCGTCTGCCTCGGCGCGGGGTCGATTTCGGCCTGGGCCAATGCGCTGCCGGGGAAGCTCGCATGAATGAATTGCCCCTGATTGCGGCCGTCCTGTGGGTCTTTGCCGCCACCGGCACCGCCATGCTGCCGATGCGGTTGCAGATGGTGCCGGGGCTGGCGCTGCTGATCCTGGCGCCGGTCCTGATCGTCTGGCTGGGCCTGACCTATTCGGTATGGCTGGCGCTGGTCGCGCTGGCCGCGTTCCTGTCCATGTTCCGCCGACCGCTGACCTATTTCGCCCGCAAGGCGCTGGGCTTGCCGGTCGAGCGGCCCGATCCGCGGAGGCGCTGATGCTGTCGTTCACGCTGGCCTGCCTGTGGGCCCTGATCGCCGCCGCCGTTGCCCTGGGCCCGCGCCGCTGGCACTGGCCCGCAGCCTATGCGCTGATCGTCAGCGGCATCCCGCTGGTGGGCTATGTCACCCTGCAGAACGGCCCGGTGGCCGGCCTTGTGGTGCTGGCGGGTGGCGTTTCGATGCTGCGCTGGCCGATGCGGTTCCTGGGGCGTTGGGTGATGCGGCACCTGCATCAGGGCCGCTAGCCGTGGCCCTGGCCTGGCCGAAACGGTGCGGCACGATCCTGCGACGGAATTCGCCCGCCCGGCCGCTTCCGTTCCGACGGCCGCTCGCCTAGTCTGCCGACCATGAACCTACCTGCTGTGCGCGGCACCCTGACCCCGAACCGGCCGCTGGCCGACCTGACCTGGCTGCGCGTGGGCGGCCCGGCGGATTGGCTGTTCCAGCCGGCCGATACGGATGACCTGACCGCCTTCCTGAAGGCCCTCGACCCTGCCATCTCCGTCTTTCCGATGGGTGTGGGCTCCAACCTGATCGTGCGGGATGGCGGTCTGCGAGCGGTGGTGATCCGGCTGGGGCGGGGTTTCAACGGCATTTCGGTCGCGGGCGATACCGTCACCGCCGGGGCGGCGGCGCTGGATGCGCATGTGGCGCGGCGGGCGGCCGAGGCGGGGGTGGATCTGGCCTTCCTGCGCACCATCCCCGGCTCGATCGGCGGCGCGGTGCGGATGAACGCGGGCTGCTATGGCGCCTATGTCGCCGATGTCTGCACCGGGGTGACGGCCGTCACCCGGGCGGGCGAGGTGGTCCGGCTTGCGCCGGCTGATCTGCGCTTCGCCTACCGGCAAAGCGCGCTGCCCGACGGCTGGGTGGTGGTCGAGGCCAGCTTTCGCGGCCCGGCAGGCGACCCGGCCGCGCTGGAGGCGAAGATGGCCGAGCAGATCGCCCGCCGCGATGCCAGCCAGCCGGTCAAGGACCGCTCGGCCGGATCGACCTTCCGCAACCCCGCGGGCCATTCCTCGACCGGGCGGGCGGACGACACGCATGAACTGAAGGCCTGGGCGCTGATCGACCGGGCCGGGCTGCGCGGGGCCATGCGGGGCGGTGCCCAGATGTCGCCGAAGCATCCGAATTTCCTCATCAATACCGGCTCGGCGACGGCCGCCGACCTGGAGGCTTTGGGCGAGGAGGTCCGAAAAAGGGTTTTCCAAGACTCCGGGCTGCTGCTAGAGTGGGAAATCATGCGGGTCGGCGAACCGGCCCCCGCGGTTGACGGCAGATAACGAGAACAACGGGCGCACGCGACGCCCGGATCGAGGCGACGGTGGCAGGCATGTCGAGCAGGGCAGCCTCCCGTGTGGCGGTGTTGATGGGCGGCCCTTCCGCAGAGCGGGAGGTGTCTCTCGTCTCCGGGCGCGAATGCGCGACCGCCTTGCGGGAAGCGGGATTCGAGGTGGTCGAGATCGACGCGGGCGTCGATCTTCCCGCGCAGCTTGCGGCTGTTTCCCCCGATGTGGTGTTCAACGCGCTGCATGGCCGCTGGGGCGAGGATGGCTGCGTGCAGGGCCTGCTGGAATGGCTGCGCATTCCCTATACGCATTCGGGCGTGCTGGCCTCGGCGCTGGCGATGGACAAGACCCGCAGCAAGGAGGCGTTCCGCGCCGCGGGCCTTCCGGTGGCCGACAGCGTGATCGCGCCCGCCGCCGAAGTGTCCGCCCGCCATGTCCTGCCGCCGCCCTATGTGGTCAAGCCCAACAACGAAGGGTCTTCGGTCGGCGTCTACATCGTGCGCGAGGCAGCGAACGCGCCGCCGAAGCTGGCCGCCGATATGCCCGACACGGTGATGGTGGAAGCCTATGTGGCAGGGCGCGAGCTGACCGTGGCGGTGATGGGCGACCGGCCGCTGGCGGTGACCGACATCGTCGCCGACGGCTGGTATGACTATCACGCGAAATACGCCCCCGGCGGGTCGCGCCATGTGGTGCCGGCCGACATTCCGGCGCCGGTGCGCGAGGCCTGCCTGTCGCACGCGCTGACGGCGCACCGTGCGCGGGGCTGCCGCGGCCTGTGCAGATGGCAGACATGAGCCTGGTCACGCCCGACGACTTGCAGCGCGTGATCGGCCTGCTCAAGGCGACGTTCACGCACCTGGTGCTCGATTTGTCGAAGGGCTACACCGCCATCGACCTGATTGCCCTGGAGATGGCGAACCAGATTCTGCTGGTCACGCAACTCGACCTGCCTTGCCTGCGGAACGTCGTG
>JAKALB010000212.1 GCA_021813365.1 Pseudomonadota bacterium | reverse complement strand
GGCAAGCACTTCCGGCAGGTCCGACGACACCACGATGATCGACATGCCCTCGGAGGCCAGCCTGTTCAACAGCATGTGCACTTCGGCCTTGGCCCCCACGTCGATGCCGCGCGTCGGTTCATCGACGATCAGGATGCGTGGCCGCCGCGCCACCCATTTGGCAATCACCACCTTCTGCTGATTGCCGCCCGACAGATTCAGCACCTTCTGTTCCGGCGAGGGCGTCTTGATGCCCAGCGACCTGATATATTGCACGCAGGCATCGGTTTCGCGTCTGCGGTTGACCACATCCAGCCGGCAATAATCCGACAGATGGGTCAGGCTGAAATTCTCGCGCACCGACATGCCCAGCACGAGCCCCAGTTCCTTGCGATCCTCGGTGACAAAGCCGATGCCCTGCTCGATGGCCTGCGAGGGTTCGCGGATCGTCACGGGCTTGCCGTCGATGCTGATGCTGCCAACGCTGGCGCGGTGGCCAAAGATCATTTCCATGATCTCGGTGCGGCCCGATCCGACCAGGCCGAAGAAGCCCAGAACCTCGCCCTTGTGCAGATCGAAGCTGACATCCGACACCCGCGCGCCCTGCACCGTCTGCCGCTTCAACCCCAGGCCCTTGACGGACATCAGAACCTGATCGGTGGCGTGCGAGGCGTGAACCCCGAACAGCTGTGACAGATCGCGGTCCACCATCTTGCGGATCAGGATTTCACGGGTCATCTCGGCAACGGGGCGGCTGTCCACGGTCATGCCATCGCGCAGCACCGTGATCCTGTCGCCGATTTCGAAGATCTCATCCAGCCGGTGGGAAATGTAGACAACGCCGATATTCTGCGCCGCCAGCTTTCTGACCATCCGCATCAACGTTGCCGCCTCGTGATGGCTGAGCGAGGCGGTCGGCTCATCCATGATGATCAGCTTGGAGCGATAGGAAATCGCGCGCGCGATCTCGACCATCTGCTTTTGCCCGATGCTCAGCCCGCCCACCAGGCGGGTCGGGTCGAGATTCATCTCGAGTTCGGCCAGAACCGCGGCCGCATCGGCATTCATCTTGCGCCGGTCGATCATGCCGACCCGGTTCAAGGGCTCGCGCGCCAGGAAGATGTTCTCGGCAACGGTCAGGTTGTTGACCACCGCGAGCTCCTGGTAGATGATGCTGATCCCCAGGGACCGCGCATCCACCGGATCCTTGATCGTCACCTCTTGCCCGTCCACCCTGATGACGCCGCCCGGATCGGCCTTGTAGACCCCGGTCATGATCTTCATCAGCGTGCTCTTGCCGGCGCCGTTCTCGCCTGCCAGCACATGGACCTCGCCGCGCGCCAGCTGCAGATCCACCCGATTCAATGCCTTTACGCCGGGAAAGGTCTTGGTGATCCCGTGCATTTCCAGAAAGAAGCTCATCGGCGCCTCGGCTGACATAGGGAAAGGGGGCAAGGCGGGGAGTGCGCCTTGCCCCCGGACGGACAGCTTACTTGGTGTAGCTGTCCAGGTTGTCCGCGTTGACGACCGTCACGCCGGTGTCGATATCGCCACCGGGAGCCTCGCCCTTGATCTGGGCAACCAGCTGTTCGACGGCCAGCTTGCCCATCGTCACCGGACGCTGCACCATGATGCCGTCGATGTAGCCGTCCTTGACGCCCTGGATGGTGTCGGGCAGATCGTCGAACGCGAACACGGCGACCTTGCCCTTGCGGTCGGCGAATTCCTGCTCGGCCAGAACCTTGGCCACGGCCGGGCCGCCGACCTGGCTCATGCCGAAGATGCCGGCCAGATCAGGGTTGCCGCGCAGGATGGCTTCGGTCACCGAGACGGCCTTGGCCAGATCGTCTTCGGTGCCTTCGATGGCCACGATTTCGATGTCCGGATAGGCTGCCAGCGCTTCCTTCACGCCGTCGATCCGCTCGTTCAGGTTGGAGGCGCCCAGCTGGCCGGTGATGATCGCCACCTTGCCCTTGCCGCCCAGCCTTTCGGCCATGGAGTTGCCCATGGTGACGCCGGCCTGCTTGTTGATCGTGCCGATATACAGGCTGCGGCCGGAGTTGGCGCTGTCGGAATCGAAGGTCACGACCTTGATGCCGGCGTCCATCGCCTGCTTGATCACGCCTTCTACCGACTTCGGCTCGTTCACCGAAATCGCGATTCCGTCGACATGGCGCGCAATCAGGTCTTCCATGATCTTGACCTGGGTGGCGCCCTGCGTGTTCTGCGGCACAACCCATTGATAGTTGACGCCCAGAGCCTCTGCGGCGGCCTTCGCGCCGGCATTGCAGTCGTCAAAGAACGGCACGGCCACTTTCGGAACCACGGCAATGGTGATCTCTTGTGCCACGGCTGCGGTGCCGGCCAGCATCGCCATGCCGACCATCGCTGCTCGAGCGGTCTTGATAAAGTTTCGCATCAGTCTCTCCTCCACTTCCGCTCGCCCTCCGAGACGGATTTCGTTGACCCTTCACCCCTCTGGCAGAAACCGCCGCTGGTTCAGCCGTTTCCGCCAGAAAGCCTGCTGCGCAGGACATCCAGACTGACCGCGATCAGAATGACGCCGCCGGTAATGGCCTGCTGGGCATAGGTATTGATGTTCAAAAGCACGATGCCGTTGGCGATCACGCCCACCAGCGCCGCGCCGATCACTGCCCCCGAGACGCTGCCGACGCCGCCCGCCAGGCTGGCCCCGCCAATCGCCGCCGCCGCGATCACGTCAAGCTCGGAGCCGAAGCCCGAAGCCGGTTCTGCCGAAAGATAGCGCGAGAACCCGATGATTCCGGCCAGCGACGCGATCGTGGACGACAGCATGTAGACCGCCAGCTTGACACGGTTGGTCTTCACCCCGCTCAGGCGGGCCGCATGTTCGTTGCCGCCCGTGGCATAGATGTGCCGGCCAAAGCGGGTGCGCCGCATGATGAGCGAAAACACCACCATCAACACCAGCATGATCACCACCGGAATCGGCACCGGCCCCAGATAGCCCTGCCCCAGGGCCGCAAAGCTTTCGGGTGTTGCGGGCGTGACCGGCACGCCGCGCGTGACCATGTACATCAGGCCGCGCCCGATGCTCAACGTGCCGAGCGTGGCAATGAATGGCGGCAACCCGATCGCCGTGATCAGCAGCCCGTTGACCAGCCCGAACACGATCCCGACGGAAAGGCCGGCCCCCACGCTCGCCGCCTGCGAATAACCTGCGTCAAAGGCCAGTGCCGTGACCAGCGAGGCGAGCCCCATCGCCGATCCGACCGACAGATCGATGCCGCCGGTGATGATGACCATCACCATTCCGATGCTCATGATCGCGGTCAGAGAGAAGGCGCGGGACACGCCCATCAGGTTGTTGGTGGTCAGGAAATACGGCGTGTAGAGGCTGATGATCGCGCCCACGATAGATC
>JAKALB010000084.1 GCA_021813365.1 Pseudomonadota bacterium | reverse complement strand
CCCCCGGAGAGGTGGGGCCAAGCGTCAGTCGGGAATCACGGCGGTCGCGTCGATCTCGACCAGCCATTCGGGCCGGGCCAGGGCCACGACCGTCAGCCCGGTGCAGACCGGATGCACGCCCCGGATGTATTCGCCCATGGTCCGGTAGACCGCCTCGCGGTGGCGCACATCGGTCAGATAGACGACCAGCTTGACCAGGTGTTCCATCTTGCCGCCGGCCTCGCCGATCAGTTGCTGGATGTTCTGCATGACCTTGTGGGTCTGGGCTACCGGGTCGGTGGTCATCAGGCTTTGCGATGTCTCCAGATCCTGCGGGCAGGCGCCGCGGAACCAGACCGTCGTGCCGCCGCGGGTGACGACGGCGTGGCAGAGGTCGTTGTCCAGCTTCTGCTCGGGGTAGGTGTCCTTCGTGTTGAAGGGGCGAATGCGTCGGTGCGCCATATGGTCTTCCTCGGGTTCTGCGAAGGGGCGGGGGGCGGGGCGGCAGGCCGGCGTTGTCAGATCCTGATCCGGCGCGCGAGATACCGGGCGAATTCGTAGTTCGGGCGTTCCAGATGCGACAGGGGTCCAGGTGTGGCCATGGAAGACAGCATGCCCTGGTACACCCGTTCGGTGCAGCCCTTGTCCTCGAGATTGACCTCATCCAGCAGCGCCTTGAGCTGCCTCAGGTGTTCGGGCGCGCGGGCGTCGGCCAGCCAGTCCGGCGACATGCCGCCTCCGAAGACCACGTTCACTTCGCCCGGGCCCTGCGGGGTCAGCGACAGATACCAGAAATAGCCGGGTGTCAGGGTGATCAGCAGCGTGGGATAGATCGCCAGCAGCCAGGTCCTGATCCGGTCTTCGCCGGTCAGCGTGGTGTTTGCCGGATGCGCCAGCGCCAGGGGAATGCTGTCGTCCTTCAGGATCGAATGATAGTTGAAGGCGTCATTGCCTTCGGGGCAGACCATGTCTTGCAGCCGCGTCGCGCCGCCGATCGTTCCCTTGTGGCACATCGGCAGGTGGTAGCTTTCCATGAAATTCTCGGCCAGGATCTTCCAGTTGGTGGCCCAGCGGAATTCCTCGCGAAAGGTCTCGCGGTAGGTCGACATGTCCAGCGCCGGAATCAGCGCGCGCACCGCCTGCAACCGTTCGGCGGGCGCGGGCGCGTCGGGGTTGAGCGTGACCATGATCCAGCCCTGCCAGACTTCGCAACGCACCGCGGGCAGGCCGTTGTCTTCCTTGCAGAAGCCCCTGTTCCGCTCCATGGCCGGGGCACCGCGCAGCGAGCCGTCCAGATTGTAGGTCCAGGCGTGATAGGGGCAGACGATGCTGCGCACCCTTCCACGCCCCTGCAACAGGGTCGACATGCGATGGCGGCAGACATTGGACATGGCGCGCAACTGCCCGTCGTGGTCGCGCAGCACGACCACCGGCGCGCCGGCGATGGTCAGCGTGAGGTAGTCGCCCGGTTCGGCCAGGGTCTCCGCCCTGCCGGCGCAGAGCCATTCCCTGGCGAAGATCTGCGCCTGTTCCTGCGCCAGAAACCCCGGATCGGTATAGACCGATTTCGGCATCGCCCGGGCGCGCTCGAACGGGATCGCGACATTGGCGTGCAGTTCCTGCGCAGGGGTGTGGCGGTTCATCGGATGCGCTCCTTTCCGGCCGGTTTCAACCGCGCCTGCCGTGCCGATCCACCGCATCAAAGCTTGCTCCTGGATTCATGAAAAGTAAATCTTTGATCCGCGCGGCTTCGGCAGAAGCTAACCCGCAGGCAAGGCCGGCGCAAACCGGCTTCGCTCAATCCGGTGGTAACTTTTGCCTGCCACGATTGCCCCATCGAGAAGGGGACAGACATGGCAGATTCGACGTCCGGCAGCATCCTGCGCAAGAAACTCGCCGCCGCCCGTGCGCCCGAAACCGATGGCGGACCCGGGGCCGACCGCAGCTGGCGGCTGGCGCTGGCCCGGGCGGCGCGCGACTCGATCAAGCTGGCCCTGGATGTGACGGCCATGACCATGCGGCGCATGGGCCTGGCCGAGATGCTGGAACTGGTTCCGGAACGCGCCCTGATCGCCGTGCTGCAAGGTCCGGCGGAAAGTCTGGGCGTGCTGATCTTCTCGCCGGACATGCTGGCCTCGGTGGTCGAGGTGCAGACGATCGGCAAGGTCAACCGCGGCGCACCCGCGCCGCGCAAGCCGACCCGCACCGACGCTGCCATGTCGGCCGGGCTGATCGACGCCGCGCTGGAACGGCTGGACATCGCGCTGGAGGATGAGGCCGATCTGACCTGGGCGGGCGGATTCCGCTATGCCTCGCATCTGGAGGATGCGCGGCCGCTGGGCCTGCTGCTGGATGACGCCGATTACAAGGTGTTGCAGGCGCAGGTCTCGCTGGGCCTGGGCCAAAGGACCGGGCAGGTGATCTTGGCCCTTCCGGCCGAGGGCTGCTGCGCCGCAAGTTCGCAGGACGATGCGGATGTGCCCGAAACCTCGCCGCATCACGCCTTTGCCGAGGCGCTGGCCGAACGCGTGGAGGGTGCCGCCTGCACGCTGATGGCCACCCTGGCCCGCCTGTCCTTGCCGCTGGTCGAGGTGACGGACCTGGCAGAAGGCACGATCCTGCCGCTGCACACCGCCTCGATCGACCGCATCCGGCTGGAGGCCATGGATGGCCGCATTCTGGGCGAGGGCCGGCTGGGCCAGAACCGCGGCATGCGTGCCGTGCGCCTGTCCGAAAAGGCTGCGCAACGGGCCAGCCAACCCGCCGCCCGCGCCACGGCCGTGGCCCCGGCAGTCGCGCCGCCCGACCCGCCCGAGACCCTGCGCGCGGCGGGCTGAGCGTGGCAGGCTGGGCGCGCAAGTGCGGCCCGTTCCTTCGCGGGCAAGTCGTCAGCGCCTGGCGCGGGCCTCGATCATCGGCACCAGCGGCGTCAGGTTGTAGCCGAACCTGGCTGGCGCGCCGACCAGTTCCTCCAGCGGCTTGGCCCCGGCATTCATCAGCGCCCAGACGCAGGATGACCGGTTGCCCGAGGCGCAGTAGGCAAAGACCGGGCCGGAGGAGTTTTCGACCGCCTTGCGCTGGGTTTCGATCACCTGATCGGTGAACATGCCCGGCGTCACCGGGTTGGACACAAAGGTCAGCCCCAGCGCCTCGGCAGCCAGGCGCATCCGCTCGGCCTGAAGGCTGTCGGGAATCTCGCCATCCGGGCGGTTGTCGATGATGGTGGTGAAGCCCGCAGCCTTGATCGCCGCCAGGTCGGACGGGTCGATCTGGGGCGAGACAGCGTAGTCGGGGGTCAGTGCGCGGATGTCCATGGAACTCCTTTTCAGGGTGAGTCGGTCGATCCGGGCACGGATCGGGGGTGCTGCGAGCATACCCGCCAGCATTGCCAGAAGGAAGACCGCCCCACCCACGCCGCCCCAGGACAGCGATGCCAGCGCCGGGCCGGGGCACAGGCCCGCCAGGGCCCAGCCCATGCCGAACAGCACCGAGCCGATCACGATGTTGGGTCCGACCTCGCGTTTGGGCCGCTCGGGAAAGGCGCCGCCCAGCACCGGGTGGAACATGCGTTCGCTGACCTGCCAGGCCACCGCCATCGGCAGGATCGCCCCACCCATGACGAAGGCCAGCGTCGGATCCCAATGGCCGAACACGTCCAGCCAGCCCTGGACCTTCGTCGTGTCGGTCATGCCGGAAATCGCAAGGCCCAGGCCAAAGATCGCGCCGGACAGGAGCGAGAGGAACAGGCGCGCCATCTCAGATCACCCCCAGCACATGGCGCATGAAGGCCAGCATGAGCCCCCCGGCGAGGATGTAGAACACCGTCGCCACGATGCCGCGCAGGCTCAGGCGTGAAATTCCGCAAACCCCGTGGCCCGAGGTGCAGCCATTGGCCAGCCGGGTGCCGACACCGACCAGCAGGCCCGCGGCAATGATCACCAGGTAATTGTCGGTGATATGCGTCTCGGTCGCCCACAGCCGCGGCACGACCACCGCCGGCAGGGCGACCGTGCCGGCCAGAAACGCCGCCCGCTCGGCCCAGTCGCGCCAGCCGGTGCCATCGACCAGCCCGCCCAGGATGCCGGACACACCCATCACCCGGCCGTTGAACAACAGAAACAACGTCGCCGACCCGCCGATCAGCAGGCCGCCCAGAAATCCGTAGATCCAGTCGATGGGCATGGTCCCTCCCTTGCGGGAGGTGTCAGAGCCCGTTGACCGGCACCTTCAGATAGGAGACGCCATTGTCCTCGGGCTCGGGCAACTGGCCCGCGCGCATGTTCACCTGCAGCGATGGCACGATCAGCCGCGGCATGGCAAGGGTGGCATCCCGCTGCTGGCGCATCGCGACGAATTCTTCCTTCGACCGCCCGTTGCCGATGTGAACATTCTTCGCCTTCTGTTCACCCACGGTGCTTTCCCAGGCATAGCTGTCGCGCCCCGGCGCCTTGTAGTCATGGCCGACGAAGATCCGGGTCTCGTCGGGCAGGGACAGGATCTTCTGCACCGATTCGTACATGGTGGCCGCCGACCCGCCCGGGAAATCGCAGCGTGCGGTGCCAAAGTCGGGCATGAACAGCGTGTCGCCCACAAAGGCGGTGTCGCCGATCACATAGGTCAGGCAGGCCGGCGTATGGCCGGGCGTGTGCAGCACATCGCCGCGCAACTGCCCGATCATGAAACTGTCGCCGTCCTTGAACAGCCGGTCGAACTGGCTGCCGTCACGGCGGAATCGCGTGCCCTCGTTGAACACCTTGCCGAAGGTTTCCTGCACGACCTTGATCCGCTCGCCGATGCCGATCATGCCACCCAGCCGCTCCTGGAGATAGGGCGCCGCCGACAGGTGATCGGCATGGACATGGGTTTCCAGAATCCATTCCAGCCGCAGCCCCTTGTCCTGGATGAACCTGATCACCGCATCCGCCGAGCGCGTGTCGGTCCGGCCCGAGGCATAGTCGAAATCCAGGACCGAATCGATCACCGCGCAGGAGCGGCCCTGCGGGTCGGCCACGACATAGGTAATGGTATTTGTCGCTTCGTCGAAGAAGGCGTAGACATCGGGTTTCATCGCGGTTCCTTTCCGTGTTGCGGGGATTATATATTCGAAATTTGGAATATGTCACCCCCCCTGCCGCAGTTTGTCCGCAGAACCTGCGGTTTGACCTGCGTCAAGGGCCGCGGCGAGCGAACCGGCTAATGAAATCGCATCGAGGAAGTATAGCATGACCAGCATCGAAAGTCGCAAGGCAGCATTGGAAGCCCGTCTGAGAGAGTTGACCGGCCGGATGGGCGCGATCGAGTCCGAACTGGATTCGCACCAGGCCCAGGACTGGGAAGACCTGGCCACCGAACGCGAAAGCGACGAAGTGCTGGAAGGCATGGGCCTGTCCGCCCGGGCCGAAATGCGGGCGGTCCGCGCCGCGCTGCAAAGGATCGAAGACGGCGAGTATGGATTTTGCGTGAAATGCGGAGCCGAGATCGCCGCCGAACGCCTGGATCTGCTGCCCTACACCCCTTTCTGCCAGAAATGTGCGCCATGACCAAGCCTGACACGCCCCCCGCCAAGACCCCTGATCCACTGACAACGCTGGCCACCCTGGCGGGCGAAGTGGTCGAGGCGACCGAAGCCGCCGCCATCGGCGTGCTGGAGGCGGAACTGGCCGTGCTGAAATCGCTCGGCAAGCCGGTTCCGCCGCCGGACGAGGCTGGGAAGGAGGCCGCGCGCCGTGCCGAAGAGGCGGCGGTCGAGGACGGCTTCGACAACATGCCCGTCTGAACCGCAGCCCCCGTGCCGGGCCGTGCCGGATTTTCGTTGCAAACCTGAATCTTGACCGCTTTCATGCACAGGTGGGAGGGCAGGCTGTGGCACATGACGCGCATCAGACGGCGCCGGGCGGCGAGATCCGCCGCCATCGCGTTGGCGAAGGTCTGATCCTGACCCTGGACCATCCGCCCGCCAATGCCATCACCATGGAGCTGATCGCCCAGCTCGACGCCGCGCTTCAGGCTGCCGCAGCCGACCAGGGTCTGCGGTTCATCCTGCTGATCGGTGCCGGTCGCGGCTTTTCGGCCGGAATGGACCCGCAGATTTTCGGAACCGTCGCCGGGGCCGCGGCGCTGGGTCGAGTGGCCCGCCGGATCGAGGAATTTCCGAAACCCGTGATTGCGGCATTGCATGGCACCTGCCTCGGGGCCGGGCTGGAACTGGCCATGGCCTGCCACTGGCGCATCGCCAGCGACGAAACCCAGGTTGGCCTGCCAGAAATCCATCTGGGGCTGGTGCCCGGTTCGGGCGGATCGCAGCGTCTGCCGCGCCTGGTGGGGGGGCGCCATGCGCTGCGCCTGGCCTTGACCGGTGCGCCGATCCCGGCGGCCGAGGCCCTGGCCATCGGCCTGGTGGATGAGGTCAGCGACGGCAATCTCATGGATGATGCCCTCGACTGGGCCTGCCGCCGGCCTGGCCCCAATCCCACCGCGGCCCGGCAAGGCGCCCTGGCCGAACTCTATGGCCCGAGCGGTGCCCTGGCCGAAACCCGTGCCCGGCTGGCGGGTCAGCGCCTGCCGGCGCCGGGCCGGCTGGTCGATTGCATCGAGGCGGCGGGCCTTCTGCCCTTCGAGGCCGGCCTGGCGCTGGAATCCACGGTCTTTGCCGATCTGGCCGCCAGCGAAGAAGCCGCCGGCCTGAAGGCCGCCTGGCTGGCCGAGCGCCGCGCCGCCCGGGTTCCGGCCGAAATCACTGCCGCCGGCCAGCCGCGGATCACCTCGCTGGGCCTTTGGGAGCCGCGAGAGGGCGCGACCGAGATGATCGTGCGTGCCCTGGGCAGCGGTCTGGCGGTGCACATTGCCGCCGCCGACCGCGACGGGCTGGTGGCGGTCCTGAACCGCGTCGCCGCCCGGCAGGATGCGCTGCTGGCCGAAGGCGGGCTGACCCAGGCCGCGCGTGATGCCGACTGGTCGCGCCTGACCGCGGCCACCGGCAGCGAAATCCTGGCGAGTGCCGATCTGATCCTGGCAGCACCCGATGCGCCCGAGACGATTCCGCAGGCCCGCCGCGTCCTGCTGGGCGGGCTGCCCAAGGGGCAGTCGGGCGTGGCGCTGACCCTGCCCGATCAGCCCGGCGGCCCCGCCGAACTCGCGCTGGGTGGCCATGCCGACCCGGCCCTGGCGGCGCTTGCCTTGGCGCTGGCCCGCCGGCTCGGCGCCCGCACCGTCTTTACCCGAGCTGGCGGCCCGGTGCTGGCCCGCCTGCGCCGGGCGCTGGGCCAGGCCATTGCCGCGCTGGAGCAGGCCGGCACGCCGCGTGCGCGGATCACTGCCGCGCTGGCCGCCTTTGGCCTGGGCACCGGCGCCCGCGTCAGCCTGCCGGCGATGCCCGCCGGGGCCGAGCCGATCCTGCGCGCCTGCCTCGTGGCGCTGGCGGCCGAGGGGGCGCGGATGGTGGGGGAGGGTGTCGTGCGCCGCCCGCTGGAGGTGGATGCGATCGCCCTGCATGCCGGACTGTTCCCGCGCTGGGAAGGCGGACCGCTGGCCTGGGCCGACCGTCTGGGCCTGATGGTTTTTCGTGCCGATCTCTGGTCGCGTGCCGAACGTCTGCCCGCGCTCTACACATCGCCGCCGATCCTGGACCAGCTGATCGCCGAGGGGCGCAATTTCGGCAGCCTGAACGGCCGCCTCTAGGCGCTATTTCAGGAACAGGCCGAACACCACGGCGCCCAGGCCCAGGGCCGACAGGCCCATCGCGCCCAGGTTCCAGACCACCACGCGCTGCAATCTGGCACGGACCTCGGCTTCGCTGCCACCCGCCCGTTTGGCCCGCATGGCCAGCACGATGCACCAGACCAGCCCCGCCAGCCCCGACAGCGTCAGCGCCACCCCCGTCCAGACCATCGCCTGCATCAGAACCTCCATCCGTTTCCCGCGCCTACCCGCTTGGCCTGCCGCGCGCAAGGTCTTGCAAGCCCCGTGACCCGGGGCTAGGAAAGGCGGCCCTTGCCCAGCCAACCCTTTTTCATGGTGCCCCATGCCCGACGCGTCTGACCCCTATGCCGTGACCGCTGACGAGCTGAAGCAGTTCATCGAGCGCTACGAACAGCTGGAAGCCGAGAAGAAGGATGTGGCCGACCAGCAGAAAGAGCTGATGGCCGAGGCCAAGGGTCGTGGCTATGACACCAGGGCGATGCGCAAGATCGTGGCGCTGCGCAAGAAGAAGCCCGACGAGCTGGCCGAGGAAGAGGCGGTGCTTGAGGTCTACAAGCAAGCCCTGGGAATGATCTGACCCCCGGGGTCAGGAATATTTCCACGATATTTCTGCCTGTTGCCGTGGCCGGCCCCGATCTCTCCGGGATCACGGCGCCAGGAATCGCACCCCCGGCATGGCCGCGATCCGCGCCACGTCGCGGTCATAGATCTCGGTCAGCCGCGCCACCGTGTCGGGTTGCCAGTCGGGCATCTCGATTTCGATCTCGACCCGGTCGGGCAACGCGAACTTGTCCAGAAACGCCATGACCACCTTGCGCCGCAAGCCCGGCGAGGCGGGAGGATGCGATTTCAGATAGGACCGCAGCCGCGTCAGTCCCTCGGCCGACATGATCTGCGCCAGAACCTCGTCGGCGTCTTCCAGTTCGGTTCCCGGGCTGTGGCCCGACACCGCCTGCAACACCTCGGGCCAGATCAGCGGCGTGTCCTCGTCCGACCAGATCGTCAGGGGCACACCCGGATTCTCCGCCAGGATCGAGGCGATGACCTCGCTCCACCGCAACTGCTCCAGGTTCACCCCCTTCATGAAAGCGGCATAGGTCTTGCCGTGCTTGCCGTCGCTCTTCTGCCGTTCGAACAGCGCGGGCAGAAAGGAGGCGGGGTTGCGGATGGCCAGGTGAAACTCGGCCTCGATTTCCGGAAAGATCTGGCTGAAGGCGCGCACCCTTTCGGCGGCCGCGGGGTAGAGCCTGCCCTTGTCCACGGCCCAGGGCGCGAAGGACAGGAAGTTTTCCCAGGACAGGATCATCCGGTCGGCGCGATCCTCGTCCATGATCTGTTCCAGCACCAGTGCCTGGGTGTCGGTCGAGGCGGCCTGTCCCTTCAGGGCAATCGCCGTGTCGCGCAACAGGTTGCGATACCGGTTCGGCCCCGGCACCACGATGCCCTGAGCGGAAAGGATCCCGCGATTCTTCAGCAGGCACCGGATCAGGCGTTCCTCATCGGTGCAATGTGCTCCAAGGTGGTAGACGATCCGCATATCCTGCCCTTGCTGCTCGTTCGGCTTGTTTTGCAGGCATCATACGGGGTTTTCTGGACAGGAAAACCGCTTTCCGCTAAGCGCGGCGCATGACCCGGAAAAACATTCAGGCACAGGCCGGTCCAGGGGCAGCCGCAGCGGTGTCGCCGTGGTCGGTGCTGGCCTTGCTGATCGCCGGCCTGGCGGTGCTGCCGATGCTGTCGGTGGTCTGGCTGGCGTTCAACCCGACCGAGAATATCTGGCCGCATCTGTTGGAGACGGTGCTTCCCCGCTATCTGGCCAATACGCTGCTGCTGGGGGCCGGGGTGGCGGTCCTGACGGCGGCCGTGGGCACGGGAGCCGCCTGGCTGGTGGCGATGTACCGCTTTCCGGGCAGCCGGTGGCTGGATTACGCCCTGCTGTTCCCGCTGGCGATTCCGGCCTATATCGGCGCCTATGCCCTGGTCGATTTCCTGAACTATTCCGGCCCGTTGCAGACGGTTCTCCGCAGCATGGCGGGGTGGAAATCCGCCCGCGACTACTGGTTTCCGCAGGTCCATTCCATGGGATTTGCCGTGGTCGTCATGGCCGGTGCCTATTACCCTTACGTCTACCTCCTGTCGCGCGCGGCGTTCCGCGAACAATCCGGCGCGCTCTATGAAGTGGCGCGCGCGCTTGGCGCCTCGCCCGCCGGGCTGTTCCTGCGCGTGGGCCTGCCCATGGCGCGGCCATCCATCGCGGCGGGCGTGGCGCTGGTGCTGATGGAAACGGTGGCCGATTTCGGCACGGTGCAGCATTTCGGCATCCAGACCCTGACGATGGGCGTCTTTTCCACCTGGCTGAACAGCGGCAATGCCGGTGGCGCGGCCCAGATCGCGGGGATCATCCTGGTGCTGGTGCTGGCCCTGGTCGCCGTCGAGCGCCTGATGCGCCGCCGCGCCAAGTTTCATCGCCCGTCGCGCGCGATCCGGCCGGTGCAGCCGGTGCATCTGACCGGTGCGCCGGCCTGGATTGCCACGGGCCTGTGCCTGGTGCCGCTGGCCTTCGGCTTCGTGTTGCCGGTGGCGGTGATGGCGGCGCATGCGTTGAAGAAGCCGCAGGTCTGGCTGGCGCCGGGTCTGGGGCAGGCGGTGGGCAACACGCTGCTGACCGGCGGTCTGGCCGCGCTGCTGACCGTCGGGGCGGCGCTGGTGGTGGTGCACGGCTTGCGCCTGATCGGAACCGGCTTTGCCCGCTGGGTCCTGCCCTTGACCACGCTGGGCTATGCCGCGCCCGGTGCCGTGCTGGCGCTGGGCGTCCTCATTCCGCTGGCGGCGCTGGACCACCGGTTGGCTGACCTGGTGCTCGCGGTCAGCGGCCAGGATCCCGGCCTGCTGCTGACCGGCAGTGCCGCAGCCCTGGTCATCGCCTATCTGGTGCGGTTCTTCGGCGTCGCCTCGGGAGCGGTCGAGACCGCGATCGGCCGCGTCTCGCCCAGCCTTCCGATGGCGGCGCGGTCGCTGGGGCAGGGGGCGGGCGGCGTGCTGTGGCGGGTCTACCTGCCGCTGATGCGGAACTCGGTCCTGACCGCACTGCTGGTCGTCTTTGTCGATTGCCTGAAGGAACTGCCCGCGACCCTGATGCTGCGGCCCTTCAATTTCAATACGCTGGCCACCCGGGCCTATGAACTGGCCAGCCTTGAAAAGATCGGCGAAAGCGCTCCGGCCGCGCTGATCGTCATTGCCGTGGGCCTGGCTGCCGTCTGGGTCATGGCAGGGGCCACGGGGCGCGGCGAGGCCGATCATGTGCCCGTCAGGGCCGAGGAGCCGGTTTTCGGCGCAGCGCCGTGAGCGCCGCTTTCCGACCCGTTTGACAGCCTGAGGCCCGGATCGAACCCGCCTGCCCCCCTTGCACCGCACCCGGCATGAAGTTATCCCCGGATGCGGGCCCCTATAGCTCAGCTGGTAGAGCACCTGATTTGTAATCAGGGGGTCGCGGGTTCGAGACCTGCTGGGGGCACCATCAGACCTGCCGTCTGGCCGGAACGGCCACCTGGGCGTCACCCCGGCCATGCACGCGAGCGCGGGGATGGGCCAGGCTGCGGGAAAAGGCCCTGACCGTGACGGGCCCGCGCGCATCAGGCGAGGGCGTGGGCGGGCGGGCTGCATGATCGCCTCTCCGGGCATCGGATGCTGCCACGGCGGCCCGTGTTCGGACCCGCGTTCGGACCTGCGTTCGGACCCGCACTTGGGCGCGGTTCCCGGCCGCCCATTCCCGGCAGGGTTTCCGGCGGCCGCCAGCGCAGCGTTTCGACGGGGTCTTGCGGCCTTGCGGGAAACGCGCAAGCCTCGCGGCGGAAAGGACCCCGAATGATCCGTCACATCGTCGCCCTGCGCTATGCCGCCTCCACCCCTGCCCGCGACCGTCAGGCGATCCTGGCCGACCTGTCCGCCCTGCGCGGCCATCTCAAGGGCATCCTGGATTTCCAGCCCTTCCGCAATATCTCGGCCGAAGACCCCCTGGTGCACGGCTTCCGCGACGGCTTCTGGTTCGACTTCACCGATGAGGCCGCCCGCGACGCCTATCTGGCTGACGCCGCCCACCAGGCCGTGGGGGCGCGCATCATCGCGGCCTGCATCGGCGGGGCGGCGGGCGTCCAGGTCATCGACATCGCGCTGTGATGCTGCCCGCCGACCGCATCTTGCTGACCAACCTGTTCGAGGCGGCCGTCGCCGCCGCCGACCCGGAACTGGCGCTGAAGGCCGCCCTGCCCGACAGGCCGAGGGGCCGCACCGTGGTGGTGGGCGCGGGCAAGGGCGCGGCGCAGCTGGCCGCCGCTTTCGAACGCTTGTGGGATGGGCCGCTGCAGGGAGTGGTCGTCACCCGCTATGGCTATGCCTGCCCGACACGGACGATCCGCGTGATCGAGGCGGCGCATCCCGTTCCCGATGCCGCGGGCCTGGCCGCCAGTGCGGCACTGTTCGAGGCCGTGCGCGGCCTGACATCCGACGACCTGGTCGTGGCACTGATCTGCGGTGGCGGCTCGGCGCTCTTGCCAAGCCCGCCACCGGGGCTGGACCTGGCCGACGAGCAGGCGCTGAACGCGGCACTCCTGGCCTCGGGTGCGCCGATTTCGGTGATGAACGCGATCCGCAAGCAGGTCTCGGGCATCAAGGGCGGTCGTCTGGCTGCCGCAGCCCATCCCGCCCGCGTCGTCAGCCTGGTGGTGTCCGACGTGCCGGGCGATGATCCGGCGCAGGTGGCATCCGGCCCCACCCTGCCCGATGCCCACACCCGTGCCGAGGCGCTGGATATGGCCCGCAGCTGGCGTGTGGAGCTGCCGCCCCGGGTGGCGCGCTGGCTGACGCTGGGCCAGGGCATCGCCCCCGATCCTGCCGACCCGGTCTTTGCCGGCCATCAGGGCCGGGTCATCGCCTCGGCCCGTCTGTCACTGGAAGCCGCCGCCGCCCTGGCCAGCGCGCAGGGCATCCCCGCGGCGATCCTGTCCGATTCCATCGAGGGCGAAG
Source organism: Pseudomonadota bacterium (assembly GCA_021813365.1). Classification (GTDB taxonomy): domain Bacteria; phylum Pseudomonadota; class Alphaproteobacteria; order Rhodobacterales; family Rhodobacteraceae; genus Stagnihabitans. Next base: position 2,538 of record JAKALB010000084.1, on the reverse strand, counting down.
CCCGGGACGTGGGCCGGGTCCATGCCGCGCTCGCCCGCGAAGTGGCGCTGCGCAATCGGCCCTTCGCACGCCCGGTCGTGCTGTTGTCAGGGGGCGAGACCACCGTCACCGTCCGCGCCCGCGGCAGGGGCGGGCGCAACGGCGAATTCCTGCTGGCCCTCGCGCTGGCGGCCGCCGAGGTGCCCTTTGCGGCGCTCGCCGCCGACACCGACGGCATCGACGGGACCGAGACCAACGCCGGCGCCTTTGCCGCCGGCACAACCGCCGCCCGCCTGCGTGAAAGGGGCCTCGATCCGATGCAGCTGCTGGCGGCGAACGACAGCTGGACCGCCTTTGCCGCCCTCGACGACCTGTTCGTGCCCGGGCCGACCGGCACCAATGTCAACGACTTCCGCGCGATCCTGATCCGCTGACGCCGCGGCATGTGCAGGTTGCGGCCGCCTGGCGCCACCCCGCAGCGCCGGAGGCCTGGCGCGGGCGCGTCCCGGTGCGGCACCGCATTTGCCAATATTGCTCATTCGTCTTTCCAATGCCTGGCCCGACTACCTTGGACCAACCGACAGAACCAGGCTTGCGGCGAGGGGCCCGTGCGGACTGGCATTTGCGCAGGGTTCGACGACACCGGCCAGCAAGGCTTTAAGGGCAAGACCCCGATGAACCAGCGGCTTGACCTGCCACCCGCGATCCCCGAAGTCTCGGACGCGGGGCTGGCCGGACGTCTGCGCCGCGAACGGGTCCGCGCCAGGGGCGGGGTCTGGATCGTGCAGGTGCTGATCGTGATCGGCATGATCGCAGGCATGCAGGCGCTGAATCTTGCCGCCGGCAACCTGGTGATGCCCGCCCCTGGTGCCGTCTTGCAGCAAAGTGGCACCATGTGGTCCGATGGCACCATGCTTCGGGCCCTGGGTGAATCGCTGACCGTCCTGTTGGCGGGCTTTGGGCTGGCCGCCAGCAGCGGCATCTTCTGCGGCATCCTGCTGGGCGGCTTTCCCTTTCTGGGCCGTGTGCTGGATCCCTTCGTCAATGCGCTGAACTCGACCCCGGGCGCGGCCTTCATTCCCCTGATCATCGTCTGGTTCGGACTGTATACCGAAGCCAAGGTCGTGCTGGTGTGGAACGCCGCCTTCTTTCCGATCCTGATCAACACCGCCGTCGGCATCGCCAATGCCAACAAGGATCTGACTGAAATGGCACAGAGTTTCGGGGCAGGGCGGCGCACGTTGTTCTGGCAGGTCATGGTGCCCGATGCGCTGCCCTCGATCCTGTCGGGTCTGCGGATCGGTGCCTCGATTTCCACGGTGGGCACCGTGATCGCCGAACTGACCATGGCGCAATCGGGCCTGGGCGGATTGATGATCACGGCCGGCAACCGATTCCAGATGGATCGCTATTTCGCCGTGGTGATCGTGCTGATGCTCCTGGGCACGGCAATCTCTTCGGCACTGCGCCAGGCCGAGCGCCGCTTCGGGCGTTGGCGCGTGGCGATGACCGAGGCGCGTTAGTGAACGACGCTGCTCTGACGCCGCTGATTTCGCTGCGCGGGGTCGGCAAATCGTTCAAGGACGGCCAGCTTCTGGCTCTGCAGGGCATTTCCTTCGACGTTCGCCCCGGCGAATTCGTCAGTCTGGTCGGGCCCAGCGGTTGTGGCAAGACTACGATCCTGCGGCTGATCAACGGCCTTATCGCTCCCGATGAAGGCGAGGTTCTGGTCAAGGGTCATCCGCCGGTTCCAAACCTGGACCTGGCGATGGTGTTCCAGTCCGCCCGTCTGCTGCCCTGGCGCACTGTGGCCGGCAATATCGACTTTGTGCTGTCGCTGCGCGGCTTGCCCCGCCCCGAGCGGATTGATCGGGTCTTGGCGCTTCTGGGCGCGGTGGGGCTGCGCGACTTTGCCGACGCCTATCCGCACGAACTGTCGGGGGGCATGCAGCAGCGCGTGGGCCTGGCGCGGGCGCTGTCGGTCGAACCCGAAGTGCTGCTGATGGACGAGCCCTTCGCCGCGCTGGACGCAATGACGCGCGAAACCCTGCGGACGGAACTGTTGCGCATGTGGTCGCGCCGCCGGATGGCCGTGGTCTTCGTCACCCACGACATCGACGAGGCGATCCTTTTGTCGCAACGCATCATCCTTCTGCGCCCGCGTCCGGGCCGGATCGAGGAAATCGTGCCCGTCGACTTGCCCGAACCGCGTTGGCAACACGACCCGCGCGGTCAGCCGGCCTTTGCGGACTTGCGCGCACATCTGTGGTCTTCCATCCGCGCGATGGCCCGCGATGGTGCCACGCTGGAAGAACTGGCGCGTGCCTTCCCCGATCCCGATGGCCCGGGACTCGCCGACCGATAAGGGCAGTCTATGGCTGCGATAATCCGGGGATGCATGGCGTCTTTCTGCCGAGTGTCCTAGCCTTTCAATTCTCGGGCGTGGCGCGACGAAAGGGCGGCGACATGCGAATGCCGGAAGCCGGGGTTCTGGCCCCGATCGACCCTGAGGCATGGACTGCGGATCGCGCAGCGCGTCTGCTGGAACGGGCGGGGTTC
>JAKALB010000083.1 GCA_021813365.1 Pseudomonadota bacterium | reverse complement strand
TGCGTCTGGAGCGCCGCCCAGGCCCAGCGCCCGACCGGTCCCGCCATCCGGCGCCTCGTCGAAACGCTGGAGCGCGAAGTCGGCTTGCAAGCCGGGGCGAAGGCCGTCAAACCCGCTCCGTGAACCGCCCCGCCCGGCCACGCCACCGCAGAAAGGATCGACCATGTCCGTCTCCGCCGTCTTCGCCCGTCTGATCGCCATGATCGGCGCGGCCATGATCCTGATGCGCCGCTGGGGCGCGGACACGGCCGTGCCTGCGGTCGGGGCCGCGCCTGCCGTGCCCCAGGCCCGGCCGCAAACCATTCCGACGCTGAAGATGCCCACGGCCAAGGGATGGGCGCCGGGCCACATGCCCACCCCGGCGCCGGGGCTGAAGGTCAACGCCTTTGCCACCGGACTGAACCATCCGCGCAGCCTGGAAGTGCTGCCGAACGGCGACGTGCTGACGGCCGAGGCGATGTTCACGCCCGGCGGCATTCGCAACGCCTTTGACTATGCGATGTATGTCACCATGAAACGCGCCGCCGCAACCGGCGACAGCCCGAACCGGGTGATCCTGCTGCGCGATGCCGACGGCGATGGTGTGGCCGAGTTGCAAGAGACCTTCCTGGAGGGACAGAACCAGCCCTTTGGCCTGGCCTGGGCGGACGGCAGGCTGTATCTGGGCAATACCGATGCCCTGATGGAGTTTCCCTTCACCCCCGGCCCGACCCGTCTGACCACCCCCGGCCGCAAGCTGGCCAGTTTCAAATCCGGCGGCCATTGGACGCGCAGCCTGATCCTGTCGCCGGACCGGACCAGGCTTTATATCGGCGTGGGCAGTCTCTCGAACATCGCCGACGAAGGGTTTGCTGCCGAGGAAGGCCGGGCCCAGATCCAGGAATATGATCTTGCCAGCGGCACGATTCGCCCCTTTGCCACCGGCCTGCGCAATCCGGTCGGCATGGCCTGGACACCGGATGGCACCTTGTTCACGGTTGTGAACGAACGTGATGGCCTGGGCGATGAAACCCCGCCGGATTATCTGACGTCGGTGCGCGATGGCGGCTTTTACGGCTGGCCCTATTGCTACTGGGGCCAGATCGTCGATGACCGCGTGCCGCAGGATGCGGCCCGTGTCGCGCAAGCCATCCGGCCCGATTATGCGCTGGGCGGCCATACCGCCAGCCTGGGCCTGTGCTGGATGCCCGCGGGCACGCTGCCCGGCTTTCCCGACGGGATGGTGATCGGCCAGCACGGGTCATGGAACCGCTCGAAGCTCTCGGGCTACCGCGTGATCTTCGTGCCCTTCGTGGATGGCAGGCCCGCAGGCGAGGCGCGGGTGATCCTGGACGGATTCCTTTCGCCGGACGAGAAATATTCCTACGGCCGTCCGGTCGGCGTGGCGCTGAAGGATGGTGCGCTGCTGGTGGCGGATGACGTGGGCAATGTCATCTGGCGCGTGACCGGCGCCTGAGCCGGCCGCACGTTGCAGACCGGGGCACTGGTGCCGTCCGGGGCATGGCCGGGGCAGATCCTCTGCATCGGATCGCCGCGCCAGATTGACGGATGACGCATCCCTGCGGGGGGTCAACTGGCGGATCGGATCGGATCGGCCAGCAGGCGAAGGCCGTTCAGGACAACCAGCAGCGTGCCTCCTTCATGCCCTACCACCGCCAGCGGCAGGGGCAACTGCCAGAACAGCCCGCTCACCACCAGCACCACCATGGCCCCGATGGCGAAGGCGAGGTTCTGCCGGATGATCCGCATGGTCCGCCGGGCCAGCCGGTGCGCCGCGGCCAGGCGCTCCATGTCGTCGGAAAGCAGGGCGACTTCGGCCGCCTGCAGGGCCACCTCGCTGCCGGCCGCCCCCATCGCAATGCCCACATCGGCCCGCGCGAGCGCGGCGGCATCATTGACCCCGTCGCCCACGAAAGCCACCCGCCCGGACCGTGCCAGCCGGTCCACCAGATCGACCTTGTCCTGAGGCAGCAGGTCGGCATGAACCTCCTCGGGCGTCAGGCCCAGCCGCTCGCCGATCCGCAGCGCCACGGGCCGGCGATCACCGGTCAGCATCGCGATGTCCTGCACCCCGCCCCGACGCAGAGCCTCGATCCCGCGGCGGGAACTGTCGCGCGGCTGGTCGGCCACGGCGATCGCCCCGATCAGCCGGTCGCCACGGCCCAGGTAGACCACGGTTTCCGACCCGTCGATCACGCCGCGCAACCCTTCGTGATCCAGCGAGGCCTTCATCCTTGCCACCATGCGCGGATTGCCGGCCCAAAGCACGCTGCCCCCGGAATGCCCGGCCTCAGGCCCCGCAGCAGGCCCCGCCTCAGGCCAGAAACCACACCCGGCGTCGCGCCCGATGATTCCCTCCGACGGCGCGGCGGTCACATCGGCCACCGGCGTCGGCTCCAGCCCGCGACGGCCGGCCTCGCGCCGGATGGCACTGGCGATCGGATGTTCGGACTGCGCCTCGATTCCGGCAAACAGGCGCAGGAATGCGTCTTCGTCGCCTTCCAGCACCACGATGCGCGTCACCTCGGCCTTTCCCGTCGTCAGCGTACCGGTCTTGTCGAAGGCGAAATGCTTCACATCGGCCAACAACTCGAGCGCCCCGCCACCCTTGAACAGCACCCCGCCCCGCGCCGCGGCCGACAGGGCCGACAGGATCGCCGCCGGAATCGAGATCACCACGGCACAGGGGCTGGCCGCCACCAGCAAGGTGGCCGCGCGATACAGGGCCTCTTGCGGTGTGGCACCGGTCTGAAGCAGGATCAGACAAGCCGCGATCGCGCCCAGCAACACCGCCACGGTATAGCGTTGGCCGAACCAGTCGCTGATCCGCTGCAAGGGCGCCTTCATCCCCTGGGCCTCGGTCACCAGGCGGATCATCCGCGCGACGGTGGATTCCTCCAGGCTGCGGGCGACCTCCATGGTCAGCACGGCGTTCAGGTTGACGGTGGCTTCGCTCAACCTGGAGCCGGGTTCCTTGGCGACCGGCGCCGACTCGCCCGTGATCGTGCTTTCGTCCACCTCGCCCAGACCTTCGACCAGCACGCCATCCACCGGCACCCTGGCCCCCGGTCGCAGCACCACCCGGTCGCCCGGCTGCAATTCGACGACAGCCACCTCCTCGAGCCCCTGCTGCACGATGCGCAGCGCGGTTTCGGGACGCAGCGCCATCAGCGCCTCGACGGCGCGGCGGGCCTTGCCCATGGCGCGATGTTCCAGCGTGCCCGAGGCCGAGAACAGCGCCAGCAGGATCGCGCCTTCCAGATGCGCCCCGACCAGCGCCGCCGCAATGGCCGCCACAACCATCAGCAGGTCGATGTCCAGCCGAAACCTGGTGAACACCTCGCGCAGCGCCGCAAGCGCCGGCGGAAGGCCGCCGGCCAGATAGGCCAGCGCCAGCCCGGCCAGATCCACCTGCCGCGGCAGCGGTTGCAGAAAATCGGAAAAGGCGCCGATGGCCAAGCCCAGAAAGGTCAGCCCGGTCAGGACCATGTCGCGCGATTCGGATGCCAAGATCCACTCCTTTCGGCCAAGATAGGGCAGGACCGGCAGCAGTTCTGCCCCCTGCGACGAAACCACGCCTTGCCCAATTGGCAGGCAGCCACAGCTTTCCCCCTTGACCGCGGCCACTAGGCGGTCAAAACCGCGGGGAATGGCAACTTCGACCCTTTCCATCGACCTGGATGCGATCCAGGCCAACTGGCGGGCCCTGGACCGGGTTTCGGCCTCGGGTGTGCAGACGGCTGCCGTCGTGAAGGCCGATGCCTATGGCCTGGGCGCGGAACGGGTGGCCCCGGCGCTGGCCCGCGCGGGTGCGCGGCGCTTCTTCGTGGCCGCGGCCGAGGAAGGCGCGGGTCTGCGCGCCATACTCGGCCCGGGGCCGCAGATCGCCGTCCTGTCGGGACACATGCCGGGCGACACCGGCCTGATCCGCGATGCCGACCTGACGCCGATGCTGAATTCGGTCGACCAGGCGACCCGCCATCTCGAGACGCTGCCGGGCCATGCCTTCGGGGTGCAACTGGACAGCGGCATGAACCGGCTGGGCCTGGAAGAGGGCGAGTGGGAGGCCGTCGCGCCCTTTCTGCTGGAGGCCGGGCCCGAACTGCTGATGTCGCATCTGGCCTGCGCCGATGATCCCGCTCATCCGCTGAATGCCGAACAGCTGGAAACCTTCCTGCGGATGACCGAGGGCACCGGCTTGCCGCGCAGCCTGGCGGCCACGGGCGGGATCCTGCTGGGGCCGCAATATCATTTCGATCTGACACGCCCGGGCATCGGTCTTTACGGCGGCCTGCCCTTTGCCGGCGCTGCGCCGGTCGTGGGCCTGGGGCTGCCGGTGATCCAGACCCGCATGGTGCGCCCCGGCGAGGCGGTGGGCTATTCCTGCACCTGGGTTGCGCGCAAACCCTCGCTGATCGCCACGGCAGCGGCAGGCTATGCCGACGGCGTGATCCGCAGCCTGTCGGGCAAGGCCACGGTCTATGCGGGCGACGTGCCCTGCCCCGTCGTGGGCCGCGTCTCGATGGATCTGATCACCGTCGACGTGACGCATCTGACCGCCATGCCGGCCATGCTGGAGCTCATCGGCCCACATCAGTCTATCGACACGCTGGCCGATGCGGCGGGCACGATTTCCTACGAGATCCTGACCCGGCTGGCGGGCCGCCTGACCCGGTTCTACCACGAGGCCAAGGCATGATCGCCAATCTGCTTGCCGCCATCGGCCGACCGGTGATTGCCGTGCTCGCGGCCTGTGGCCGTGTCACCCTGTTCGCGCTGGAGGTGCTGAGCCATCTGCTCCGCCCGCCGTTCTACCTGCGCGAATTCGGCCATGCCGTCATGCAGATCGGCTGGAATTCGCTGCCGGTCGTGGCCATGACCGCGCTGTTCACCGGCGGGGCGCTGGCTCTGCAAATCTATGCCGGCGGCAGCCGGTTCAATGCCGAAAGCGTGGTGCCTTCCATCGTGGCCATCGGCATGGCGCGCGAACTGGGCCCGGTGCTGGGCGGATTGATGGTGGCGGCGCGGGTTGCCTCTTCGATCGCCGCCGAAATCGGCACGATGAAAGTGACCGAGCAGGTGGATGCCCTCGTCACCCTTTCAACCAACCCCTTGAAATATCTGGTGGTGCCGCGCCTTCTGGCTGCGACTCTGGTCGTGCCGGTCCTGGTGGCGGTCGGGGATTCCATCGGCATCATGGGCGGCTGGCTGGTGGGTATCAGCCGGTTGCAGTTCAATTCGGCCGTCTATCTGAAGAACACCGTCGATTTTCTGGAGTTCTGGGACATCGGATCCGGCCTGGTCAAGGGCGCGGCCTTCGGCTTCATCGTGGCGCTGATGGGCTGTCATTTCGGCCTGAACTCGGGCCGCGGGGCGCAGGGTGTCGGCACCGCCACCAAGAGCGCGGTCGTGGGTGCCAGCGTGCTGATCCTGGCCACCAACTATCTTCTGACGGGGGTGTTCTTCTCGTCATGATCGAGCTCAGGGGCGTCGCCAAGCGGTTCGGAACCAACCAGGTCCTGCGGGGCATCGACCTGAGCCTGCCCAAGGGGCAGAGCATGGTCATCATCGGCGGTTCGGGCACCGGCAAGTCGGTGTTGCTGAAGTGCATCCTGGGGCTGGTGCGGCCCGATGCCGGGACCATCCTGGTCGATGGCCAGGATGTCGAGCGCACCAACCGCGATGCGCTGCTGGCGCGGTTCGGCATGTTGTTCCAGGGGGGGGCGCTGTTCGATTCGATGCGGGTCTGGGAAAACGTGGCCTTCCGGCTGCGGCGCGGGGCCAAGGCCCTGCCCAAGGCCCGGGCGCGCGAAGTGGCGGTCGAAAAGCTGCGCCGCGTCGGGCTGAAGCCCGAGGTGGCCGATCTGTTTCCCGCCGAACTGTCGGGCGGGATGCAGAAGCGCGTGGGCCTGGCCCGCGCCATCGCCGCCGAGCCCGAGATCATCTTCTTCGATGAGCCGACCACGGGCCTAGATCCGATCATGTCGGGCGTCATCAACGAACTGATCCGCGAAATCGTGGTGGAAATGGGGGCCACCGCCATGACGATCACGCATGACATGACCAGCGTGCGCGCCATCGCCGACCGGGTGGCGATGCTGCACGACGGGCTGATCCGCTGGACCGGCCCGGTGAGCGGAATGGATGCGGCCGACGACCCCTATCTGCAGCAATTCATCCACGGCCGCGCCAAGGGCCCGATCGAATCGGTCCGCTAGATGATGGGCAGCGCATCGGTCCCGCGGCTGGGCGTGGCGCTGAATCTGGGCCTTCTGATCCTGTATCCGATCGCCTGGTTCGCGCCGCTGATGCGGGCGGCGCTGATGCCGCTGTTCGGCATGGACGAGATTTCCGTCGTCTCGGGCCTGCAATCGCTGTGGGGTTCGGACGCCGGACTGGCGCTGCTGGTCACGTTCCTGGCGGTCTTTGCCCCCTATGCCAAGACCCTGGGCCTGGCGCTGGTGCAGTTCGGGCTGTTGTCGCGCGCTGTCATGCCGGCGCTGCACATTCTGGGACGACTGGCGATGGCGGATGTGTTCCTAGCCGCCCTCTACATCGTGCTGGCCAAGGGTGTGGGCCACGCCACGGTCGAAGTCGCCTGGGGGCTGTGGCTGTTCACGGGATGCGTGGGGGTCAGCCTGGCCCTGTCCTGGACCGAAGACCGGCGCGCCCTTGCCGCCCCCGGCGATCCAAGGCATCACTAGGCCATGGCGAAACCCTCCCTGTCGTTCACCTGCACCGCCTGCGGCGCCGCCTATCCGAAATGGTCGGGGCGCTGCGAGGCCTGTGGGGCGTGGAACGCGGTCATCGAGGAGGCCCCCCTGTCGCAGGGGCCGAAAACCACGATCACCAGGGGCCGGACGGTGCCGCTGACCGACCTCGCCTCGAATGCGGCCGCGCCGCCGCGCATGGCCTGCGGGCTGAGCGAGTTCGACCGGGTGCTGGGTGGCGGGCTGGTTCCGGCCTCGGCCATCCTGGTGGGGGGCGATCCCGGGATCGGCAAATCGACTCTGTTGCTGCAGGCGACCGCCGCCTTTGCGCGGGCCGGGCTGAAATGTCTGTATTTCTCGGGCGAGGAAGCCGCGGCCCAGGTGCAGATGCGCGCGCAGCGTCTGGGTCTGGCCGACGCCAGGGTCGGCCTTGGGGCGGAAACCAACCTGCGCGACATCCTGACCACGCTGGACGCCGAACGACCGCACCTGGCGGTGATCGATTCGATCCAGACCATGTGGCTTGACACGATCGAGGCGGCTCCGGGGTCGGTGGCGCAGGTGCGCGCCGCCGCGCACGAGATCGTGACCTTTGCCAAGAAGCGCGGCGTTGCCGTGATCCTGGTGGGCCATGTCACCAAGGACGGTCAGATTGCCGGGCCGCGCGTCGTCGAACACATGGTCGATACGGTGCTCTATTTCGAAGGCGAACGTGGCCATCAGTTCCGCATCCTGCGCGCGGTGAAGAACCGTTTCGGCCCGGCGGACGAGATCGGCGTGTTCGAGATGACCGGGCAGGGCCTGGCGGAAGTCACCAACCCCTCGGCCCTGTTCCTGTCGGAGCGCGAGAAATCCACCACCGGCTCGGCCGTGTTCGCCGGTATCGAAGGCTCGCGCCCGATGCTGACCGAAATTCAGGCGCTGGTCGCGCCCTCGCCGCTGGGCACGCCCCGGCGCACCGTGGTGGGGCTGGACGGCGGGCGCGTCTCGACCATCCTGGCCGTGCTGGAGGCGCGCTGTGGCCTGACCTTTGCGGGCCTCGACATCTTTCTGAACGTCGCGGGCGGCATGCGGGTCATGGAACCGGCCGCCGATCTGGCTGTCGCGGCCGCGATCCTTTCGGCCCGCGAAGATGTGGCAATTCCGCCAGAGACAGTGCTTTTCGGGGAAATTTCCCTGTCCGGCGCGCTGCGTCCTGTGGGTCAAACCGAAAACCGGTTGAAAGAGGCCCGGAAACTTGGTTTCTCAACCGCCGTGGCCCCAAGCCGCAGCAAGTCGGGGATTTCCCCGGGCATCACCTTGCGGGAAATGCCGGATCTTGTGACGCTGGTGGGCGAGATGTTTGGCGCCGGATAGGGGCTTGGAGGACGAGATGGACGGTTTCAACCTGGTCGACGGGGCCGTGGCCGCGGTGATCGTCCTGTCGGCGATCCTGGCCTATTCGCGCGGCTTCGTGCGCGAGGCGATGGCGATCGTGGGGTGGGTCGGGGCAGCGGTGCTCGCCTTTCTGCTGGCGCCCACCGTGCAGCCGCTGATCAAGGAAGTGCCGGTCATCGACAAATTCCTGGCCGACAGCTGCGAGCTGTCGATCATCGCCGCCTTTGCCGCCACCTTTGCCGTGGGCCTGGTCCTGGCCTCGCTGTTCACGCCGCTGTTCTCGGCAGTGGTGCAGCGCTCGGTGCTGGGCGGGTTGGATCAGGGCCTGGGGTTCCTGTTCGGCGTGGCGCGCGGTGTCCTGCTGGTTGCCGTGGGTTTGCTGGTCTATGACCGGGCGCTGGCGGCCAATTCCGTGCCGCTGATCGACGAAAGCCGTTCGGCCAAGGTTTTCGCCTCGTTCCAGGCCACGCTCGACAACTCGGTGCCGACCGATGCGCCGAACTGGATCGTCGCACGCTATAACGACCTGACGCAAAGCTGCGCGCCCACGGATGCCGCGGCCACGGCGGCACCGGCGTCGAACTGACCGCCCGCCCCCGAAAGGCCGCGCATTTCCTGCCTTCGGGTCGCATTCGGGGGTGACACTCTGCGACAATGGCACTAAATCAGCCGCAGCATTCCCGCGGAACCGGAGCTGCCATGCGCCTCTTCCCTGCCCACCCTTTCGAGCCGATCGACGATGGCGACAAGCTGAAGGAGGAATGCGGGATCTTCGGCGTGATCGGCATGGCGGATGCGGCGAATTTCGTGGCGCTGGGGCTGCATGCCCTGCAGCACCGCGGACAAGAGGCCGGCGGGATTGTCACCTTCGACCCCGAGGCCGGCTTCAACAGCGAGCGCCGCTTCGGCTATGTCCGCGACAATTTCACCAGGGCCGATGTGATGAAGGGCCTGCCCGGCACCCTGGCGATCGGGCATGTGCGCTATTCCACGGCCGGGTCCAAGGGCGCGACCGCAATCCGCGACGTGCAGCCGTTCTTCGGCGAATTTGCCATGGGCGGCGCGGCCATTGCCCACAACGGCAACCTCACCAACGCCGCCGCCCTGCGCAAGGAACTGGTCGAGCGCGGCTCGATCTTCCAGTCGTCCTCGGATTCGGAATGCATCATCCATCTGATGGCGCGCTCGATCCAGAAGACCATTCCCGAACGGATGAAGGATGCGCTGCGCCGCGTCGAGGGCGCCTTCTCGGTCGTGGCGATGACCCGGACCAAGCTGATCGGCGTGCGCGACCCGCTGGGCGTGCGGCCGCTGGTCCTGGGGCGGCTGGGCGACCAGTCCTGGGCACTGAGTTCGGAAACCTGCGCCCTGGACATCATCGGGGCGGAATTCGTCCGCGAGATCGAGCCGGGCGAGATGGTGGTGATCGAGGATGGCAAGGTGAATTCCACCCGCCCCTTCGCACCGCAGGCCTCGCGCTTCTGCATCTTCGAACAGGTGTATTTCAGCCGCCCCGATTCGATCATCGGCGGGCGTTCGGTCTATGAAACGCGCCGGCAGATCGGCGTGGAACTGGCACGCGAAGCCCCCGTCGATGCGGATCTGGTCTGCCCGGTGCCCGACAGCGGCACCCCGGCGGCCATCGGCTATGCCCATGAAAGCGGCATTCCCTATGGCATGGGGATCATCCGCAACCAATACATGGGCCGCACCTTCATCGAGCCGACCGAACAGATCCGCAACATGGGCGTCCGGCTGAAGCTGAACGTCAACCGCGCGCTGATCAAGGGCAAACGCGTGATCCTGGTCGACGATTCGGTGGTGCGCGGCACCACCAGCCGCAAGATCAAGGACATGATCCTCGAAGCCGGCGCCGCCGAAGTCCACTTCCGCATCGCTTCGCCCCCCACGGCCTGGCCATGCTTCTACGGCGTCGACACGCCGGAGCGCTCGAAACTGCTGGCCGCAACCATGTCGGAAGACGAGATGCGCGACTGGATCGGGGTAAACTCGCTGAAATTCATCTCGCTGGACGGGCTTTATCGCGCCGCCGGCGAGGCCAGGGGGCGCAACCCCAGGGCCCCGCAGTTCTGCGACGCCTGTTTCTCGGGCGAATACCCGGTGGCCCCCTCCGACAAGATCGAGGAAGGCTTCCAGATGAAGGCGGCCGAGTGAAGGCTTCAGCCAGGATCCGGCAGCCGTGACGACCGAACCCGCCCGCCCCGGCGATTGCCGGCCGGCATGCCATCCCCAAACACCCGCTTCCTCCAGGACACCCGCCTCGCACTTGATTTTCCGGCAGGGCACGGCGATGCTCACGCTCCATGCCCGATGAGGTCGATGCCTATATCGCCGCCCTGCCCCGCGCCGACCACCGCGCAGCCCTGACCGCGCTGCGCAGCCGGCTGAAGGATCTTTTGCCCGACCATGTCGAATGCCTCAGCTATGCCATGCCCGGCTTTCGCCAGCCGGGAAGGAACGGCAAGATGGTGGCGGGCTATGCGGCCTTCGCCAGGCATCTGGGCTACTATCCGCATTCCGGCACCATCATCGGCCAGTTCCCCGAGCTGACCGCCGGCTACAGGATCACGCCCGGCGCTCTCGGATTCACCCCCGACAGACCTCCGTCCGACGCCCTGCTGGCCGCGCTGGTCCGCGCCCGACAGGCGGAAATCGCCGCCAGGGGCCGCTGACCGCCCCTTGCCCTTTCACCTTGGCCCAAATATCCCACGGGAGGTCCGGAGGGTGTGAAACCCTCCGGGGCCAGCCAGAAGGAACGCGCCCATGACCCAGAAGATCGCCCTCGTCACCGGCGCCTCGCGCGGGCTGGGGGCAGCCATCGCGCTGGAACTGGCGGCGCGGGGCTGGCACGTCGTGGCGGTGGCCCGCACCGTCGGTGGCCTGGAAGATCTGGATGATCGCCTGCGCGCCCTGGCCCTGCCGGGCGCCGGGGGCCTGACGCTGGCGCCGATGGATGTGACCCATGACGATGCGATGCGGCATCTCTGCCGCTCGATCCACGACCGCTGGGGTCGGCTGGACCTCTGGGTGCATCCGGCCGTGCATGTGGCGCCCCTGGCGCCCGCCGGATCGCTGGACCAGAAAGACTGGGAGAAATCCATCGCCACCAATGTCCGTGCAACCGGAATGCTGATTCCGATGGTCGAGCCGCTGCTGCGGGCCTCGGCCACCGGAACCGCCCTGTTTCTTGATGATGCCCGCGCCGGCCAGCCGTTCTTTGGGGCCTATGGCGCCTCCAAGGCAGCGCAGATTGCGCTGGCGCGCAGCTGGCAGGCCGAAACCCAGCGCATCGGCCCCCGCGTCCGCATCGCCACCCCGGCGCCGATGCCCACTGCTACCCGCGGACGTTTCTTTCCGGGCGAGGACCGCGGCCCCCTGGCCGAACCCGCCACCGAAGCCGCACGAATCCTCGCCGGGCTTTAGCGCATGTCCGGCTTGACCTGCCACGCCGGCGAGCAGGAAGCTCATCGCGCGGCGGCCCGGAGTGCGCTTCAAGGCTCCGTTCCAGGCAAGCCGTCTGAAACCACGCCAACAAAGGTGTCCCAAGACCGCTGAATGCGGTGTTGATCGACATCGCGGCCGATAAGGACGAGAAAATCGGGCTCCCTTTCGCGGCGAAGATCATTGGGCAGGATCTCGGGAGGTTGCACGTGGTGTCGAACGGATTGCAGCAGTAGCCGCCCTGCCGGAGTCGAGATCACACCCTTTACACGGACAATGCGGTCGCCTCGGGCAAAGAGCAAAGCCGAAAGCCAGGCCGACAGCGCCCACCATCCTCCCGCCGAGCGTGCATCCAGGCGATGGGTCTGGATCGGACCAGGCGCATCCTCCGGTTCAGGCAGACTGTACGGTGCGGCGCCGGGGTCGATCTCCTGCGAGGTTTCGACACCGAATTCGGCCCAGGTTATCATCGCCCCGGGCGCAAGGTTCCGTAAGGTGGCAACCAGACGAGACCGATGCAGCCGGCTCGTCCCGACCGCTTTCGTCATCACGATCTCGTCAGCCGCCTCGATCTGTTGGCGGGCAAGACGTTCCTCTGCCATTTGATCCAAGGCCGCGCCGACATCGACCAGCACGACAGTGCGCACCAGGACGATGCGCCGCACCAGGATCGGGTCTTGCTGAATGGCGTTTGCGATGGACGCAGGGTCAGCCAAGCCGCTGGTTTCCAGCACCAGGGCCTGGATCTTTCCAGCATCCGCGCCGCTGGCAGCGTCGCAGATCTTGCGCAACGCAGCCACCAGAGTCTCGCGGCCTGTGCAACAAGCACAGCCATTGGCAAGAACGTCCAGCCGCTCGGCTCGACCGAGAAGCAGGTCGTCCACCGGCAGCTCGGCAGCCTCGTTTACGAGCACATGCACCCGACCAAAGCTTTTGGTGTAAAGCTGGTGCCGAAGCCAGGTGCTTTTCCCTGCCCCGAGAAAGCCACCGACAATTGTCAGCGGCAGCCTGCCGTCGGACCGTGTTTCAAACATTCGCCAATGCCCGGTCGGACAATGGGTCGACCGGGGTCCGGGCAAGGCGTGCCGCTTCGCGCCAGAGCGCTTCGAGATCCGGCACCAGAACCCATTCGCCACCGGGCGCGTGCAGTTGCAACCCCGGCGTCACCCCATCGTCGCCCGCCTTCAGGCCATACGGAGCAAGCAGCCGGTTCACCACGGCCAGCCGTGCCAAGCGTAGCCGCATCCGATCGCCGGGGCTCGATGCCCCGGCATCGGTCCAGTGCCCTGGAGCGGCCGGAAAGCCGCAGGCGTTGCACATCGTGTCAGATCACCTCGGGCCGCTTGCCGCTGTCGAAGGGGTAACGTTTCCGGAAATCATTGGCGATGGTGTTGAACGTGGCCCATTCAACGCCGTCGTGACCGTTGATGTGTTCGATGAGCCGCTCCAGCATCAAGAGCACCTGCGGACGCCCGGCGACATCCGGGTGAATGGTGAAGGCGAAGACGGCATAGTCCATCTCGCGGTAGACCCAGTCGAACTGGTCGCGCCACATCTCCTCGATATGGCGGGGGTTCACGAAGCCGTGGCTGTTGGGCGACTTTTTCATGAACATCATCGGCGGCAGATCGTCGACATACCAGTTGGCAGCGATGTCGACGAGGTCGATCTCCTTGCCGTGTTTCAGCGGGTGCATCCAATCCTTGGCCTGCTTCGTGTAGTCGATGACGTTCCAGCTGTCGCCCACACGTGCGTAGAACGGCTGAAAGTCGCGGTAGCCCTGGCTATGATCATAGGAGAAGTTGTATTTCTTCAGCAGTGCCGCGGTGTTGGCCGACATCTCCCACCAGGGGGCGACGTAGCCCGTCGGCGCCTGACCGGTCAGCTTGTGGATCAGTTCGATCGATTTGACCAGAACATCTTCTTCCTGCTGCGGCGTCATCGCGATGGGGTTTTCGTGCAGATAACCATGCGCGCCGACCTCGTGGCCGGCATCCACAATCATCTTCATTTCCTTCGGAAAGGTCTCCAGCGAATGGCCCGGGATGAAGAACGAGGTCTGCAGGTCATACTTCTTGAACAGCCGCAAGAGGCGCGGAATACCAACCTCCGTCGCGAAGATGCCGCGTTGGATGTCGGAGGGACTGTCGCCCCCGCCATAGGAGCCGATCCAGCCGGCTACCGAGTCGATGTCGGTTCCGAATGCGCAATAGATCTTCTTGGCCATATCGTTCCTCCTTGTTGGGTTGCGGTGGTCAGACGCCGCTGGGAATGTTCTGCGGATCGCGGTGGATGAAGCGAGGCGAATTCAGGCCCTTCCAGACCGACAGCGCCCTGCTGGTGGCGGGGAACGCGGGGCGCGGGATGTAGATGCCGTGACCTGCGCTGGGGCGGGTGTTCTGGCCGTGGCTCCATACAACCCTGCCACGCGACAGGGTGTAACGTGCCAGCGCCGTGACCTCGACACCTTCGAAGACATTGTAATCGATGATCGACAGCTGGTGAGCAGCGCGAATCGTCTTCTTCAGCCTGGGATCCCAGACCACGATGTCGGCATCGGCACCGGGGACCAAAGCACCCTTTCGCGGGTAGATGTTCAGGATGCGCGCGATGTTGGTCGAGGTGACGGCGACGAATTCCTCGGGCGTAAGGCGACCGGTCTCGACGCCCTTGGTCCACAGGATGGACAGACGGTCCTCCAGTCCGCCCGTGCCGTTGGGGATGGCCGGGAAACCTTTCAGCCCCATTCGCTTCTGTTCGGTCGTGAAAGCGCAATGATCGGTGGCCACCACCTGCAGGCTTCCGGCCGTGAGCCCGGCCCACAGACTGTCCTGGTGTTTCTTGTCGCGGAAAGGCGGCGACATCACGCGGCGGGCGGCATGGTCCCAATCGGCGTGGAAGTATTCGCTTTCGTCCAGCGTGAGATGCTGGACGAGCGGCTCGCCCCAGACGCGCATCCCCTTCTGCCGAGCACGGCGGATGGCCTCATGGGCTTCTTCACAGCTGACGTGAACCACGTAGAGCGGCACTCCCGCAGCATCGGCGATCATGATGGCGCGGTTCGTCGCCTCGCCCTCCACCTCGGGTGGGCGCGAATGAGCGTGGCCCTCTGGGCCTGTCATGCCGCGTTCCATGAACTTTTTCTGAAGTTCCGCGATGATGTCGCCGTTCTCGGCATGGACCAGCGGCAACGCGCCCAACTCGGCGCAGCGGCTGAATGAGGCATACATCTCATCGTCTTCCACCATCAGCGCGCCCTTATAGGCCATGAAGTGCTTGAAGGTGTTGACGCCCATCTTCACGACCTCGGCCATCTCGCGCCAAATGGTCTCGTTCCAGCCGGTAACGGCGACGTGCCAGCCTACGTCGATGCAAATCTTTCCAT
The DNA here is from genome assembly GCA_021813365.1 of Pseudomonadota bacterium. GTDB lineage: Bacteria > Pseudomonadota > Alphaproteobacteria > Rhodobacterales > Rhodobacteraceae > Stagnihabitans. The sequence continues at coordinate 333 of JAKALB010000083.1, read as the reverse complement.
CGGCCTTGCGGTGCCAATCCTTGACCGCATTGACCAGCGAACCGTCGCGCCCGGGCAGAACGAAATCGACGATCATCGTCGTTCCACCCGAGGCGGCGGCGGCGGTGCCAGATTCGAACGTCTCGGCCGTCGTGGTGCCCATGAAGGGCATCTCCAGATGCGTGTGCGGATCTATCCCGCCGGGGATGACATATGCGCCCGAGGCATCTACCACCTTGTCGGCCTTCAGGCCCTGCCCAATGGCGGCGATCTTCTCGCCCTCGATCAGGATATCGGCCTCGAACGTACGGTCGGCAGTGACCAGGGTGCCCCCCCTGATGACGGTGGTCATGC
>JAKALB010000211.1 GCA_021813365.1 Pseudomonadota bacterium | reverse complement strand
GCAGTCTTGCCGGCGCGGTGATCGCGGGCTTTGCGCTGGGAGCCATCGCCACGGTGATGCAGGTGATCCTGCCGCCAGATGCCCGCGCCTTCCGCGATGCCTTCGTCTATGGCGCGGTCATCCTGGTGCTGATCTTTCGCCCGCAGGGACTGCTTGCGGCGCGCGGCACGAAGGAGCGCGTGTGATGGCTCGCACCTCGATCCTGCGCCGCACCGTTGCCACGCCGCTGATCCTTTCGGCGCTGCTGGTGGCATTTGCGTTGATCGCCTGGTTTGCCGGCTCGCGGCCCTTCAACCAGACGGTGATCGACATCTTCCTTCAGGTCATCTTTGTCGTCGGGCTTTACACCTTCATCGGCAATTCCGGCGTCATCAGCTTTGGCCATGTCGCCTTTGCCTGCCTTGGTGGCTATGTCGCGGCCTGGACCACGATCAAGCCGCTGATGAAGGGCATCGCGATGCCCGGTCTGCCCGACTGGCTGATGCAGATGGAAATTCCCTACTGGGCCGCGGCCCTGGCAGGTGGAGCCTTCGCTGCCCTCTGGGCGCTGATCTTCGGCGCCGTTCTGATGCGGCTGTCGGGGATTGCGGCCTCCATCGCGACCTTTGCCATGCTCGCCATGGTCAACGCCATCTATTCCAACTGGAGCAGCGTGACCGCCGCGACCTCTTCCGTCGTCGGCATTCCGATCGTCCGCACGGTCTGGCCCTACATGATCGCCGCTATTCTGGCGGTCTTCCTGGCCTGGGCCTTTTCGATCAGCCGCTATGGCCTGGCCTTGCGTGCCGCGCGCGACGAGCCCACCGCCGCCGCTGCCAGCGGTGTCAACATCGCGCGGATGCGGCTGATCGCCTTTGTGATTTCTGGCGGGATCATGGGTGCGGGGGGCGCACTCTACGCCCATTCGATCGGTCTTGTGACGCCCGACACCTTCTACCTGGGGCTGACCTTCACCACGCTGTCGATGCTGGTCGTGGGTGGCATGGGCAGCCTGTCGGGTGCGGTCGTGGGCGTGCTGATCCTGTCCAGCCTGATCCAGGGTCTGCGCTGGCTGGAGGCGGGGGTGCAGGTGGGGACCAGCACCATCGCCCTGCCGGGCGGCGTTCAGGAAATCGCGCTGGGCGTGGTGATGATCCTGATCCTCATGTTCCGGCCCGCCGGGATCATGGGCAACAGCGAGCTGACCGGGCGGCGCGCCCGGACGGAAAAGCCGGGTGAGTCCGGGGCAAACTGAAACCAACCAACAGGAGTTGAACGGCAATGAACAGACTGACAGCAATCCTGGCCGCCGCCATCGGCATGTCCGGCGCGGCCTTTGCGGATGAAGACCGCATCATCGTCGGGTTCGCCACCGCCGAAACCGGCTTCATGCAGGCCTACGACAAGCCTGCGCAAGACGCCGCCATGATCCGCATAGCGGAAATCAATGAGGCCGGCGGCCTTCTGGGCAAGCAGATCGAGGTGGTGAACGCCGACACCAAGACCGACCGGGCCGAGGGCGCGAAGGCCGGTCTTGCGGTCATCGACCAGGGCGCGGACCTGGTGGTCGTGTCCTGCGACTACGACTTCGGCGCGCCGGCGGCCCTGGCGGCAGAGTCGAACGGACTGATTTCCTTCTTCCTCTGCGCGGAATCGGTCAAGGCCGGCATTCAGGGTGTCGGCCCGAATTCGTTCTCGGCCTCGGTCCTGGCCGCCGTGCAGGGCGCCACGATGGCGGAATGGGCCTACAACAAGAAGAATGCACGCACCTTCTACCGGCTGCTCGATACCTGGACGGAATACAACAAGGGTATCTGTGACGGCTTCGACTGGATGCTGCCGCAGCTTGCCGACGCCAAGCTGGTGGGCGAGGACACCTTCCTGAACGAGGACGCCTCGATCGCCGCACAGATTACCCGGATCAAGTCCCTTCCCGAGGAGCCGGACGCGATCATGCTGTGCACCATGATGCCGGGCGCGGTTTCGGCCATCAAGCAATTGCGTGCGGCAGGGATCAATTCGATGATCCTGAACGGCTCGGGCGTGGATGGCAGCTACTGGCTGTCGGCGGTGCCGGACCTGTCGAACTTCTTCGTGCCGGTCCAGGGCTCGATCTATGGCGACGACCCGAACCCCGCGGTGAACGAGTTCAACGCGAAATACACCAAGGTGACCGGGGCGCCGCCGGCCACGCAATACACCTACCCGGGCTATGTGATGATCGACGTCTGGGCCAAGGCGGTGGAGCGTGCCGGCACGACCGAGACCAGCGCCGTTGTGGCCGAGCTTGAGAAGATGGTCGACGAGCCGACGCTGTTCGGTCCGCGCACCTTTACCAGCGAACTGCACCACCAGAACCGCGCCCGCTATCTGATCGTCGAGACGAACAACGGCAAGCCGGGCGTGGTGGATGAATGGACGATCTCCTCGCCCATTCCGGTTGCCGCCCTGATGAAGTAGGCCGCAGTCGGCAATTGGCCGGCCCCGCACTGTCGGGGCCGGCAGTCTGCACGAAGGGCAACACATGCCCGAACACCTTCCGCACCCTGGGTGCGACGGTCACGGCCGCCCGGCGGCACGCTGCCCGGCACGGCTGCCCGCCGGCTTTCCCGGGCCGACCGCGCGCCCGGGGTTGTCATTCACGTCTTCATCCGCGCTGCAAGTCAGCCTTGCGCCTTGCGATAGCTGTCCTTGAGCGCGATCAGGTCGCCGTCGAAGGCAAAGACATCGCAACCCCGAACGTCGACCGCGGTGCCGTTGCGGGCGGTGCCGATGAAGCGCCATGTGGAAAGCCCCGTATCGCCCGCGATGACATGTGCACCCTCGGTCCAGGCAGCCACCGGGAAGGCCTCGAAGATTGCCGCGTAGGCTGCCCGCACTGCGGCCTGCCCCCGGTGAACCTTGCCCGCCGGCTCTGGCCCGGCGGCAGAATGAAAGGCACATTCGGTCGCCATGCAGCCCATCAGCCCGTCGAGATCCCGGGCGTTGAACATGGCCATCAGGCGTTCCAGCACTGCCCGCCGCCGCTGCGCAAGGGTGTCTTCCACCACTTCGACCTCCAGGAAGGACAGCGGCGCGGTGATCGAGGCATTGGTGACATCGTGCTCGACACCGGCACGGCGCGAATAGGGCACACCCTGCTTCAGCTGTGCCTGTGCCTGTTGCCCGCCGGGCATATCGAGCGTCAGGGTTCCGTCGCTCAGCGGCACGATGACATAGTCGTGCATGTGGCGGTGCCATCCCGTGGCTGCTCCGGGCGCAAACCGCCACTCGGTGACCTTGAAACGTTCATCGTCGATGTGGACGACCGGCTTGGCGGTCTTGGTCATTGCGGCACCCCCTGCGACCCGGACGACCTGCGGCGCAACCATCGCCGAGAGCGTGACGACAGCGCAAGCAGAAACACCCCGGCCCGGGAAATCCGCAGCCGGAACCCGCGGTGCGAATGCCCAGGCCCCC
>JAKALB010000082.1 GCA_021813365.1 Pseudomonadota bacterium | reverse complement strand
TCTAAGTCGGCCTTCGGCGATCTGAACCAGTATGGGCCGGATGCGTTCCGGTTCTACACCAAGACCAAGACGGTCACGGCGCGATGGTTCAGTGGCATCAGGGAAGGCGCCAGCCTGAACTTCAGGGCGATGGACTGAACGTTTGGCAGGCCGGGTGGCAATCCACCCGGCCTGTTGGCAAGGTCGCCGAAGCCTGGGGATGATCCAGATCAAGGTGGACGAATTCTGGATTTCCTATACGTTTGGCTATCGGGCATTCCGCCCGACAGGACCATGACATGATCGCCAATATCGGAACACCCGACCGCATTCTGCGCATCGTAATCGGCCTCGCGCTGGCACTCTGGTTCTTCCTGGACCAGGGCGCGGGCACCTGGCACTGGCTGAAACTGATCGTCGGCCTGGTGCTGATCGGCACCGCGGCCATCAACTTCTGCCCGATCTACCGGATTCTGGGCATCTCGACCAAATCCTGATGCAAAAGGGCGGGGGACTCCCCCGCCCTTTGCCGAACTCAGGTCAGGCCGGCTGGACGTGAGTCTTGGGTTCGTGCCCCCATGCGCAGCACGAAATAGACGCCACCGCCGATCGCCACGCCGAAGAACCAGCCATAGGTGCCCCACCAGGCCGGCAGGATACCCCCGATCGTCGGCAGGATCGACGAGAACACCATGCCCACCGCCAGCGCGATGAAGGCCGAGGGGTTGAACCCTCCCGAGAACTTGAACTCGCCATCTTCCTGATACAACCCGTTCACATCCAGCCGTCCGCCGCGGATCAGATAGTAATCCACCATCATGATCCCGAAGATCGGCCCCATCGTGGACCCGATGAAGTTTACGAAATGCGCGGCCGAACCGTTCCAGGGTGCCCAAGGGTACAGGACCAGCGCAATCGCCGCGGCGATGTAGCCGCCCTTCTTGAAGTCGATCGCGCGGGGAAACACATTGGCGAAATCAAAGGCCGGCGAGACGAAGTTCGCCACGACGTTGATGCCCAGGGTGGCAACCGCGAAGGTCAGCGCCGCCAGAGCTGCCAGGAACCAGCTGTCGAACTTGGCGCTGATCGCGTCGGGATGCACCAGCACCTCGCCATAGACCGAATAGGCCGCCGTCGTGGTGATGCCAGCCACCAGGCAAAAGGCCAGCAGATTGATCGGCAAACCCCAAAGATTACCCTTGCGCAGCGCGGCCTCATCCACCGCATAGCGGCTGAAGTCGCAAAAGTTCAGGTACAGCGCGGCGAAATAGGTGATCCAGGTCGCGGCCACCGCGGCCAGGGCCGCGAAACTGCCTGGCGCGGCGGAAATGCCGGCATCCGCCGTGGCCGCCAAGAGCACGTCCTGCGGGATCTCGGACCCGAAACTGAACGTGCCCGATTTCACCAACAGCGTGATGGCCAGCAGCAGCATCATCACCCAGACGGCCGGACCCGCCCAATCCTGGAACTTGCGGACCGTCTCCATACCGCGCTGGATGATCAGAAGCTGCAACGCCCAGATCACGACATAACAGATCACTTCCAGCGTCGAATGGCCCAGCATGCGGCTGTTCTGATGGAAGGCCAGCATGTCCGGGCTGCGGATCAACAGCGCCACGATTGCACCCGAGGCAGCCGATGTCTGCGCGCCGTACCAGAAACAGGCGACAATCGCCCGCACCAGTGCCGGGACGTTGGCACCGAATGTGCCAAACGAGGCGCGCGCCAGCACCGGATAGGGCACACCTGTGCGAACACCGGCATTGCCCACCAGGCTCATCAGGAAAAAGATCACCATCGAGCCAACGCCGATGGCAATCACGAAGTTGATGAAGCTGCCACACAACAGGAACAGGCTGGCGGCCAGGAAATAGCCGTACAGGCTGTGCACGTCTGATGTCCAGACGTTGAAAATCGAAAACGCGCCCCATTTCCGCTCGGTCGCGGGGGCGAGATCCTCGTTGTGCAACGAGGGCGATGGGTTGGTCAGTTGCATGATTTCCCTTCCTGTTCCTGGGCGGGCCCGGCAAGGGGGCCCAGTCATCGCTTCCAGTCATCGCTTCCGGTCAACGGCTCCAGTCGCGGAGCCCCGGTGAAGTGGCCGGGTCGCGCGACCCGGACGTCGGCGTTGCTTGCTGCCTTGGTGCGGCCGCCTTGACGTGGCGTCACGCTGCGCCTGAAGTTCGATCTGAACAAGGCAGGGAAACCAAGACGGTCTCTTCGGCATTTCTTGAAGATATTTCAAGAAATGCCGTGGTTTTGGGCAAAACCGCCAGGCCGTGCCGCACAACGGGCAGGGCCGGCCGCTTCGGCAAGGCGCGGTTTCGTGCTAGACTGGCCAGCACCGGGCCAGCACCCCGCGGTCCGGCAAATGTGCAAAGGACCAGCCATGTCGTCCCTGACCCGTCGCCAGATCCTGTCTGGCCTGACCCTTCTGCCGTTACTGACCGCCCTGCCCGCCCGCTCTGCCACGCTTGCCGTGGTGATCAAGGGCATGAAGTTCAATCCTGCCACCCTGCAGATTGCGGCCGGAGACAGCGTCACCTTCACCAATGAGGACGGCGCCCCGCATACCGCCACCGCAGATGACAAGAGCTGGGACACCGGCCGGCTGAGCAGGGGAAACGCCGCCAGCATCACCTTCGCCGCCCCGGGCAGATATGCCTATCACTGCGCTGTTCACCCGTCGATGAAGGGCGTGATCATCGTGGCATGAGGCCGGAGCCCGCTTGCGTCTCCTGCCCTACTCCGCCGCCACGCGACGTGGCTTCAGCATGTCCTTCAGATAGCGACCGGTATGGCTGCCGGCCACCTTGGCCACGTCTTCCGGCGTGCCGGTCGCCACGATCTGGCCGCCGCCGTCTCCACCCTCGGGCCCGATGTCGATCACCCAGTCGGCCGTCTTGACCACGTCCAGGTTGTGTTCGATGACCACAACCGTGTTGCCCTGATCGACCAGGCTGTGCAGCACGTCCAGCAGCTTGCGCACGTCCTCGAAATGCAGGCCGGTCGTGGGTTCATCCAGGATATAGAGCGTGCGCCCCGTCGCGCGACGGCTGAGTTCCTTGGACAGCTTCACCCTCTGCGCCTCGCCCCCCGACAGCGTCGTTGCCTGCTGGCCGACCTTGATATAGCCCAGACCCACCTCGCAGAGCGCATCCATCTTCTCGCGGATCGCTGGCACGGCCTGAAAGAACTCGCGCGCATCTTCGCAAGTCATGTCGAGCACGTCGGCGATGCTCTTGTTCTTGAACTTTATTTCCAGGGTTTCCCGGTTATAGCGCTGCCCCTTGCAGGTCTCGCAGGTGACATAGACATCCGGCAGGAAGTGCATCTCGATCTTGATCACGCCGTCGCCCTGGCAAGCCTCGCAGCGACCACCCTTGACGTTGAAGCTGAACCGCCCCGACTGATAGCCGCGCGCCTTGGATTCAGGCAGGCCCGCGAACCAGTCGCGGATGGGCGTGAAGGCACCGGTATAGGTGGCCGGGTTCGACCGGGGTGTGCGTCCGATCGGCCGCTGGTCGATGTCGATCACCTTGTCCAGATGTTCGAAGCCCCTGATCGTTTCGCAGGGCGCGGGCGTCTCATGCGCGCCGTTCAGCCGCATCGCGGCGGTCTTGAACAGGGTTTCGATGGTCAGCGTGGATTTGCCGCCACCGGAAACGCCGGTGACGCAGATGAATTTGCCCAGCGGGAACTCGGCCGTGACATGCTTCAGGTTGTTGCCCGATGCCCCGACCACGGTCAGGCTCTTGCCATTGCCGGCACGCCGCACCTTGGGCACCCGGATTTCGCGCGCTCCGGACAGATATTGCCCGGTCAGGCTGGCCGGATCGGCGGCTATCTCGGATGGCGTGCCGCGTGCCACCACCTGGCCACCATGCACCCCCGCCCCCGGCCCGATGTCAAAGACATAATCCGCCTCTCGGATCGCATCCTCGTCATGTTCCACGACCAGCACCGTGTTGCCCTGGTCGCGCAGGTTCTTCAGCGTCGTCAGCAACCGGTCATTGTCACGCTGGTGCAGGCCGATGCTCGGCTCGTCCAGCACATATAGCACACCCGTCAGGCCCGAGCCGATCTGGCTGGCCAGCCGGATCCGCTGGCTTTCACCACCCGAAAGGGTTCCGGCATTCCGGCTCATCGTGAGATAGTTCAGCCCGACATTCACCAGAAAGCCCAGCCTCTCGCGGATCTCCTTCAGGATCGCACGGGCGATCTCGTTCTGCTGGTTGGTCAGGGTGGCAGGCACCTTGTCAATCCAGTCATGCGCCTCGCTGATCGACATCTGCACGACCTGGCCGACATGCAGACCGGCGATCTTCACCGCCAGCGCCTCGGGACGCAGGCGGTAGCCATGGCAGGTGCCGCAGGGGCGGTTGTTCTGGAACCGCTCCATCTCTTCCCGGCTCCAGGCACTGTCGGTTTCCCGATAGCGGCGCTCCATGTTCGGAATGACGCCTTCGAAAACCCGCTTGACCTGATAGATCCGCCCGCCCTCGTCATAGCGGAACTCGATCTCCTCGCCACCAGAGCCATGAAGGAACACCTGTTTCACCCGGTCGGGCAGGTCCTTCCACTTCGTCCGCTTGTCAAAGCCATAATGTGCAGCCATCGCTTCGATGGTCTGGGTGAAATAGGGGCTTTTCGACTTGGCCCAGGGTGCCAGCGCGCCTTGCAGCAGGGTCAGGCTCTGATCGGGCACGACCAGACGTTCGTCAAAGAACAGCTCGACCCCAAGCCCGTCGCAGGCCGGACAGGCGCCGAAGGGCGCGTTGAAGCTGAACAGGCGCGGCTCGATTTCGGCAATGGTGAACCCGCTGACCGGGCAGGCAAATTTCTCCGAGTAGGTGATGCGCTGCCCTTCGCCCTCGGCAGGCGCGGTTTCGATCACCGCAATCCCGTCGGCCAGGTTCAGCGCCGTGCGGAAACTGTCGGCCAGCCGTGTCTGCAGCCCGTCGCGCACCACGATCCGGTCGACGACCACATCGATGTCATGCCGCAGCTTCTTGTCCAGGACCGGCGGCTCGTCCAGGTCGTAGAACCGGCCATCCACCTTGACACGCTGAAAGCCCTGCTTGCGCAGGTCGAGAAACTCCTTGCGGTATTCGCCTTTCCGGTCGCGGATGATCGGCGCCAGAAGATAGGCGCGAGATCCCTCCTCCATCGCCATCACCGCATCGACCATGTCCTGCACCTGCATGGCCGTGATCGGCAGGCCGGTCGCCGGGCTGAACGGCGTGCCGACCCGGGCGAACAACAGACGCAGATAGTCGTAGATTTCGGTCACCGTGCCGACGGTCGAGCGCGGGTTCTTCGATGTCGTCTTCTGTTCGATCGAAATGGCGGGCGACAGGCCGCTGATATGGTCCACGTCCGGCTTGCCCATCATGTCCAGAAACTGCCGGGCATAGGCCGACAGGCTTTCGACATAGCGCCGCTGCCCCTCGGCATAGATCGTGTCAAAGGCCAGGCTGGATTTGCCCGACCCCGACAGTCCGGTGATCACCACCAGTTGATCGCGCGGAATGTCGACATCGATTCCCTTGAGGTTGTGTTCGCGCGCCCCGCGCACCTCGATGAACTTCTGCTCGGCCATGGATCACCCCTGAATGGCTGCAAGATAGGGCCGATGGTCGGGGTTTCCAACCGGAATTTGTGAACGAATGAGGAACAGGGGGCCGACCGCCGGACCTGCCCACAAGGCTCTTTACAAATTCAATTCTTTGAATATATGTAAGCCATCTCCAACTCAGGGAAACGCGATGTTCAACTTCCTCCGCCCCGCTGCCGCCCAACCCCAGATGAACCTGAGCGACCTGATCGCCAAGTGCAAGAAGGGGGAAATCCTGCTGATCGACGTGCGCGAACGCGCCGAGCTGGCCGCCTCGGGCACGGCGCAGCACGCGATCCACATTCCCGTGGGCCTGATCGCCATGAAGGCCGACCCGAAAAGCCCCGATTTTGACAAACGGTTCCGCGCGGACAAGCCGGTGGCGGTGTTCTGCGCTTCGGGAGGCCGGTCTGGCATGGCGGCGCAAACGCTGCAGCGCCTCGGCTATCAGGCGATGAATCTGGGCGGCTTTGGCGGCCTCGCCCAGGCCGGCGTGCCCACCGTCAGGATCTGACACGGCGGCGTGCCTGGATCGCGATCACCGCGATGCCCAGCACCGAAAATCCCATCACGAACAGCGCAAGGCCGGCCTCGCCGGCCTTCTGCATCAACAGGGCGAGGATCGGCGTCCCGGTCGTCGTGCCCAGGTTGCCCAGTTGTGCAATCGCCCCCGCCGCGCGTGCGCGATCCTCGGGCAGGGCGTTCAGCTGCGGGATCGAAGCAAAGGCTGCGCCCTGCACCACACCCAGCGCCCCGCCAAGCACCAGTGTCGCCCCAAAGGCCCAGGGGCCCCGCCCCCAGAAAAGCCAAAGGCCCGCCGCCGCCAGAACCGCGACGGCAAAGCCCGCCTGACCGATCTTCACCGCCGGGATCACCGACAACAGCCACACGCCCAGCGTCAGGCTGACACCAATCGACGCCAGCGGCATCGCCACCCCGGCCGCCTGGCCCCAGGCGCCGCCCAGGGCGCCCGGCAGCAGGGTCAGGACAGCAACATAGGTGATCGTATAGCAGACGAATCCCGTGGCCGGCGCCGCAAGGAAGGGCGATCGGTAGATCGCCTGGTGTTCGGCCAGCACCCCCAGCCGCCGCTGCGGAACCGCGGGCCTCACGTCATCCGGCATCACGCCGGCCAGGATCACGGCGCAGGCCAGCATCCAGAGGCCGTGCAGCCGGAACAGCAGCGCCACGCCTCCGGCCGCCAGCACCATCGGGCCAACCCAGGCCAGCACGGCATAGGTCAGCCCGAAGAACGAAGACCATAGCGTCATCGCCGCCCCCTGCCGCGGCCCGCTGGCCAGCCCGGCAATGGCCGTCGGCCCCACGACCACGATGGCCAGATGCGAAGCTCCCTCGATCACCCGGAAGATCATCATCGCCGGATAGGGGGGCAAGAAGCTTTCGGCCAGCGACACCGCCGCCCCGGCCAGCAGTGCGCCCAGCATCGCCCGCCGCACCCCGACCCGCGCCACCAGCAGCCCGGCGGTGGTGCCGAACACCAGCCCGACCAGCCCGACGATCGAGACCATCAGCCCGATCCACACCCCGGGCCAATCGGCATAGGCCGTGCCCAGCGCATCGAAGCTCACGGAAATCTTGCCGAATTGCGCCGCGGCCCCCAGGCCCGCGCACCAGATCGCAAGAACGGTCAGAACAGCGCGCATGTCGGGCCCATCTTCTGCAGAAACCGTCACCGGGCGGCACGAGGGCAGCCCCCGGTTTACCCTGCCCGACCGGCTTACCCTGCCCGACCGCGCCGCTCTCGCCCGAAAACGTCAGATGTGCAGCGCGCGGCCATAGGCGTCCAGCACCGCCTCGTGCATCATCTCGCTCAGGGTCGGGTGCGGGAAGACCGTGGCCATCAGCTCTTGCTCGGTGGTCTCCAGGCTGCGACCGATCACATAGCCCTGGATCAGTTCGGTCACTTCCGCGCCGATCATGTGAGCGCCCAGCAACTCGCCGGTTCCGGCGTCAAAGACGGTCTTGATCAGACCCTCCTGCTCGCCCAGCGCGATCGCCTTGCCATTGCCGATGAAGGGGAATCGGCCGATTTTCACCGCAAGACCCGCCTCCCTGGCCTTCTGTTCGGTCATGCCGACCGAAGCGACCTGCGGATGGCAATAGGTGCAACCGGCAATGCTGCCCGGCTTGATCGGATGCGGATGCAGACCCGCGATCAATTCGGCGACCATCACGCCCTCATGGCTGGCCTTGTGCGCCAGCCAGGGCGCACCGGCAATGTCGCCGATCGCGTAAAGACCGGGAACCCCGGTGCGGCAATATTCATCCGTCACCACATGGGTCCGGTCGATCTTCACGCCCAGCGCCTCAAGCCCCAGACCTTCCACGTTGCCCACGATCCCCACGGCGGAAATCACCGTGTCGAAGTCTGCCGTCACCGTGCGGCCGGCGCTTTCCAGATGGGCAGTGACCCCCGCGCCCGGCCGGCGGTCAAGCTTCTTCACCGTGGTCTTCTCGAGGATCTTCATCCCCTGCTTCACGAAAGCCTTCCTGGCAAAGGCCGAAATTTCGGCATCTTCCACCGGCAGAACGCGGTCCATGACCTCGCAGACCGTCACATCGGCGCCCAGAGTGTTGAAGAAACTGGCAAATTCTATGCCAATCGCGCCCGAGCCGACGACCAGCAGCTTTTTCGGCATCCGCCTTGTCTGAAGCGCGTGCCGATAGGTCCAGACTAGATCGCCATCGGCCTCGAGCCCTGGCAATTCCCGTGCCCGCGCCCCGGTGGCCAGAATGATCGCCCTGGCTGTCAGTTCCTCGACGCCCCTGTCGGTCTTGACCGAGACCAGGCCCGCCCCTTGCAGACTGGCCACCCCCATGAAGACGCTGACCCTGTTCTTCTTCATCAGATGGCCGATGCCACCCGAAAGCTGCCTTGCCACGCCGCGCGAGCGGGCAACGACCGCATCCAGATCAAAGCTGGCCCCGCTCACCGCCAGGCCGAATTCCTTGGCGCGGTGCATCAGATGGAAGACCTCGGCGCTGCGCAGCAGGGCCTTGGTCGGAATGCAGCCCCAGTTCAGGCAGATGCCCCCGAGATTCTCGCGTTCGACAATGGCCACCCTCTGGCCCAGCTGGGCCGCGCGGATCGCTGCCACATATCCGCCAGGACCGGCACCGATCACAACCACATCGAACGCATGGGCAGCCATCTTTCCCTCCCAAGAAAAAGTAGTTTGCCATTAAACTATCGGTTACGGGCCAGCAACGCCGTCCGCGCCGTGGCTCGTTGCGGCTTGTGCATGGCTTGCCGAAAATGCTTTCACCAGCGCCGCATAGCCGCCCGCAGCCTGGAAAGCGGCCTCCTCGGGCGTGTCGGCGCGGCCCAGTGCGGCATTGCGCCCGGGGAACCGGCCAAAGCGCCGGATGACTTCCTGATGCACCCGCGCATGCAGGGCCGCCTCCGGGTCTCCGGGCAGGCGCTCGATCATCAGGGCCACGGCCTGGGCCTGATCCTCGGGGTTTTCCGAATGTTCGAAGGGCAGGTAGAAGAACATGCGTTCCGGTTCGGGCACCTGCAAGTCCCAGCCCGCGGCCAGCGCCCTGCGCGCCGCGGCACGGGCCAGGGCGTCGGTGGCAAAGGCCTCGGCACGGCCGCGATGCATGTTTCGGCTCATCTGATCGGTGATCACCAGATAGGCCAGCGCCCCGGCCGGGCTCTGCACCCAATGTTCAAGCCCACCGTTCCGCGCCGCTTGCCAAACCTCCAGGAACGTGTCGCGTATCTGTCGGTCAAGCACTTCGCCGCCGGCGAACCAGCCATCCTCGCCCACCTCACCCAGCCAGAAATCCAGCACTTCGATCGGATCGCTCATGGCGGCCTCCTCCAGACGGGGAAAGCGTGACAGGTTCCGCCCCAGCCTTCAACTGCGGCTTGGACTGCGGCTTCGGCCGGCCCCTATCCCGCGCGGGATTTCGGACCTTCCTGCGTCATCACCGCGCCCACGGCCAGCGAGGACGCATTGGGCGACAGGCCCGTGAAATGGCTGGGTCGCGGCAGCGTGGGCCGCCGGCTGATCCGCCAGGCGGAATAAAGCCCCAGTGCCAGAAACAGCATGCCCAGGAACAGGAAATAGCCGCCCTTGCCGATCAGCCCCATCAGCCAGCCCGAGGCCAGCGGGCCGAAGATGGCGCCAAACCCGTTCAGGAAGATCATCCCCGCGCTGGCACCCGGCATGTCCTCCTTGACCAGATAGTCGTTGGTCAGCGCGATCAGCAGCGAATACAGCGGGTTGATCATGCCGCCCAGGATCAGCGCCACGATCAGGATCAGCACGAAAGGCAGGGGCACGATCGTGGCCACGACCATCACGACCGCACCAGTCAGCGACAGGCCCATGATCAGCTTGCGCCGGTCCATCCGGTCACTGGCCCAGCCGACCGGATATTGCAGCACCAGCCCGCCCACATACAGCGCCCCGCCATAGGCTGCGATCTGGGTCAGGGTCAGCGCCGACATCGCCCCCCAGACCGAGGCCATGCCGAACATCGCCGAGAAGATGCCCCCCGTCAGCAGCATCCCCACGCAGCCCAGTGGCGAGGTCGCCCACAGCCGGGCAAACCCGAACCGCTTCACATCGTCAAAGGTCGGCGCCGGCGTGTCGGCCAGAAGCAGCGGCATGAAGGCCAGTGACACCAGAACCGACGGGATGATGAACAGACCGAATCCCCCCGGATCGCCCAGGGCCAGCAGACCCTGGCTGACGATGATCCCCAGCATCTGCACGATCATGTAGGCCGACAGCGCCTGACCGCGGGTTTCGTTGGAGGCTGTGTTGTTCAGCCAGCTTTCGGCGGTGATGTAGATGCCGGAAAAGCAGAACCCGATCAGCACCCGCATCACGCTCCATGCCGTCCAGTCCAGCACCAGCGGATACAGGATCAGCACCGCCGAAATCAGCGAGCCCAGCGCCGAGAACACCCGCACATGCCCCACCCGGCGGATCATCGCGGGCGTCACCTGGCTGCCCAGCAGAAAGCCCGCGAAATAGGACGACATGACGATCGACAATTGCAGCGTCGAAAAGCCTTCCAGAGCGCCGCGCACGCCCAGCAGCGTGCCCTGCACCCCATTACCCACCATCAGCAGCATGACACCCAGCAGCAGCGGCCAGGAATGGGCAAGGACTTTCAGCATCGGTATGCTCCGCTTTGCGCCAGACTAGCATCGCTCCCCGGCGCGGCGGGATAGGAATTGCGACATGGGCAGAGCCGCCCGCGCCAGCTTTCAGCCCGCTCTTTTCGAAAGGTGATGCAGCTTTCTTCGAGGAAACCGGCCCTCATGGCACAAGCAGCGAGGCATCCCCGTAGGAAAAGAAACGGTAGCCCTGCGCTACGGCATGACCATAGATCCGCTTCACCCGATCCAGCCCCATCAACGCCGAAACCAGCATCATCAGGGTCGATTTCGGCAGGTGAAAATTGGTCATCAGGGCATCGGCCACGCGGAAGCGGTAGCCGGGATAGATGAAGATGTCCGTCGGCCCTTGCCATGGCTCGACCTTGCCCGGGCCCGCCGCGCTTTCGATCAGCCGCAGGGCCGTCGTGCCGACCGGGATGACCCGTCCTCCGGCTGCTTTGGTGGCGTTGATCTCTGCCGCGGCCTGTGGCGTCACTTCACCCCATTCGGCATGCATCTTGTGGGTCGTCACATCTTCCACCTTCACCGGCAGAAAGGTGCCGGCGCCGACATGCAGCGTCACTTCGGTGAAGGCCACGCCCTTGGCCGCCAAAGCCGTCAGCATCCAGGGCTCGAAATGCAGGCTGGCGGTCGGGGCGGCCACCGCGCCGGAATGCCGGGCAAAGATCGTCTGGTAATCCTGCCGATCCTGCTCGTCGGCCTGTCGCCGGGCCGCGATATAGGGGGGCAGCGGCATCTGCCCGGCCCGGGCCAGGGCCGCATCGAAGGCTGCGCCGGCCTGGTTGAAGGCCAGAACCAGGTCGGTTTCGGCCTTTTCGACCACCTCCGCCGTCAGCTCGTCCGAGAACCGGATCACCTCGCCCGACCGCAACTTCCGCAACGGCCTGGCCAGCGCCCGCCAGCCGCGGGGCTCCGGCTCGAGCAGGGTGATCTCGACCCGGGCCAGCGCATCGCCCCGCTGGCGCTGTCCGAACAGCCGCGCCGGGATCACTCTGGTGTTGTTCAGCACCAGCCGGTCGCCCGGACGCAGCAGATCGACCAGATCGCGCACATGCAGATCGCGGATCGCCTCTCCCTCGGCCACCAGCAACCGGGCAGACGAGCGTGGTCGCGCGGGTCGCATGGCGATCAGCCGCTCGGGCAGGGCGAAATCAAAGTCGGACAGGTTCACGGGCTGGTTCCGGTGTCAGAGGGCAAGACGGGCGCCGGGCGGCGGAAGATTTCGCGGAACATGCCCGGCGTCAGGATCGACAGGGGATTGACCGCGACCTGCGGATCGTCGGCCGTGCCCTTCAGCGTATAGTTGAAACCGAACAGCCCTTCGCCCTTGCGGGTGAGGAAGGCGCCGATCCCGTTCAGCAGGTAGATCGGCGACAGCACACCCTGCATGTCCAGTTGGCTGGTGTCGGCGCGGTAAAGGCCTGACAACGAAATGCCCATCGAGGCGCCGATGGCCGACCCCTTCTCGATCATCACCGCGGTCGGGGTCAGAACGAACGTGGCATCCGCCTGGTCGAAGGCAATGCCCGGACCGTTCAACTGTTCCAGCAGACCCACCACCGAAATCGCGTTCAGCAGATCGGCCAGCACATTTCCATAGCGCACCCGGACGCTTCGGATCCTGGCCGTGCCGTCATAGCTGTCGCCGTCGCGCCGCGGCACCAGCTGCATGTCGAGGCTGCCGCCGTGGGCCGAGGTGAAGATGCCCGTGGCCCGCGCCACCGCCCCCACATTGGCCGAAGTGACATGCACCGCCGTGCCGTTCGGCGCGGGCGCGACCTCGCCAGCCACGGCCGCGGCGTCCTGGCCGTTCACCAGCCCGGTGAACTCGCCATTGAAGCCGCCCGTCAGCCCGAAATTGCCGCGGAAGCCGGTCAGGGCGATGCTATCAGTGACCTGGAGCTTGTCCAGCCGCACGGTCAGCGGGCCGCTGGCGCCGCCCTTGCCGCTGCCGCGGTCTTCCGGGAAATGCCGCAAGTCGAACCTGCCGGACAGGACATCGACCGCCGGCGGCTTTCCGGCGCCGCGCCCGTTCAAATCCACCGCGCCATCGAACCAGTGCGCAAGTCTGACCTTGGGCAGATGCATCACCTCCAGCCCGCCATCCGGCGTCAGACTCACTTCGCCCTCGGCCGCCAGACCTGCGGCCTGCAACGACAGGTGCGGCACGCGCGGCGGACTGTCCAGTTCCACTGTCGCCTCCAGCTGCCCTGTCGCGGCGGCCGGCTTGCTCCAGCCGATTTCCGGCAGGGCAAGGGACAATCCCTTCACATCCGAGGTCAGATTCAGCACCGGCACCGCGCCCTTCGGCATGACGATTCGCAGCTTGCCCTGACCCAGCCCCTTCACCGCGCCATCCGGCAGGCTGATGCTGAATTCCTTAAGCGCCACCGGGCTCAGCTCGACCGTGCCTTCCACCACGGGAGGTCCGGCACCGGGGCGGAAACCCTGGGAATAGGTCACGTTCACCGGCACCGCGCCCACACGGCCCGGTCCGGTGATCGTCATCCCGTCCGGCGTCGCCTCGACGGCCAGGCGATCGGCCGTCACAACCTTGCCGCGCACGATCTTGTCCGAGCGGAAGCCGCTGATCGTCGCCCGTGTCAGATAGGTCACGTCACCCGGCATCACCTTGCCGATCAACGGCAGGCTCAGCCGCGCAACCGTTTCAACCATGCCCTGCCCCAGGTTCACCGGGCGGCCCGCCTTGGTCAGAAACTCGAACGGCGGCTGGTCGAGGATCGAAAGCGTCGCCGTCAGCGAGCCCCTCGACCGGATGCGAAAATCTCCGGTCGCGGGCTTGGCGAAGATGTCGGGCACTTGCAGGACCGATCCGGCCACGTCGAGCACCCCGCCTTGCGGCGCATTCACCACACCGCGGTCCATGGCCAGCGTGTAGACCTTGCCTTGGATCGTGGCATAGCCGTCGGCGCGTTCGACCGGCGGCATCTGCTTCATGAACTTGAAGCGCGCATTGTGAAAGCCGTAGTCCAGCTCCAGCCGCGCCGCCTCGCCCGTCACCTGGCGCAGCGCCCCGTGGATACCCGACAACGTGGCATCCGTCAGATTGTCGACGATCCAGTTCCGCGTCGGCGTCACCAGCCTGGGCGGCCAGAGCGCCAGCAGCCGGTCGCGGCTGATCGTGTTGACAGCCAGGTCCAGCGCGGTCTGCACCCGGCCATCCGCCAGCGCCACCACCTTGCCGGACATCACGAACCGCTGATCGCCCTCGGCCAGGCTGAACTGACCCAGGTCCAGCCGGAAGGGCGCAAGACTCAGCCGCAACTCCAGCGCCCCGTTCGAGAATTCGACCGGCGCGGCGAACAGTCCCTCGGGGTCGACCAGCACCCTGTCGAAGGTCAGCTGGCCCAGGAAACTGGCCGGCCGTCGCCCGTCGAGCGGCCCGGTCAGGATCGCGCCGGTGCCATCGACCAGATAGGCTTGGCCCTGCGCCGCCAGCCGCAGGCTGCGGCTCTCGACGGCCACTTCCGACAGCACCACGCGCCCATCCTGCGGCGAATAGCCGATCGACAGGCTGGCGTGGTCAAAGGCCAGGGGCTGCGCCTGGCTCGAGGGGCGAACGGCGCCGGTGCCGATGTCCAGCCGCCCCTGCATGCCCTGCACGCCCCGGCGATCCAGCGTGGCGATGATCTGGCCCGAAATCGGGGCATCCAGCGCCGCCAGAAAGCCCAGTACCGGCGTCTGCGCGGCCAGATCCTTTGCGGCCACATGATCCACCGTGGCCGTGATCCGCGCCGCGCCCCGGCCCTTTTCGGCCACTGCCGTCACGTCGGCTTCGGCCGCCACGCCGTCGCTGCCCACCAGCGACATGCTCAGCGCCGTGGCCAGTTCCCGATCGCGGTTTTCAAAGACGAAATGCCCATCGCCCAACACCCAGCTGCGGCCCGAGATCTGGTCGGCAAAGGTCAGCGACAGGGCGTCGGCCTCCAGGGTGCGGAAACCTGCCAGCACCGGGCTTTCGAAACTCTTGTCCAGGGCGGCGAACAGCGCCCCGAGGCTGTCGATCTTGGGGCCTTGCCCCGCGCCGAAGGCAAAGTCAAACCGCCCCTCGGCATCGCGCCGCACCACCACGGCCGCCCCCGAGATTCGCAGGCTGCGCGCCCGGATCTGTCCCGACAAGAGCGGCTTGGGGTCGATGGTCAGCTGCGTGTCCGGCAGGGTCAGCAAAACCGGCCCGCCGGTCTTGGTGAGCGTCAGGTCTTCCAGGCCCAGATGCGGCACCCAGTCGCCGCCCACCACCACCTCGATCGCGCCAACCGACAGCGTCGTATCGGGCAGCACATCGGCCAGCGAGGCATTCAGCCGGTTCTCGATCTCGGCGACCAGGAAAACCGGCAAACGCATCGGCTTGCCTGACAGTTCAAAGCCCAGCACGACCAGTCCGAAGGCCAACGCCAGCACGAACAGCCGCCCGCCCAGCCCGGTTCCCTGGCGGGGCTTGCGGCGGATCCGCGCAGTCCGTCTTGCGGTGCCCGTCCCCTGGTCATTGCCCCGGGGATCGGCTCCGGTCTCGGGAAGGTCCATCCCTTCCTCAGCCGCCATGCCTGCCTCTTTCCTGCCCTTTCTGACCCGTTGCCTTTGTCTGGGCGAAAAGGCAACTACAACATGGACCAACGCGCGCCCGTTGTGCAAATCCAGCAAGGATCAGCCGATGACCGAAAGCCTTGTGATCACCGAAGGCCAACCCGTTCCGCCCACCACCTTGCCGCGCGACGGGGGCGGCACCGTGTCGCTGTCGGATTTTCCGGGGCGGGCCGTCGTGCTGTTTGCCTATGGCCAGGACGGCACCCCGACCTGCACCAGCGAAGTGATGGAGTTCAACGCGCTGAAGGACGAATTCGAAGCCGCGGGCGCAGTGGTGATCGGGCTGTCAAAGGATCCGGTGAAGGCCCATGACAAGTTCATCGCCAGAAACGGAATTTCGCTGATCCTGGCTTCGGATCATGGCGGCACGATGATGGAATCCTGGGGCGCCCACGGGCGCAAGCTGTTCTTCGGCAGGATGGTGACTGGCGTGTTGCGCTCGACCTTCCTGATCGTGGATGGCAAGCTCGTGAAGATCTGGAAGGTTGACCGTGTGAAAGGCCATGCAGCCGAGGTTCTGGCGGCGGTGAAAGCACTTTGACCCAGACCCTGACCGAAATGGCCGTCGCAGTGCTCACCACGGCCGACGGCCGGGAAAAGACCCGCC
>JAKALB010000210.1 GCA_021813365.1 Pseudomonadota bacterium | reverse complement strand
CATCGTGGCCTCGTCCGAGTGCATGTTGAACAAGCAGCGCCGCGAAAGGCCGCTGCGCGCCCAGGCGATCAGGGACGGCCGGCGGGTCGAGGCCCCGAGGTTCGGCGTGGACGAGGAAATCTGCACGGGCGATCACGCCTGCATGCGGTTGTCGGGCTGCCCGTCGCTGGGGCTGAAGAAACTGGATGATCCGCTGCGCGACGATCCGGTGGCGGCCATCGATCAGGCCTGCGTCGGCTGCGGCAACTGCGGAGAGGTGGCTGATGCCGCGATCCTTTGCCCGTCGTTCTACCGTGCCGATGTGGTGCACAATCCGGGCCGGCTGGAGCGCTGGTGGGCGGGCATGTCGGCCAGGGTGATCGGCTGGCTGGTCAGTCGGCGCCGCGCCAGGCGGCTGGAATTCGGGAGGGTGGCATGACCATTCAGAAAGCCCTGGCCCCGGTGAAGGGCGATCCCCGGCTCGACGGGGTGATCAAGCTGGCGATCCTCGCGGTCGGCGGGCAAGGCGGTGGGGTTCTCACCTCATGGATCGAGGATGTGGCGCGGGCCAATGGCTATCTGGCGCAGGCGACTTCCGTGGCCGGGGTGAGCCAGCGCACCGGCGCCACGGTCTATTACATCGAAATGGCGCCGGCGACATCGGGCCAGCCGGTGTTCTCCTTGATGCCGGCGGCGGGCGATGTGGATGTGATGATCGCGGCCGAGCTGATGGAGGCGGGCCGTGCCATCCTGCGCGGCTTTGTCACGCCGGATCGCACCACGCTGATCGCCTCGACCCACCGGATGCTGGCGGTGTCGGAAAAGATCGCGCCCGGCGACGGGATCGCCAATGCCGAAGAGGTGCTCGCCGCTGCCGATGTCGCGGCCCGGGCCGTACTGAAGGCGGATTTCGATGCGCTGGCGGTCAAGGCGGGGTCGGTGATTTCCGCCTCGCTGCTGGGCGCCCTGGCGGCTTCGGGCACGCTGCCCTTTCCGCGCGCGGCCTTCGAGGCGGCGATCCGGGCCGGGGGCCGCGGCGCCGAGGCCAGCTTGCACGCCTTTGCTGCCGGGTTCGAGGCCGTGGTATCGGGCGCGGCGCCCGCGCCGAAACTGGAAAAGCCGACGCAGCCGGTGCCGTCGGTGCAGGGCCCCGCGCGGCTGCTGGGCGAATGGCAGCAGTTGATGGCCCGTGTCGCCGCCCTGCCGGAACCGGCCCGCGCGCTGGCCGAGGCGGGGCTGGTCAAGGTGGTGGGTTTCCAGGATCCGGCCTATGGCGCGGCCTATCTGACGCGGCTGGAGGCATTGGCCAGGGCCGATCACGCGCCCTTTGTCTTCACGACCCAGGCCGCGAAATACCTGGCCAATGCCATGGCCTATGACGACATCATCCGCGTCGCCGATGCCAAGACACGAGCGGGCCGCAGTGGCCGGATCGCCGCAGAGATGGGCAAGCGCGAAACCCATCTGATGCAGGTGACCGAATTCCTGCATCCGAGGGCCGAGGAACTGGTGTCGCTCCTGCCCGCGAAGATGGGCGCCCGCTGGGCGGCCAATCCGGCGCGCATGGCCACGGTGGACCGCTGGTTCAACAAGGGCCGCCGTATCCGCAGCGATCGGTTGACGGGCTTTCTGACGTTGTATCTGCTGGGCGGGCTGACCTGGTGGCGCCCGCGCACCCTGCGCCATGCCCGGGAAATGGCGCATCTGCAGGCCTGGCTGGACCGCGCCCTGGCGATGCTGCCGAAGAATTACGATCTGGCTGTCGAAATCTTGCGCACGCGACGGCTGGTCAAGGGCTATTCCGACACTCATGCCCGCGGCCTGTCGAAATTCGATCGGGTGAATGCCGGCATCGACCTGGTGGTCGATCGCGCGGACGCTGCCGATTGGGCCCGCCGCCTGATCGAGGCCGCGCTGAAGGACGAGGACGGCCGTGCGCTGGACGGCGCCATCGCCACGATCAGGAGCTTTGCCTGACCCAAGGCGGCAGAGGCCCGACGTCCGGGGTCGGACCCCGGTCAGACCGGGGTCAGCCGGTGAAAGCGGGATTGTTCATAGACCAGCGCGGCGCCCTCACCCAGACGCAGCGCCTCGATCCGGCCCAGAAAGACCTGATGCGAATGCGCCTCGATCATTTCGGTGACGCGGCAGGAAAAGCTGGCCACGGCATCCGACAACACGGGCAGGCCCTGGTCATCCGTCTGCCAGTCGCCGGTCGCGAATTTTGCCTCGCCGGTCTGACCGCCCTGGCCGGCAAAGCGCAGCGCCAACGCGCCGCCGTCGCCCGCCAGCAGGTTCACCACGAAGCGCCCGGTTTCGGCCACGGTGGCGCAGGTGCCGGTCTTGCGGTTCAGGCAGGCCAACAGGGTCGGCGGTTCGGCAGAAACCGAGCAGACAGCGGTGGCGGTGATGCCGCGCCGGTCGCCCATGGGGGTCAGGGCCGTGACCACGGTCACGGCCCCCGGGAACCGCGCCATGGCGGCGCGAAAGAGGGCCTGGTCGATGCCCTGGGCCATCTCAGGCGGCCCGAAGCTCGGCCAGATAATTGGCGGCCTCGGTCGGGTCGGCGAACCACGGGAAGAAATCCCGCGGGTCGTCGAAACCGTTCGCCATCCGATGCGCCAGCGCCGGCAGGACACAGGCGTTGCCCATGATGTCCAGGATGAAGGGCGGCGGCGGCAGCAGCAGCATGTTGGTCCATTGCACCACTTTCTGGGCATAATCCCAGAAGGCGTCGAACGTGCCCTGCATGAAGGCCGCGTCAAACGGCTTGTCGCCATGCGCCAGGATCCGTTTCAGGTAGGTCGTCGCCGCCTTGGACGCATTGTTCGAGCCCTGGCCGGTGATCGGATCGTTCAGGCAGACCGCATCGCCCAGCCCCAGAACCTTGCGACCCGAGGGCAGGGTGGCGATGGGATGGCGGATCGTGGGGGCAAAGCGCCCGGTCAGGATGCCGTTGGCGTCGGTCAACTGGCAGGCCTTGGACCGCTCATACTCCCACGGCAGGAAGGTCTTGAGGATCCACAGGCTTTTCTCGAGATGCTGTTCCGGCGTCTTCACATCGGCCCAGCAATCCATCGGGCCGCCGGGCACGCCTTCGAAAACCATGATCTCGCAGGGTCCGGTGGTGGTCAGGGCGGGAAACACGAAATATTCGCCCACGCCGGGAACCAGGTTGAATTCGACCGCCGAATGCGGCTGGCGAGGGGTCATGCCGGTGACATAGGTCAGGGCCAGCGCGCGCATCGGCTTGTCATAGGCCGATTTTTCGGCATCGCGGGCGAACATCCGGCCGACTTCGCCCTTGCCACTGGCCACGATCACCAGATCATCCTGGGCGGCGTAGGCGTCGATCTCGGCGATGCCTGCGTCCTGGATGACGATCTCGCCGCCGAGCGCCTCGAACTCTGCCATCCAGCGCGGAATCTTTACCCGCTGATCGACGGAATAGGCGTTGCGATCGAGCTTGCCCGTCCAGTCGATCAGCTTGGTGCCAGACCCGTCGGGGTTCGGAACGATGAAGTTGATGCCCTGCACCGGCGGGCAACTGTCTGA
>JAKALB010000081.1 GCA_021813365.1 Pseudomonadota bacterium | reverse complement strand
GGTGATGATGACCATCACCATTCCGATGCTCATGATCGCGGTCAGAGAGAAGGCGCGGGACACGCCCATCAGGTTGTTGGTGGTCAGGAAATACGGCGTGTAGAGGCTGATGATCGCGCCCACGATGATCATCGCCATCAGCACATTGACCTCGCGCACCTGCCGCAACTGCGCCAGATGGCTCCAGACGGGCGAAACGCTGGATGGTGTCCCCTTGTTCTCCGACGCGGCCATGCGGGCTCCCCTGTTGTTGCCGACGGCCTCGTTGCGGGCCTCGATCCGGCGGCCCGCCTGCCTTGGCCGGGCGTCCGGAGTTCCGGAATGCTGTGTCATGCGGCGCCGTCTTATGACAGCGTTGCCATTTCTTCTGTGAACTGCGCCCCCTGTCAATGGGCATTTTCGCGCCTCTGCCCACAAAAACGGCGGAAAACTTGCGGAACATCGCCGAAACTTTGCGGTTTCATGCAGGCAGCCCGGTTTCCAGGTTGCACCCGCAGCCGGGATTGACCACAATTGGCAGCGTTGCCACAACCGTTTTACGGGGAAATCCGGACATGGCGCTGCAAGATTCGGCCGCTGCACCCCAGATTGCGATGATACATACCGTTTCCGGACTGATTCCGCTGTTCGACGGGCTGGCAAGGCAGCACCTGCCCGCGTGGCAGAGCTTCAACATGCTGGACGAAAGCCTGCTGCGCAGCACCATCCGCGACGGCGCGCTGTCGCAGACCACGATGTGGCGCCTGGCGCAGATGGCACAGTCGGCGGCCATGGCGGGGGCTGCTGCGATCATCGTGACCTGCTCGTCGCTGGGCCCTGCCGTCGATGCCGCCAAACCGTTCTGTCCGGTGCCGTTGTTCCGCATCGACGAAGGCATGGCCGAGGCTGCGGTCAAGCTCGGGCTGCGGATCGGTGTCCTGGCCACGCTGCGCACCACACTGGACCCGACCAGCAAACTGGTCCGCCAGAGCGCCGCGCAGCAGGGCCGCCCCTGCACCATCATCGCCGAACTGGCCGAAGGGGCGTTTCAGAAACTCGGCGCCGGCGACACGGCAGGGCATGATGCCATGGTGGCGAAAAGCCTGCGCGCACTGGCCCCCAAAACCGATGTCATCGTGCTGGCGCAGGCGTCCATGGCGCGCGCCCTGGCCCAGGTGCAGGACGAATTGCACCCGTTGCCGGTGCTGACCAGCCCAGGGCTGGGCATGCGGCATATCGCCCGCCAGCTCTTGTAGCGGCGGCCAATTCAGAGGAGAATATCATGGAATATCGGACCCTTGGCCGATCTGGCCTGAAGGTTTCGGTTCTTGCGATGGGAACTTTTACCTTCGGAGGCACCGGGCCGTTTGCCATGGTTGGCCGGCAGGGCGTGGCTGAGGCCCGCCGCCTGGTCGATCTGTGCATCGACGCCGGGGTGAACCTGTTCGACACCGCCAACATGTATTCCACCGGCCTGGCAGAAGAGATTCTGGGCGAGGTTCTGGAGGGGCGGCGCGACGATGTGCTGATCACCTCCAAGGCGAGGATGCGGATCGGCACCGGCCCGAATGACGAGGGCGTGTCGCGCCATCACCTGATTCGCGAATGCGAACGCAGCCTGAAGCGCCTGCGCACGGACCATATCGACATCTACTACATGCACGAATGGGATGGCGTCACACCGGTTGAGGAAAAGCTGGCTGCGCTGGATACCCTGGTGCAGCAGGGCAAGGTTCGCTACATCGGATGTTCGAACTATTCCGGCTGGTACGTCATGAAATCGCTGGCCGTTTCCGACCGGGATCGCCGCCCCCGTTTCGTGACCCAGCAGATCCACTACACGCTGGAAGCAAGAGAAGCCGAATATGAACTGCTGCCGATATCGGTCGACCAGGGCCTGGGCGTTCTGGTCTGGAGCCCGCTGGCCGCGGGCCTGCTGTCGGGCAAGCACCGCCGCGGAATCGCCACGCCCGAAGATTCGCGCCAGTTCGCCGGCTGGACGGAGCCGCCGATACGGGATGTCGAGAGATTGTGGAACATCGTGGATGTGCTTGTGGATATTGGCGATTCACGCGGTGTTTCGGCGGCGCAGATTGCCCTGGCCTGGCTGTTGACCCGCCCCGCCATCAGCTCGCTTGTCTTCGGTGGCCGCACCGAGGCGCAGTTCCGCGACAACTTTGCCGCCGTATCCCTGAAGCTGACCGCCGAAGAAATCGATCGCCTGAACAAGGTCAGTGCCATTCCGCTGATCTATCCCTACTGGCATCAGCGCAACTTCGCAGCCGAACGGTTCAGCCCTGCCGATCTGGCGCTGCATCGGGATTTCGCCGCGCAGTGAACAGACCGCGCCCGACCCCGGTCGGGCGCGTCATCTCCTTCGGAACCGGTCCATCCAGCCAAGCCCCGCCAGGGTGCCGGCAGCGGGGCGATACTCGCAGCCGACAAAACCGCGATAGCCCAGGTCATCCAGCGCGGTCAGGATGCGCAGATCGTCCAGCTCGCCGGTGCCAGGCTCGTTGCGCAACGGCACCGCGGCAATCTGCACATGGCCGATGATCGGCATCAGCGTCCTCAGACCGGTCAGCACGTCGCCATGAATGATCTGGCGGTGGTAGATGTCAAACTGCAACTTCAGGTTGGGTGCGCCAAGATCGGCGATCAGATCGGCGGCATGGTTGAAATCGTTCAGGAAATACCCCGGCATGTCGCGCGCATTGATCGGCTCGATCAGCACGTCCAGCCCCGCCTGACCCGCGCGGTCGCACAGATAGGCGACCGAGTCACGATAGCAGGCCGCGGCATCCCGATCGTCGCGCCGGGCGATCCCGCTCATCACATGCAGCCGCCCCACACCCGTTGCCGCCGCATAGCGCAGCGCCGTGGCGACCGAGTCGCGGAAATCGGACTTGCGATCCGGCAACGCTGCCAGGCCGCGCTCGCCAGCCTGCCAATCGCCGGCCGGCAGATTGAACAGCGCCTGCGTCAGCCGGTTTTCCTGCTGCACCCGCGCGATCTGCGACACATCGAAATCATAGGGAAAGAGATACTCCACGGCCTCAAAACCGGCCGCGGCAGCGGCGGCAAACCGGTCGAGAAAGCCGAACTCCTGAAACATCATCGTCAGGTTGGCGGCAAAGCGCGGCATGGTCAGCCGCCCATCCCCGGCAGGTCCAGTCCCGCCAGATCCGCAATCATCCGCGCCACCGAGGCGTCATCATCACGGCCCATCCCGGCCGCGGCAGTCATCACGAACATCTGCAGCGCCATCGAGGCGATCGGCGTGGGAAACTTCAATCCGCGGCCGATATCGGAAACGATGCCCAGATCCTTGGTGAAGATATCCACCGCGCTGCGCGGCGAATAATCGCCCTCCAGAATATGCGGCACCCGGTTTTCAAACATCCAGGAATTGCCCGCCGAGGCGGTGATCACCTCGTAAACCTTTGAAATATCCAGGTTCATCGCCTTGGCGAAGGTGATCGCCTCGCAGGCCGCAGCGATATGGACCCCGGCCAGCAACTGGTTGACGATCTTGAAGGCGGCCCCGGTGCCCGCCTCGTCACCCAGTTCGTAGACCTTGGCGGCGATGCTGTCCAGGACAGGGCGCGCCTGCATGAAGACCTGCGGCTTGCCGGAGGCCATGATCGTCAGCTCCCCCGCGGCCGCGCGCAGGGCACCGCCGCTGATCGGGGCATCAAGATAGCCCAGCCCGCGGGCCTCGGCCTGCGCCGCAAGGCGGCGGGCGGCATCCGGCGCCATGGTTGCGCAAGACAGGATCACCCCGCCCTGCGCCATGGCAGACGCCGCCCCAAGCTCGCCGAACAGCGCCGATTCCGTCTGCGCCGCGTTGATGACCACGCAGAGAACGACATCCGCACCCGTCGCCGCCTCGGCCGGGTTCTGCGCCGGCTTGCCGCCCAGCGCCACCAGTCGAGCGACGGCATCGGCATTCAGGTCATAGCCGGTGACCGAAAACCCGTCTCGCAGCAGCGAGGACGCCATGCCGAAGCCCATGGACCCCAACCCGATGACACAAACCTTCAATTGAGCCGGATCCTGCATGTTGTTTCTCGATTTATTAGCTTTTTCAGCCGGTTGTCAGAGTTTTCGCCGCGGGCTTGCCTTGCGGTGGCGCCAATGATAGCGTTGCCATAGACATCGTTAGCGCATGACTGAAACGAAAAGCAAGGGCTTAGTTCACCGACGTATCCGTCGATCCAGCCATGATCGCCGGAGGGCCTGCCCGAAAACCGTTTCGATCACCGCAGTTCGGGGTCACGCCCCGCGAGGAAGGACCGGCCATGCTGATTGGCGCAGTGGCAGACGACATTACCGGCGCAACCGATCTGTGCCTCATGCTGGCGCGGGAGGGCCTGCGCACGGTGCAGATCATCGGCTTGCCCGGCGGCCAGACAGAGCTGCCGGAGGCCGACGCCATCGTCATCGCGCTGAAGTCGCGCTCCATCGCTGCGGCTCAGGCGGTGGAAATGTCGGTTGCCGCCGCCAGGCTGCTGCAGGCGGGCGGCGCGGAACAGCTGTTGTTCAAATACTGTTCCACCTTCGATTCGACCGACGAAGGCAACATCGGCCCGGTGGCCGAGGCGCTGCTGGCGCTGACCGGCGGCGATCTGACCATCGCCTGCCCGTCCTTTCCGGCCGCGGGGCGCACCACCTATCACGGACATCTGTTCGTTGGCGATGTGCTGTTGTCGGACAGCCCGCTGAAGGATCATCCGCTCAACCCGATGCATGACGCCAATCTGGTCCGGGTGCTGGGGCGGCAGACCAGGCTGCCGGTCGGGCTGGTGACGATCCACACCATCAGGCAGGGCGAGGCGGCGGTTCGGCGTGCCTTCGCCGCGCAGGCCGCCGCCGGAAAGCGCATTGTGATCGTGGACACGCTGGAGGACGAAGATCTGCGCATCATCGGCGCGGCCTGTTCGGACATGCGCCTGGTCACCGGCGGCTCGGGCATCGCACTGGGTTTGGCGGCGAATTTCCTGCGCGCAGGCAAGGTTGCCGCGCGCCCGCCACAGACGCGGATGGCCGCACCCAAGGGCCGTGCGGTCATTCTGGCGGGGTCGTGTTCGGAGGCGACGCGCGGGCAGGTCGCCGCGGCACGGGCCGCGGGTTTTCCCGCGCTTGCCCTTGATGTCGATGCCCTGCTCGGCGGCGGACAGACCGCCACAAGCCTTGCCGCATGGGCAATCGCCCAGCCGCAGGATCGCATTCCGCTGATCTATTCCAGCGCCGAGCCCAGGGAATTGCTGGCGATTCAGGCGCGTCTGGGTCAGCACGCCGCGGGCGCGCTGGTGGAAACCACGCTGGCCGAGGTGGGCCGGATTCTGCAGGGCGCCGGGTTCAGCCGCTATCTGATTGCCGGGGGCGAAACGTCGGGGGCGGTGGTGGCCAGGCTTGGCGTGACCGCACTGGAAATCGGCCCCGAAATCGCCCCTGGCGTGCCATGGACCCGCAGCATCTCCGGGCCGGATCTGGCGCTGACACTGAAATCGGGCAACTTTGGGGGCGAGGATTTCTTTCTGAAAGCCTGGAGCCTGCTGGACACGGAGACGACCGTTGACTGACGAAACCCGCCTCCGGGACGAAATCTGCAAGGTCGGCGCGTCACTGTTCGATCGCGGTCTGACGGCGGGCAGCAGCGGCAACATCTCGGTTCGGCTGGACGACGGCGGCTGGCTGATGACGCCGACCAATGCGTCACTGGGCGCACTGGACCCGGCGCGTCTGTCGCGGCTGGATGCCAGCGGGCGGCTGAAATCGGGCGATCCGCCCACGAAAGAGGCGTTCTTGCACCTGTCGATGTATGGCGAGCGCAAGGATGCCGCGGCGGTGGTGCATCTGCATTCCAGCCACGCGACCGCCGTCAGCATCCTGCGCGATGTGGACCCGCAGGATGTCTTGCCTGCCCTGACCGCCTATTACGTCATGCGGGTCGGGCGGCTGCCGCTGGTGCCGTATTTTGCCCCCGGCGATCCCGATCTGGCGCATGCGGTGCGGGCATTGGCCGGCGCTCATCACGCGGTCTTGCTGGCCAATCACGGCCCGGTGGTGGCCGGAACCAGCCTTGCCAATGCGCAATATGCCACCGAAGAACTGGAAGAAACCGCCAAGCTGTTTCTGATGCTGAAAAATCAGGCGCTGCGCTTGCTGACACCCGAACAGATCGCCGATCTGCGCCGCCGCTTCAATCTTTCCTGACGCACCCGGAGAATGACTATGACGCAAGAGAAGGTCGGTTTTGTCGGTCTTGGCCTGATGGGGCACGGCATGGCGAAGAACATCGTCGAAAAGGGCTATCCGCTGAGCGTGGTGGCGCATCGCAAGCGCGCGGCGGTCGATGATCTCGTGGCACGCGGGGCCCGCGAGGCCGCATCCCTGGAAGAGCTTGCCCGCAACTGCACCGTCATCCTGATGTGCCTGACCGGCTCGCCCGAGGTTGCGGCCGCGGTGGCGGCGCTGAAGCCCGGCCTGACGCCGGGCGCGGTGGTGGTGGATTGCTCCACCTCTGATCCGACCGTCAGTCTGCGTCTGGCCGCAGAGCTGGCCGAGATCGGCGTGGATTTCGTCGATGCGCCGCTGTCGCGCACCCCGAAAGAGGCATGGGCCGGAACGCTCGATTGCATGGTGGGGGCCAGCGATGCCGTCTTTGCCCGGGTGCAGCCGATCATCGCCACCTGGGCGGCCAAGATCGTGCACATCGGCGCGGTCGGCGATGGCCACAAGATGAAACTGCTGAACAATTTCCTGTCTTTGGGCTATGCTGCGCTGTATTCCGAGGCGCTGGCGCTGTCGCGCAAGGTCGGCATTCCGGTGGCCGAATTTGACAAGGTCATTCGCGGCGGCCGGATGGATTGCGGCTTCTATCAGACCTTCATGGGCTATGCGCTGGAAGGCAACCGCGAGGCGCACAAGTTCACCCTGGCCAATGCCTACAAGGACATGCGCTATGTCGAATCCATGGCAAACAGCGCGACCGTCGCCACGCCGATGGCCAGCGCCGTGAAGAACTCTTTCGCGCTGGCGATGGCCACAGGAGGCGATGGCCCGGAAGACTATGTGCCGCATCTGTCGGACTTCATCGCCAGAGCCAACGGTCTCTGACCGCCGGCCAGCGCCGCCTCGCCGGATGGGCGGGGGGTATCACGGGCCTTGATGATGAGATCGCCCCGACCGCCCCGATCAGATCGGGCCGATGCACCGGGGCGGGCGGCCTGCCGGGCCCCGGATGGCTCAGCCACCTGACCTTTGCCCATGACGGCCATGGATGCAGTTTCAGGACATTTGGGTCGATGCATTCGGCAAAGACCGTGCCAGTGCTGGATGTCTCACCCGAGCAGCATGGGATGCCTGAGGCCAGGCGCGTCAGACGTTTTCCGGCGTCACGACGTCAAAGCGCAGGACGCGTTTCGTCCGGCCCGCCGATGGATTGCGGATGTCCCTGGCCATCAGCGCGATCAGTTCGTTGGCAAGCTGCGGCAGCGGATGTGCGAAGGCCATGGACAGGGTATTGTCGAACAGTCCGAGCCGTGTGTGTTCGGTGATGTCGTTGCTGACGGTGATGACCTGACGCGCGCGGCCGGACTCCCGGATCGCATCAAGCACGCCGGAAAGCCCGCCGCCCGCCACATAGATGCCGACCAGGCCCGGCTCGCGCGTCAGGAGTTGTTCCGTGACGTCGCGGGCAATGGTCTTGTCCTCGAAGGTCTGGACCGGTTCGAGCAGGGTGAACTCGGGCGCATGTTCGCGAAAATAGGACCGGAAGCCGACCTCGTTCAGTTCCTGGCAGCGATAGCGGTGGTTCCCGATCAGGATGGCGACGGGGCCGAGCTTTCGGCAGAGGCCCGTGACCGTCCATGCGGCCGTGCGCCCGACCCGCCAGTTGTCCAGACCCACATATCCGACATCGCATGACGCGCTGAGTTCCGAGATGAGGCCATAGGTCGGAACGCCCTCGCCGGCCAGGATCTCGATCGCATGGGCGATCCTGGCGTGCTGCGCGCTCACGACGGCAAGGGCACCAACCTGCCGGCCCAGGGCCAGCATCCTTTCTGCCACGGCCTCTGGCGAAAGATCGTCCATATGCTCGATCAGCACCTCGACATGATCAGGAGACTCTGCCGCCACCGACCGCAGCATCTCGGCGATCGATCGATAGAATGGCCGGTGCGACTGCTGGAGCAGAACCCCCACGCGCATCCGTGGCCGATCGGCTTGCAGCCGGTCGCGAAGCAGGGGAAGGGCATAGAACTGCAGTTCCTCGGCCGCGGCCAGGACCTTGGCTGCGGTCGAGGCCCGGACCTTGTCGCGGCCATTCAGAATGCGGTCGATGGACGAGACGCTGACGCCCGCCGCCTTGGCCAGATCCTGGATCGTTGTGCGATGGGCCATCGGACGCTCCTGAAGGAATCCCTCAGTTCTGCGCCGCAGAAAATGAAGGGATTGATGTGAAATGGGTCAGTAGACTTTAAATGTATATGCCAGAAATTTTGTCAACGGTATGAAAATTCCATCCGGTCCCGAGTCGAGACGAAGCCGGGTGGGAGGCGAGGATGGACGATCTGCAATTCGGCACGCGGGACAAGCGCGGCAACTGGACGCCGAACGCCCGGCTGGAGATCGCGCCCTTCTGGACGGGCAGGTTCGAAAACCTGGGGCGCTGGCTGATCGCCTACATCTGGCCGCACAACACCATCTTCATGGCTGTGACCTTGGCTTACTGGTATCTCGTCCTGCCGCCGATGGAGGTGATGCAGACCCTGTCCTGGACCTGGATGCTGAAGCTGCACATCGTCAACAGCCTCGGAATCTTCCTGCTTTTTGGCTCTATCGAGCTGTTCTATTACATCAGGCGCAAGCAGGGCACGCGGTTCAAGTACAACGCCAGATTCCCGAAGGAAAATCCTTCCGACGTCTTCTGGTTCAAGAGCCAGAACATCGACAATTTCCTGCGGACCTTCCTGTTCTCGGTCCCGCTGTGGACGTTGATCGAAAGCGTCACCCTCTGGGCCTTTGCCAATGGCTGGTCACATGCCGTGGATCCGTCACAGCACTGGATCTGGCTGGCCGTGTTGGTGCTGCTCGCGCCTGCGATCCACGAAATCCACTTTTTCTGCGGCCATTGGCTGATCCATCGGGGCGTTCTGTACAAGTGGATCCATTCCATCCACCACAATTCGATCAACCCCAGCCCCTGGTCGTCCTTGTCGATGCACCCGGTCGAGGCGGCGTTCTTCTTCAGCGAGATGGCCTGGCACCTCTTGCTGCCGTCGGCCCCCTTCGTGGCGATGTTCCAGCTGACCAGCACGGCCTATGGCGCCATCGTCGGTCACATCGGCTTCGACAAGCTGGAGATCACCGAAGGCCAGGCCGTGGATAGCCACGCCTATGCCCATTACCTGCACCACAAGTACTTCGAGGTGAACTACGGCGGAGACGGGCTCATCCCGCTCGATAAGTGGTTCGGCACCTGGCACGACGGCACGAAAGCGGCCGACGAGCAGATGATGGAACGTTTCCGCAGGAAGAAGGAACGCCTGGCCGCCAAGGCGGGGAAGACGACCCCGGCAAAATAGCGCCGGATTTCAAGGGCCAATGGGGATGGACCGCGACACTGCGGTTTTCAACAGGGAGGAGACCTGAATCATGAAGCTTGGAAGAACTCTGGCCACTGCGGCCGTGCTGACCCTCGGTGCCGGGATGGCCTATGCCGAAGGCGCAAACATCTTCGTCATCGGCGGCAAGCCCGACGATCCGTTCTGGGGCATCGTGAAGAAGGGCGCCGAGGATGCCGGCATCGTGGTGCAAGCCCAGGGCGGCAGCGTGACCTGGCTCGGCCCGCAGAACTATGACAACCTGGGCGTGGACGCGGCGGAACTGATCCGCCAGGCCATCGACCAGGGCGCGACGGGCATCGTGGCCCCCGACTGGGTTCCCGAGGCCATGGACCCGGCCTTCCAGGCCGTGGCTGCGGCAGGCATCCCCTTCATCGTCTACAACGCTGGTGGCATTGAAGCCGCTGACCGTCTGGGCGCGATGAACTATGTGGGTGCCGTCGACTACAAGGCGGGTTACGCCGGGGGCGAATACCTCGGCAAGGCCGGGAACAAGAACGGCGTCTGCATCAACTCGCTGCCGGGCGCCAAGAATATCGAAGACTACTGCTCGGGCTTTGCCGAAGGCATCAAGAGCCAGGGCGGCTCGGCCGACGTGCTGCCGCTGCCGGCCACCGCCGAAGGCAACGTGACCGCCGTGGCACAGGCCATCAAGGCCTATCTGCTGGAGCATCCGGACGTGAACGCCGTCTACACGACCGCCAACCTCGATGCGGTGGGCGCCGTGCAGGGCATCGCCCAGGCCGGCATGACCGACAAGGTCAAGGTCTGCGGCATCAACTTCGACGAAGCGATCCTGGCGCAGATCAAGGCCGGCACCCAGGCCTGCGCCATCGACCAGCAGGGCTATCAGCAGGGCTTCTATGCCGTGTCGATCCTGAACGGCCACATCAACTATGGCCTGAACATCCCGACCCGCGAAATCCTGACCGGGCCGGGCGTGGTGGATGCATCCAACATCGATGCGACGCTGGTCGGCGCGAAGATGGGCACTCGTTGAGAAACCGGGTCGGGCCGGCCCATGCCGGCCCGACCCCAACATCTGCCTGCAACAGGCCGACAGAGGGGAACGATGTCTGACAGCCAATCCAATTCGCAAGGCGGCGCCGGGCTTGGCCAGCTGATGCGGCGGCCCGAGGCGGGCTCTCTTGTGGGCTTGATTGCGGTCTACATCTTCTTCGCCGCAATGGGCGGTGCCAACTTCCTTGGCGCACCGGGGATTTCCAGCTTTCTCAACATGTCGTCCGAGGTGGGCATCATCGCGCTGGCCGTGGGCCTTCTGATGATCGCCGGCCAGCTGGACCTTTCTGTCGGTTCCGTCGTCCCGGCCTCGTCCCTGACGGTCTCTCTTCTCGCCGGTGATTTCGGTATGCCGGATGCGGTGGCGATCCTGGGCGGGCTGGGTGTCGGTTTGGCCATTGGCTTGGTCAACGGCATTCTGGTCAGCCAGACGCGGATCCCGTCACTGATCATCACCATCGGCACGATGTTCGGCGTCATGGGCCTGACCCTCGGCCTGACCGTGCTGATCCATGGATCGACCGGCGTGTTCCTGGTGCCGGGGCCTGCAGCCAAGGCGATCTTCGGCCAACTGGTTGGAAACATGTTTCAAGTGTCGATCCTGTGGTGGGGCGTGTTCATCGTCGCCGTCTACTGGCTTCTTCATGTCTCTCCGGTTGGCAACTGGATTTTCGCCCTGGGTGGCGACAGGGAGTCGGCGCGGAACGCGGGAATTCCCACCGACAGGGTCACGATCGGCCTTTACATGCTGTCCGGATTTGCGGCTGCCTTTGTCGGCGTCAGCCAGGTGATGACCTTCAACGCGGCTCAGGTTGCGGCGGGCCAGACCTTTATCTTCAACTCGATCATGTGCGTCGTCATCGGTGGTGTCCTGCTGACCGGTGGGTCGGGCTCGGTCCTTGGGATCGTTCTGGGCACGCTGACCTTCTGCATCGTGAACCAGGGCATCTTCTTCTCCGGACTGGACCCGAACTACGGCAGCATCATCATCGGCGCGCTTCTGCTGATCGCCGTGATGACCAATGACAAGTTCCGGGCGATGGCATTGGCCCTCGCCGCCGGACGGAAGAAGTGAGGGCGCAATGAACCTGTCCGCACTGATCCGTCGCCCCGAAACCGGTTCCTTGATCAGCCTGATCGCTGTCATCCTGTTCTATGTCGTCTTCGGGGGTGTCGATCTGGTCAAGCTGATGGGCGCGGCCAGCTGGCTGAACCTGGCCGCGAACCTCGGGATCGTCGCCCTTCCGCTGGGCCTTCTGATGATCGCGGGCGAGATCGACATTTCCATCGGTGCCATGATCCCGGCGGGATCGATGACAGTGGCGATCCTCTCGGGCCACTACGGCCTGCCGATCGAGATCGGCATTCTGGGCGCGCTGGCCCTGGGGCTTTGCGTCGGCCTCGTCAATGGCGTGATCGCAACGCGGACCACCGTGCCCACGCTGATCATCACCCTGGGCACCTTGATGGCGGTGCAGGGGATCATCCTGTCCTCGGCCATGCTGCTGACAGGCAATGCCAGTGTTTCGATCACCCCACCCGATTGGGCCAAGACGGCACTGGGCCTGATGATTGCCGGCAAGTATCAGGTGGTGATCTGGTGGTGGCTTGGCCTGGCGGCGATCTTCTTCTGGGTTCTGCATGTCTCACCCGTCGGCAACTGGATCTATGCGATGGGGGGCGATCAGACCTCTGCCCGGAACGCCGGCATCCCGACCAACCGACTGAAGATTGCGCTGTTCATGCTGTCGTCGACCGCCGCCGCCTTTGTCGGCATCTGCGGGGCCATCCAGTTCAACTCGGCCCAGGTGTCGGGCGGCATGGGCTACATATTCAATGCCGTATGCTCGGTTGTGGTGGGCGGGGTGCTGCTGACCGGGGGGTTCGGGTCGATCCCCGGGATATTTCTGGGAACCATCACCTTCGCCATCGTCAGCCAGGGCATCTACTTCACCCAGATAGATCGCAACTGGGCCAATCTGATCATTGGCATCACGCTGCTGCTGGCGGTCGCAATGAACGAGTACTTCCGCAAACTGGCGCTGAGCGCCGGAACCAGAAAGAAGGGGGGCAAGGCATGACCGCTCCAATCCTGGAACTTCGTGGCGTCAACAAGAGCTTCGGACCGATCGATGTTCTGTTCGACATTTCGCTGACCGTCCGCGCGGGCGAGGTGCTGTGCCTTCTGGGCGACAACGGTGCCGGCAAGTCGACGCTGATCAAGATCCTGTCCGGGGTGTACCAGCCGACAAGCGGGCAAATCCTGATGGACGGGCAGCCGACAAGCTTCCCGAACCCGCGGGCGGCCTCGGACAAGGGCATCGCCACCGTGCACCAGTTCGGTGGCACTTTCCCCCTCATGAGCATCGGACGGTCGTTCTTCGTCGGGGTCGAGCCCGCCAGGGGCTGGGGGCCCTTCAAGCGCTATGACCGCAAGACGGCCAATGCCGTGGCTGTCAAAGCCGTACGGGATTTCGGCATCACCCGGATCGACGATGGCGACCGACTGGTGGGCGGTCTGTCGGGGGGCGAGCGTCAGTCGCTGGCCATTGCGCGTGCCGTTCACTTTGGCGCCCGGGTGCTGATCCTCGATGAACCCACTGCTGCGCTGGGGGTCAAGCAGGCCACGCATGTCCTGCGCATCGTGAATGAGGCCAAGAGGCGCGGGCTGGCGGTGGTCTTCATCACCCATCAGGTCATGCATGCCATGGCCGTGGGGGACCATTTCGCCGTGCTGATCCGCGGAGCGGTTGCCGCGGATTTCAAGAAGGGCGAGAAGACCCGCGAAGAGATCACCGACCTGATGGCAGGGGGCGCAAGCATGTCCAGCCTGGAGGCGGAAATCGAAGGTTACATGGCCTCTCATGGTGGCCATCCCCCACCGCCCGCACACTGATCTCCCCGGAGGCGACCCTCCACCCGCCTCCAGCCGGCGCAGACCTGCGCCCAAGCCCGGGCCGGAATCGGCCCGGGCACTTTCCAGAGAAAGGGACTGAGAGTGACCATTCGTATCGCCGTCATCGGCGCGGGCCTCATGGGGGCCGATCATGCGCGCATCGTGGCCGAGGATCTGCCCGGCGCCGCATTGCAGGTGGTCTGCGACATGGACGCGGAGCGCGCACGCAAGGTCGCCGACGAAACCGGGGCAAAGGATGTTGCTGACGATCCGGCGATGGTGATTTCCCGCGTGGACGTGGATGCGGTGATCGTCGCCAGCCCCGATTTCACCCATGCGCCCCTGTCTCTGGCCTGCATCCGGGCGGGCAAGCGGGTCTTGTGCGAAAAGCCGCTGTCGCAATCTCCGGCGGAGTGCATCAGCGTCATGCAGGCCGAGCAGGCCGCCGGCGCGCCCTATGTGCAACTGGGCTTCATGCGGCGTTATGACGAGGCCTACAGGCAGATGAAGGCCGCGCTGGAGCGCGGCACGATCGGCCGCGCGCTGATGATGCACAACTTTCACCGCAACGTCGCCACCCCGGCCGCCGATTTCACCGGTGCCATGGCGATCACCAATTCCGCCCCGCATGAATTCGACGTCGTCCGCCATGTGCTGGGCTGCGAATACCGCGCCATTTCCGCCTTCCAGCCGAAACGGTCCGATGCCGTGGTGGCACCCGTGATGATGGTCCTGGAAACCGACGACGACCAGTTGGTCAATATCGAGATCAACAACAACGCCGCCTATGGCTATGACACACGCGCCGAACTGGTGGGCGAGGCCGGGTCCATCGCCACGAACCATGTTGCCTACACCCGAACCGACCGTGCCCTGTCCACGGCAGCCGCTTACGAGACGGACTGGCGCGGGCGCTATGCCGAAGCATATCGCCGCCAGAATCGGGCTTTCCTGCAGTTCGTCCGGACCGGTAACTACCCCGTCCTCGCCGCGTCGGCCTGGGATGGTTACGCCACCGCCGTCGTGGCCGAAGCCGGGGTGCGCGCCCTGCAAACCGGGCAGCGCCAGCCCGTCATCATGGTCGCCAAACCGGAGCTTTATGCATGAAACTCGGCTTCGTTTCCGACTCCCTGGGCGGGATGCCCTTTGACCGGATGCTCGACAATGCCGCCCGGATGGGGGTGGACGGGGTCGAGGTGAACACCTGCGGCTGGTCCACTGCGCCGCATTGCGATCTGAAGGGCCTTCTGGCCGATGGCGTCAGGCGCAAGGCGTTTCTCCAGGCCTTTGCAGACCGCGGGCTTCAGATCATCAGCCTGAATGCCAACGGCAACCCGCTGCATCCGACGGATCCGGCCCAGGGCCAGGGCCTGCGCGACACGATCCGTCTGGCGGGGGCCCTGGGGATCAAGACGGTCTGCACCATGTCGGGCCTGCCTGCCGGCAATGCCACCGACACGATGCCCAACTGGGTCGTGTCCTCCTGGCCGCCAGAAACGCAAGAAATCCTGCGCTATCAATGGGAGGAGAAACTGATCCCCTTCTGGACCGAGCTCGCGGCTCTCGCCGCCGAGAACGGGGTGGAAAGGATCGCGCTGGAGCTGCATGGCAACCAATGCGTGTACAACGTGCCGAGCCTGCTGAAGTTGCGTTCGGCCATCGGCCCGGCCATCGGCGCCAACCTGGACCCGAGCCACCTGTTCTGGATGGGCGCCGACCCCCTGATCGCGGCAGAGACATTGGGAAAGGCCGTCTATCACGTCCATGCCAAGGACACATTCCTGAACGCCCCAGTGCAGGCAACGACGTCGCTTCTGGAAAGCGGTTCCCTGACCGACATCCCGGCCCGCAGCTGGTCCTATGTCACCCTTGGTTACGGCCATGGCGAGGAATGGTGGCGGCAGTTCTGCTATCGGCTGAAGATGGGCGGCTATGACGGCTGGCTGTCCATCGAACATGAGGATGTCCTGCTCAACTCTCTGGAAGGGCTGGAGAAATCCGTGGCCCTTCTGCGCGGCGTCATGCCCATCGCCCCTGCCGATTTCAAACCGCAAGCTATCTGAGGAAACCATGCCCTGGACTGATGCCGGACCTGCCGACCTTGAGCCCGAAGGGGGCCGTCGCTTTGACCATGCCGGCAAGACCTATGCCATCTTCCGCAACCACGAAGACGGGTATTTCTGCACGGACGGACTTTGCACACATGAAGACGTGCATCTCTGCGACGGTCTGGTGGTGGAAAACACGGTGGAATGCCCAAAGCATTCGTCGATCTTCAATCTTGAGACGGGCGAGGTGGAATCACCGCCGGCCTGCAACAACCTGCGCACATATCCGGCCAAGGTCGAAGGCGGGCGCATACTGATCGAGATTTGAGATGACCTTCCAGTTGGCCGCCTGCTGGCGTTTAGAGCGGGATGACCCTACACGGAACCGTATCCTGCGTTTCGGATGTAGTTTTCGCATTCCTGCGGGGTGAACTGGTCGAGCAGTGAGCCGATCCTGCGCCAGACGGCTTCCTTGGTGCGTTCGGC
>JAKALB010000209.1 GCA_021813365.1 Pseudomonadota bacterium | reverse complement strand
CAACGGTTTGCGGCAGTGCGGTCGTCAGCGCCTGGAAGGTCTGCGCCACGTCGCTGGCCGTGGCCCCTTCCGGCAGGCCGGTGGCAGCCAGCAGCACCTCCTGCCCGGCGCCGCGCCAGGCCTGCATCACCTGCGGCGCATCCGGCGCCAGGGGGTCCAGCACCACGCTGACCGGGAAGGGCAGGCGCAGCAGATCGGCGCGCGCCATGCCCTTGTCGCCGATATCCCGCAGCAGGATGACGAATTTCGGCTTGCCCGGGTCGATCGGCGTGAAGGCGCGGGCATAGAGCTGGAGGGGCGTTGCCCCGGCCGGGCTGACCGCGACCTGCGCCGGGGCGGCGGCCTCGCCGATCTGCGGCAGATCGCCGCCACCCGGCACCGGCTTGCCGATCTGCGGCAGCGCATTGGTCTTTACCGCAGGCGCCTGCACGGCCAGTGTGCCCACGCCGGGCAGGGTCGAGGGCTTGCCATCCTCGAAGGTTGGCGTCCCCTCCGCTTTCGGGCTGGCATCCGGCCCCTGCGCCGGCGCGGGTGGTGCCTCGGGTGCAAGTGCCAGCACCTGCGGCTGCGGCAGCCTGTCTGGCACCCGTGGCGCCGCACCGCCCGGGTCCGGGGCAACCGCCGGAGCCGGATCGGCCGAGGCGAACGGCGCCGGCTCCAGCAACACATCGTGTTGCGGAGCAGGTTCGGCACGGGGCAGGGCATCGCGGCCCGGCGCGTCGGCGACGCTGCCCGCCTGGCTCAGGCTGGGCCGGGCCTCTCCTGCCGCCGGGGCGGGTGGGCTGGCATCGGCGGCTCCGGAATCACCCGCCGCCGGTGCCTCGCTGGACACCTGTGGCGCGGGACCGGAGGGCGCGGGCAGCGCGGCCTCTGCCGATGTCGCTTGCCCTGCCGCCTGAGGCGCGGGTATCGCGGCCTGGGGCGCGGCGGCTGTCTGCGGTTTTTCGGACAGGCCAGTCGGTGCGACCGAGGGCCCAGGCGCCAGGACCGAAGCCAACGCCAGAATCGCCAGCGCCGTCAGGGCCCCCAGCAGCCAACCGCCCAGATTCCCTTGCCGCATGCCTGTCTCCTGCCCTGTCCCGAGGCGCCGCTTGCCCTTGACGCCCCTTTGGCCTTCGTCCCATGTATAGCCCGACCGTTTCCGGGGTTCATCCCCCTTCCGCCGGAGGGCGCGCCATGCTGTTGCTGATCGATAACTACGACAGCTTTACCTACAATCTCGTCCATTACCTGGGCGAGCTGGGGGCCGATGTCGTCGTGCGCCGCAACGATGCGCTGTCGGTGCAGGAGGTCATGGCCATGCACCCCGAGGCCGTGGTTCTCTCGCCGGGACCCTGCGATCCGGCTCAGGCGGGGATCTGCCTGGATCTGACGCTGGCTGCCGCCGAAACCGGCCTGCCGCTTCTCGGCGTCTGCCTTGGCCATCAGACCATCGGTCAGGCCATGGGCGGGCAGGTCGTGCGCTGCCACGAGATCGTGCATGGCAAGATGGGCCGCATCATGCACGCCGGCCAGGGCGTGTTTCGCGACCTGCCCTCGCCGTTCCTGGCCACCCGCTATCACTCGCTTGTGGTCGACCGGGCCACCTTGCCCGACAGCCTGGAAATCACCGCCTGGCTGGAGGACGGCACGATCATGGGGCTGCGCCACAGGACCAGGCCCATCGAAGGCGTGCAGTTCCACCCCGAAAGCATCGCATCCGAACACGGCCACAGGCTGCTCAGGAATTTTCTCGACAGCGCCGGCGTGAAGGTGACGGCATGAGCGACGTGCTGAAAGGCCTGATCGGCCAGGCCGCCGAACGCCCGCTGACCCGGGACGAGGCGGAACTGGCCTTCAACGCCCTTTTCGAAGGCCAGGGCACGCCGGCGCAGATGGGCGGCTTCCTGATGGCGCTGCGCACCCGCGGCGAGACGGTGGACGAGTATGCCGCCGCCGCCAGCGTGATGCGCGCGAAATGCCATGCGGTGCGCGCGCCCGAAGGCGCGATGGACATCGTGGGCACCGGCGGCGACGGCAAGGGCACGCTCAACATCTCCACGGCGACCGCCTTTGTCGTGGCCGGCGCCGGCGTCGTGGTGGCCAAGCACGGCAACCGCAACCTGTCGTCCAGATCCGGCGCGGCCGATGCGCTGACCGAAATGGGGCTGAACGTGATGGTCGGCCCCGAGGTGGTGGAACGCTGCCTGGCCGAAGCCGGGATCGGCTTCATGATGGCGCCGATGCATCACCCGGCGATCCGCCATGTGATGCCGGTTCGGGCCGAACTGGGCACACGCACCATCTTCAACATCCTGGGGCCGCTGACCAATCCGGCCGGTGTCCGGCGGCAGTTGACCGGGGCATTTTCGCCCAGGCTGATCCGCCCGATGGCCGAAACCCTGCTGGCGCTGGGCACGATCAAGGCCTGGCTGGTGCATGGCGGCGACGGCACCGACGAGATTTCCATTGCCGCCCCGACCCAGGTGGCCGCCGTGGACCATGGGCTGATCCGCGAATTCACCATCCATCCGGAAGACGCGGGCCTGCCCTATCACCCGTTCGAGAAGATCATGGGCGGCAGCCCGGCCGAAAACGCCCAGGCCTTCCGTGCCCTGCTGGATGGCGCACCCGGCGCCTATCGCGATGCGGTGCTGCTCAACGCCGCCGCCGCCCTGGTCGTGGCCGACAGGGCCACCAGCCTGCGCGAAGGCGTGGACCTGGCCCGCGCCGCGATCGACAGCGGCGCCGCCCGCGCCAAGGTCGATGCCCTGCGCAGCCTGACCCAGGGCTCATGACGCGGCCCGATCCGCCCGATCCGCCTGCCTCCTGGGCGGACCTGCCCTTCTTCCAGACCGACTGGCCCGCACTCTGGGCCCGCCTGACCACATTGCCGCCCTGGGCCCCCGGCCCCGAGGCGCTGTTTCGCGCCCTGCAGTTGACCCCGCGCCGGGCAACGCGCGTGGTGATCCTGGGACAGGATCCCTATCACACCCCGGGCCGCGCCACCGGCCTGGCCTTCGCCTTCCCGCCTGGCCTGCCGCCGCGCGACAGCCTGAAGAACATCCTGGCCGAACTGGCCGCCGACACTGGCCATGCCGCAGGCGATGGCGACCTGACCCCTTGGGCGGCCCAGGGCGTCCTTCTGCTCAACACCGCGCTCAGCGTCCCTCTGGGC
The DNA here is from genome assembly GCA_021813365.1 of Pseudomonadota bacterium. Lineage (GTDB taxonomy): Bacteria > Pseudomonadota > Alphaproteobacteria > Rhodobacterales > Rhodobacteraceae > Stagnihabitans. The sequence continues at coordinate 408 of JAKALB010000209.1, read as the reverse complement.
CAACCCCACGGCCACAGACACCTGCCCTGGCATCGCCTGACCCGGCAGATCCTGTCCGCCCTTGCCAGCGACGGCCCCAAGGCCTTCCTGCTCTGGGGCAGGCCCGCGCAGCACGCCGCCGCGCATCTGCCCCGCGCCGACCACCTGTTCCTGCAAAGCCCGCATCCCTCGCCGCTCTCGGCACATTGCGGCTTCTTCGGCTCGCGCCCCTTCTCCCGGACGAACCAGTGGCTGACCGCCCGCGGCCAGCCGCCGATCGATTGGTCGACCTGACTCTTCCCTTCCCGCCTGCCAGCCGCTAAACCCGTCCTGCCTTCATCTTGCTTCAAATATCCCACGGGGGTCCGGGGGTGTGAAACCCCCGGGACGCGCGCCACAAGGACCACCGCATGACCACCATTCTCGATC
>JAKALB010000208.1 GCA_021813365.1 Pseudomonadota bacterium | reverse complement strand
TGCCGGGTCCGGTCAGCGGTGCGGGCCTGGTTGAGGTGTTCGGCCGGGCGCTTGCTGCGGAAAAGGATCCGGGCAGGTTCTTCATGGTCGCCCCGCGGGTTGGGGTTCTGGTCCAGATCATCGTTTGGCATGTCGCACCTGGCGAGACTGGCGATTGCAGGCGTATTTGCCACGTGAAACGGCCCCGAACACTGTGTGTCTTCGGGGCCGGAGGCTAGCTGTTTCATTGTGCCATGACCAGAAAATGCGCCCTTACCTGCTGCTTTCCGGTCGAAGTGTCACGCCCGTGCGTCGGTTCAGCCTTTCGGCGCCTTGAGAAACTTGCCCCATTTCACTATTCCCGCGCCGGGTGTCTTCGGGGTGCCGTTCGTGGTGCCGCCGCCGGTGGCGCCCACCTCATAGGCGCCGCGGTCCGGGCCGGCGCCGAACGGACGCTGGCCACCCAGGATATCGGTCGCCGGGGCATAGGCCGGATCGGCGACATCGATGAAGCCGCTGGTCGACTGGGGCACATAGTTGAAATTGGCAACATCCTGGAACGCGGTCGCCGGATTCATGACGACCGAGTTGCTGACATAGGAAATCCGGTTCGCCGGATCGGACGCGCCGCCGTAGGACATGGCCAGGTTGTTTGCCACGACCACGTCGCTGGAGGGCGTGCCGTTCTTCAACGGCTGCACCATGATCCAGGGATAGGGCGAGGCGGTGCCGAAGACATTCACGACCGTGTTGTTCGCGATCACGGCATGGCGGGTGCCATAGACGGCGATGCCATGGCCCATCCTGCCGGCCACGACATTGTTGCGGATGGTGAGGTTGTCATACCAGCCGTCGAACATGCCGATTCCCTGTAGCGAACAGCGCAGCGGTGACTGGGCCGGGTTCGACCATTCGATGATCGTATTGCCGTCGAGAACCAGGCCCGAGATCGGATGGTCGGGCGAGGTGAACGACTGGAAGCCGTCGGCATGGTTGTCGTCCACCGACACGCAGTTCGACACGCGGTTGTTGAGGAAACGGGAATTGTTGCCCTGGCCGCGCAGGCCGTCGCCGCTGAACCCGTCGATCACGTTGTTCTGGGCCAGACCATCGGCAGCCAGCAGGCCCAGGGCAAAACGGGTGCCGGTGATCCGGCTGTTCTTGATGCTGCTGTTCGGGCCGCTGATCATGACCCCGTCGACGCCGCGCGACAGCCATTCTGCCTGAGTCCAGTTCGGGTAGCTGGCGGCATCCTGACCGGCCCGGGCATCCAGGCCATCGAAGGTGATAAAGGAGCTGGCCTCGGTCGTGTACACCAGCGTGCCTACCCACTGATACGGGTTGGAGGGCCAGACGTTCAGATTTCTTATGGTGATGTTCCTGGTGCCGTCACCGACCATGATGGTCTCGGCGCGGGCCTTGTTGGCGTTCAGCGCCTGGATGGTGACCGGCGTGTCGAAACTGAGATAGGTCAGCTTCATGGCGCCATAGTCGCCGTCCAGAAGGTTGATGACATCGCCGCCTCTCACCAGCCCGCTGCCGAACGCCGCCCCGATCGACAGCCAGGGACAGACCTGGCTGCCGTCGGCCTTGCAGCTTTGCGTGGTGCCGAGCGGCGCGACGTAGAAGGTCGCGGCATGGGCTCCGCCGGACGATAGAGACGATAGAGTCGTCAGCACCAGCGCAGCGATCGATCCGTTGATGTGCATCCTGCGTCCTCGTGTTCGTGCGGGTCCGCCGCGTGTCAGCCAAGGATGGGAACAGGCTCGTCTGGCTTCTGCGCGGCACTTTTGTGGCCAAACCTAGCCGCCGGGCCGAGGCTATGTAAGAGTCTCGCCTTTCCGGCAACAATCATCGGCGGAAATCGGCATTGTCTCTGCCACCACGAGGTTGGGTGACAGAATCGGGGTAGGCCCGAAAACGAAACATTCTGTTGCAGTTCTGTGATGGATTCGTGGTGATTGTCGCCGATGCGGAAACGACCGTCGAACGGCCTGCCCGGTGGTTGATTTTTCGAAACATATACAACCAAAGATTGTGTCTTGATGCGAAATTTCAAGGGGTTACGGTGCTCGGATGCCAGGAGACAGATTGCCGCAGGGCGCCGAATGGTGTTAGCATTGTGGCAATAAAATGGCCTCGGCGCAGATTCTTGCCACATTCAAGGCGGGGCCATTCTTTGGGCAGACAGGCATACTCTGTGGTTTTTGAGTTAGGGATAGATAAATGGTTGTGCACTCTCCCGGATTTGCGGCCGCTCGCCACGGCCACGCGGGCTCGCTGGTCGTCCCGCTTCGTGGGGGCCTCTACCGCAACGGCGCCAAGCGGGTGCTGGATGTGCTGCTGGTGCTTGCAGGTGCCCCGATCATCCTGCCGCTGGTGCTGATCCTGGCCCTGCTGGTCATGCGGGATGGTCACGCTCCTTTCTACACCCAGGCCCGGGTCGGTCGGGGGGGGCGGATTTTCCGGTTCTGGAAGCTGCGCACGATGGTCAGCGACGCCGATGCCAGACTGGCCGAATACCTGGCAAACGATCCGCAAGCCAAGGCCGAGTGGGATCATGCGCAGAAACTGAAGAACGATCCCCGGATCACGCGGATCGGGAGTTTCCTGCGCAAGACCTCGCTGGATGAGCTGCCGCAGCTGTGGAACGTGCTGAAGGGCGACATGAGTCTGGTCGGGCCGCGCCCGATGATGCCGCGCCAGCAGGTGCTGTATCCGGGAACGGCCTATTATGCGCTGCGCCCGGGGATTACCGGCACCTGGCAGATCAGCGACCGCAACCAGTGTTCTTTCGCGGCCAGGGCCGAATTCGACGCCGACTATGAGCAGTCGTTGTCTTTCGCCAGGGACCTGCATATCCTTCTGTCCACCGTCGGGGTCGTCCTGCGCGGGACCGGCTGCTGAAATCCGGGGCCCGGTCGGCCTGGAGAGGCCAGTCTGGAACGTAGGGTTCGGGTCTGATTCCCATGCAGCGCTGGCTTTCCGCCGTAATGATCGTGGCAAGCCTGGCACTGTCGGCCTGCGACAGTGCCGAGCAGCGTGCCGAAAGGCATTATCAGGCAGGGTTGCAACTGCTCAAGTCCGGCGATGTCGAACGCGCCCTGGTCGAGTTTCGCAATGTCTTTGACCTGAATGGCAGGCACAAGGATGCGCGGCTGACCTATGCCCGGGTGGAACGCGAACGCGGCGACCTGCAGGAATCCTACAGTCAGTATCTGCTGCTGGTCGAACAATATCCGGAGAACCAGGAAGCACGCTTTGCCCTGACCGAGATGGCCATCGAACACAGGGACTGGGCCGAAGCCGAACGCCATGGCCGCGAGGCTGCCAGGCTTGCTCCGGATGATCCGCTGGCCCGGATGTTCACGGCCATCCTCGATTACCGGGAGGCCGCCGAAGCCAGGGATCGGGCTGCCGGGGCCGGGCCTGCGGATCGCGCCCAGGCGCTGCTGGCCGCCAACCCCGACAATCCCGAACTGGCACGTATCGCCTATCACGTGCTGATCGACCGGGCCCTGGGCAGCATCGACCCGGCGTCGGCGCTGCCCTGGCTGGACAGGGCCATCGCGCTGGATCCGCAGGATTTCGAC
>JAKALB010000080.1 GCA_021813365.1 Pseudomonadota bacterium | reverse complement strand
GGTGCGGGGGCCGGCGGGTCGACCGAGATCGTCTATTTCGACGACACCGGCAATCCGCAGGTCGTGCCGCCCGGCGTTCAGGCGATGGGCACGGGCTATACGGTCAATCTGCAGGGGGTTTCGGTGGATGCGGCGGCCAAGTCGTTGCTGACCGACATTCTGGGCGCGTCCTATGTGATCGACCCCGGTGCGCAAGGCACCGTGACCATGGCGACCGGCGGGCCGGTGCCGCGCGACCGGCTGCTGAAGATCTTTGAAGAGGCATTGAAGGCCGATGGGCTGGTGCTGGTGAAGCAGGGCGACGGCTTTGCCATCACGGCGGGCGGCGGCGGCATGACCACCTCGATGGCGGCCGAAGGCTATGGTCTGACCGCGCTGCCGCTACGCCACCTGGGGGCCAAGCGGATGCTGTCGCTGCTGGACGGGTTTGCGGTGCCCGAGGGCACGATCCGCGCGGCCTCGAGCGATGACATGCTGCTGATCAAGGGCACCGCGGGCGACCGGGCGGCGGTGGCCGATCTGGTGATGTCGCTGGACACCGGCGTTCTGGCCAGGCCGAATGCGGGAATAGCCTTTCTGAAGAATGCCAGCGCAGCCGCGGTGGCGGCGGATCTGGCGGTGCTGGCCGACAGCGATCCTGCGGCCTCGGGGTGGAAGGTGCAGGTGCTGGACCGCTCGAACGCGCTGCTGATCATGGCGCGCGGTGCGGGCGATCTGCAGGCCGCGATGACCTGGGTGCGCCGGCTGGATCGTGGCGGCGGGGCCACGGGCGGCGATGTGCATGTCTACCAGGTGCAGTATTCCAAGGCTTCCGACCTGGCCAAGCTGCTGGCGCAGACCTTTGGCGGCAGCGGCGGGGGTTCGGCCCCGGTCGCAGCGGCCCCGGCGCAGGATGCGGGGGCGGCGGAAGGGTCCGCTCCGCCCGCCAGCGCGGCGCTGGATGGCAGCGGCGGCGGCTTGGCGCTGCCGGATGCGGGCCCGGCCACGGCGGCGGCGGCGCTGGCGGCCGGCGGCGGCGATGTCCGGTTCACGCCGAACGATGGCGACAACACGATCATCATCCGTGCGCCCGAGCCGATCCGCAGCCAGGCGCTGTCGCTGCTGGCCAGCCTGGACAAGGCGCCGATCCAGGTGCTGATCGACGTGATGCTGGTGGAAGTGACGCTGAACGATGCCACCAGCCTGGGGGTGCAGGCCTATCTGCAGGGATCGAACTGGTCGGGCACGGTGTCGAACGGCACCACGGGCGACATTGCCGGCACTTTCCCGGGGTTCAACCTGGTCCTGGGCAACGGGATCAGCCCCAAGGTCATCATCGACAGCCTGTCCAAGGTGACCAAGGTCAAGGTCGTCTCGGCGCCTTCGGTCGTGGCCTTCGAGAATGAGGAGGCCGAGATCAAGGTCGTGGAACAGGTGCCGATCGTGACGCAGCAGGTCACGCAGACCACTTCGCAAGATGCGCCGACCGTCAATTCGGTCGAATATCGGGATGCCGGCGTGATCCTGCGGGTGACGCCGCAGGTCAGCCAGTCGAACCTGGTGAACCTGCAGGTGAATCAGGAACTTTCGGCGGTCGTGGGCGGCACCGACGGCACGACGACCTTGACCCCCACGCTGCGGCAGCGGTCGATCACCACGCGCGTCGCGGTCTATGACCAGCAGACGGTGGTTCTGGGGGGGCTGATCTCGCAGCAGACCTCCAACGGGAAAAGCGCGCTGTTCGGGCTGATCCCCAGCCATGGCGATGCCAGCAATGCCCGGACCGAGCTGGTGGTCTTCATCACCCCCCATGTCGTGCGCAACCAGCAGGACGCGGCTTCGGTCAGTGCCGAACTGCGCGCGAAGATGGGGATGATGGCCGACCCATGATCGCAGGGGCCGATCCGCGATGACCATGGGGCCAGGCAACAGCGATCCTCTGGCGCTGGCCCGGGAGCGGGCCGAGCGGGCGGGCCTGCCGCTGATGCAGGATGCCGACTGGCCCGAGGTGATCCGGCTGCCGCAGGGCCTGTCGCTGCGGTTCCTGCGCAACGCGATGATCCTGCCCCTGGGCGCGGATGCGACGGGGGCCGAGCGTGTGGCGCTGGCCGACCCCGAGGATGCCGCGGCGCAGGAGGCGCTGTCTGCGGCGGTGGGCCGGCGCCTGGCGCCGCGCGTCGCCTCGATCCCGGCGCTGCTGGCACGGATCGATGCGCTGGCCGACGGCCAGACGACCGAGCCCGTGCCGATGCCCGAGGATGTGGCCGAGGCCGATGACGACCGCGCGCTGGACGCTCCGGTGATCGCGCTGCTGGACCGGCTGATGGCCCAGGCGGTGGCCGACCGGGCGACCGACCTGCATTTCGAACCCGGCCCTGGCGGCATGGCGGTGCGACAGCGGGTGGACGGTTTGTTGCGGCCGCTGATGATGCTGCCGGGTGCCACGGGGCGGGCCGTGGTGGCGCGGCTGAAGATCCTGGCCGGGCTGAACATCGCCGAACGCCGCCTGCCGCAGGACGGGCATATCCGTGCCCAGATCGCCGGGGCCGTGCATGACCTGCGCTGTGCCACGCTGCCCATGGTGGATGGCGAGGGCGCGGCGCTGCGCATTCTGGCGGGCCGGCAGCGGTTGCCCCGGATCGCGGGGCTGGGGCTGGAGCCCGGGGCCGAGGCGCGGCTGCGTCGGGCGCTGGCGCAAAGCCACGGGCTGATCCTGGTGACCGGCCCGACCGGCAGCGGCAAGACGACGACGCTGGCGGCGGCCACGGCGGAGCTGAACGATCCCAAGGTCAAGATCATCTCGATCGAGGATCCGGTGGAATATCACATTCCCGGGATCAACCAGGTGCAGGTCAATCCGGCTATCGGGCTGACCTTTTCGACGGGGCTGCGCGCCTTCATGCGGGCCGACCCGGATGTGCTGCTGGTGGGTGAAGTGCGCGATGCCGAAACCGCCAGCATCACGGTGCAGGCGGCGCTGACCGGGCATCTGGTGCTGACGACGCTGCACACGAACTCGGCCGCGGGGGCAGTGGTGCGGCTGGCCGAGATGGGGGTGGAGCCCTATCTTCTGGCCGCGACGCTGCATCTGTCGGTGGGTCAGCGGCTGGTGCGGCAACTGTGCCCGCATTGCCGGCAGCCGGTCGAGGAACCCCTGCCATTGCCCGAGGCGCCGCTGCGCCGGGCCGGGCTGGTGCCGGGGCAGGCGGTGGCGGCGTTTCGCGCGGCGGGCTGCGACCACTGCGGGCAGACGGGCTACTACGGGCGCAGGGCGATCTTCGAGGTGATGGCATTGGGCCCGGCGCTGCGGCGGCTCCTGATCCAGGGCGCGGGCACGGCGGATCTGCATGCCGCAGCGGTGGCCGAGGGCATGGCGCCGCTGATCGACGACGGGCTGGTGCAGATTCTCGCCGGCGTGACCAGCGCCGAGGAAGTCCTGCGGGTGGTGCAGGATGGCTGAGGTGAGCCTGCCCTTCCTGCGAACCGGACGGCCGCGGCCGGACGACATCACGCTGTTCACGCAGGAGCTCGGCTGGATGGTCGGCGCGGGCGTGCCCCTGGGCCGGGCGATCGACCTGTTGCTGGCCGATATGGTCAGCCCGCGCATGGTGCCGGTGCTGAAGGGCCTGCGCGGCGAGCTGCGCGCCGGCGCCAGCCTGTCGGATGCGATGCGGCGGCAGGGCGGGGCATTTCCGGAATCCTATGTGCGGCTGGTGGCCCTGGCCGAGGCGGCGGGCACGCTGCCGCTGGTGCTGGCGCGGATCCACGAAGGTCGGGCGCGGGCCCGGGCGCTGCGGCGCAAGGTCGGGTCGGCCATGGTCTATCCGGTCTTCCTGCTGGTGGTGGCGCTGGGCGCGGTGGTGCTGATCGCGCTGACCGTGGTGCCGCAGCTGCGGGCGATCCTGCCGGCCGAGCCGATGGCCAATGGCGGCGATGCCGCGATCCGGCGGCTGATCGCGATTTCGGATTCGCTGCAGCAGAATGGCGCGCTGTGGGGCCTGGGCCTGGCGCTGGGCCTGGCACTGTCGGCCTGGATATTGAGCCGACCAAAGGTGCAACTGCTGCTGGCCGAGGCGGCGGTGCCGCTGCCGGGGCTTGGCGGGCTGATCCAGGCCAGCCGTCTGGCGGTGATGACCCGCAGCCTGGCCATGCTGGCCGAAGCCGGCCTGCCCTTTGCCGAGGCGCTGAAGCTGACGCGGCGGTCGACGGATTCGCCCGCTCTGGCCCGCACCCTGGACGAGATGGAGCGCGCCCTGCGCTCGGGCGATGATGTGACCGGCCCGCTGGCGCGCAACCGGCATATCCCGCCCCTGCTGACCAGCCTGATCCGGGTGGGTCAGGAAACCGGCAATCTGGCGCAGAGCCTGTCGCAGGCGGCGGCGGTGTTTGATGAAAAGACCCGGCTGGCGCTGGACCGGGCGCTGGTGCTGATGGAGCCGGTCATCATCCTGCTGATCTCGGGCGGGGTGGGGTCGCTGATCTATGTGGTGATCAGCGCGATGATGTCGGTCAATGATCTGTTTCTGTGAGGAAAACCATGCTGAAGCGCAAGGATGGGGATGAAGACGGGTTCACCCTGGTGGAACTGCTGGTGGTGCTGCTGATCCTGGCGCTGCTGGCGGCGCTGGTCGGGCCAAGGGTGATCGGATACATGAGCCAGTCCAGGGCCAAGACGGCGGTGATCCAGCTTTCGGCCTACAAGACCGCGCTGGAGCTGTATCACCTGGACGTGGGCCGCTATCCCGACACGAACGCGGGCCTGAGCGCGCTGGTGACGCCGCCGCCGGGCGCGCAGGGGTGGGCCGGGCCCTATCTGGACAAGCAGGTGGCCGCCGACCCCTGGGGCAATCCCTACCGCTATCGGGCGGCTGCGGACGGCGCGAGCTTTACGCTGATCAGCCTGGGATCGGACGGCAAGGAAGGGGGCGAAGGCGATGCGGCGGATCTGTCATCGGATCCGGGCCCGTGAACCGGCGGGTGGCTCCGAATCCGGCCTCACCCTGGCCGAGATGCTGCTGGTCCTGGCGATCCTGGCGCTGGTCGCCGGTCTGGTCGTGGGTCGGGGCCTGCCCGGGCGCGGGGCGGTCCGCAGCGCCACGCTGGAAGCCTATCTGCGCGATGCCCGCGCCCATGCGATGCTGGCCGGGCGCCCGGTGCACCTGTCGGGCACGCCCCATGGCATCAGCGGCGATGGCGCGGGGCTGGAGCTGGGCCGCGGCTTTCTGGTCGAGCTGCGGGCCAACGACGGCTCGGCCGATGGCCATATTGCCTTTGCCGCCGATGGGTCGACCAATGGTGGCACCGTCATGGTTCTGGCGCCGGATGGCAGCAGCTATGGCGTGGTGGTGGCGCCGCTCACCGGGACCGTCACGCCGCTGCGCCCCTGATTGCCGCCCCGATGGCGCCGAGGAAGCCGGGTTTTCGCTGGTGGAGGTGCTGGCGGCGCTGGCGATCGCCAGCATGGCGCTGGTGCTGTCGATGCAGTTGCTGGTGCAGTCGGCGCGGGTGGATGCACGGCTGACGCATGAAACGGCGGCGCGCGACCTGGTGCGTCGGCTGATGGCCGAAGGGGCCGAGGGAAGGGGTGCGGTGGGCGTTCTGGGCTGGGCGGTCGTGGTGACGCCGGTCGAGCCGGGGCTGGTGCGGCGCGTGGTGGCGGTCAGCTGGCCGGCCGGTCCGGGGCTGATCGTGCAGCGGCTGGAGGCGTGGCCGTGAAGGAAGACGGCTTTACCCTGGTCGAGGCGCTGGTGGCGCTGGTGCTGGGCGCGATGGTCCTGTCGGCAGTGCTGTCGACCGTGCGGGTCGCGGCGCTGGGCGCGGCCCGGGCGCGGATGGCGACGAGCGATGCGGAAGGCTTTGCCCGGGCGGGGACGATCCTGTCGGGCGATGCGGCGCATGCGCTGTGGATCGGGGATGATGCGGGCAGGCCGGTGTTCCTGGGCCGGTCGGATGAAATCGACCTGCCGCAGGCACCGCGCCAGGCCACATCGGGCGGGATGGTGCGGCCGCCGGTCATGGTGGTCTATCGCATCCGGCCGGGCACCCGGGGCGCGATTCTGACCCGGGCCGAGGCGCCGATGGCGGGCGGCGCGATCGGCGGTGCGGCAGAGCCGGTGGTGCTGTGGCAGGCGGCGGGGCGGCTGGAGTTCCGCTTTCTGGATGCCCGGGGCGGCTGGCTGCGCGACTGGACGGCACGGGACGCGATGCCGCGCGCCCTGGCGGTGACCGATCCGGCGCTCGAGGTGCCGCAACTGGTGGCGGCGCTGCCCGATCTGGTGCCGCTGGCCTGTGCCAGCGGCCCCGGGCCGGCCTGCCCCCTGCCACGGGAGGCGTTCCAGTGAGCGCGCGGCGGGAAAGCGGGGCGGTTCTTCTGGTGGTGCTGGTGGCCCTGGCCTTGCTGGCCGCATTGGCCGGGGTGGCCCTGCGCATCGGGCAGTCGGGGCTGATGGGCCTGGCCAGCGAACGGGCTGAATTCCAGCGACAGGTGCTGATGCAATCGGCGCTGAGCCTGGTGGGCGCGCGGCTGGGCGACCCCAGGGCGATCCCGCGCGACGGCACGCCGGTGGTGCTGATCCTGGCGGATGGCCGGGTCGAGGTGCGGGTGCAGGCGGCGGAGGGGCTGGCCAATCCGGCGCATGTGCGGCTGCCGATCCTGCAGGCCCTGCTGACCAGGCTGGGCGGCAGTCCGGAACAGGCGCTGCGCCTGACCCGCGCCATCGGCGCGGCGCGCAGCACCCGCGCCATCGCCGGCCCGGCCGATCTGGCGCCGGTCTTTGCCGCCGACATGGCGCTGTGGCGCAAGGTGCAGCCGTTCTTCACCTATCTGGGCAACCGGACGACCGTAGACCCGGCGACGGCGCCGGGTGTCCTGCGCTTTGCCCTGATGGGGGCGATGACATCGGCGGTGGACCTGACCCAGACCGCGGGCACGCGCGGGCTTTACGAGATCGACATGCGCATCCTGGCCGAGGGCGAGACGATCGAGACCGGCCAGGGGCTTTACACCCACAGCTCGGTCTTGCGCGATGCGCAGGGCCGGATTCATGTGTTCTTTACCAGTTGGCCACAGGAGATCGCCGGATGAATCCCCCGCTACGCCACCTGTCGGGCGCGATGCTGGGGCAGGAGCCCCCGGTCGAGGGCGGGCTGCTGGCGCCGTTCCGTGCCGTGGCGCGCTGGTTGCAGCGCGCCCTGCCGCCGGGCCTGCGCGGGCTGACGCTGATCGACCTTGAGTCCGATCCGGGCAGATTGCCGCGCCGGGCGCGGGTGCGGCTGGTGTTGCCGGACACGCGGTTGCTGTGGCGCGAGATCGACCTGCCCGATCTGGCCGCAGAGCGCCGGGCGGCCTGGATCGCGGCGCGGCTCGACGAGGTTTCGCCCTGGGCGGCAGGCTCTTATCTGTGGGCCGAAGGCGCAGCGCAGGGCGGGCGGCTGCGCGTGGCCCTGGCGCCGGCCGAACCGGTGCAGGCCTTGCAGACCCGACTGGCCGACAGCGGGCGGCGTTTGTGCGAGGTCACGGCCGGGCCGCTGTGGCTGGTGGAAGACCGCGCCAGCCTGGACCGGTTGACCGGGCGGCTGGCCCTGGTGTGGGCCGGGGTGCTGGTGCTGGGCGTGGCGCTGGCGGCCTGGTCCTGGACCCGGATCACCGAGGCCCATGCGGCGCAGGCCCTGGCCGAGGCGCGGCTGATGCGGCTGGTGGCCGAGTCCAGTTCGACCAGCGCGGCGACGCAGGCGGCGCAGGCGCTGCTGGCGGCCAAGACCGAAGCGGCGAGCCTGGCCACGGTGCTGGACCGGCTGGCCGCCAGCCTGCCGCTGGACAGCTATCTCGAGACGCTGCGGCTGACGCCCGCAGAGTTCGAGATTTCGGGCCGCAGCGCGGCTCCGGAGGCGATCATTCCGGCGCTGGAGGGGCGGGGCGGGTTCCGCGGGGTCGATTTCGCAGGCGCCTCGGCCCGGGATGCCGGCAGCGGGCTTTACAGCTTTACCCTTGCGGGCAGGACCGGGGCCGATGCGGCGGCGGAGGCAGCCCCATGAACGTGCCGTGGCGGGAGTTGAGCGTGGTGGTGCTGGGGCCGCTGGTGGTGCTGGCATTGGCCCTGGGCCTGTGGCGCAGTGCGGATGCGGCGGTGACGCGGGCCGAGATGGCGCAGGGCCGGCTGGCTCATGCCCTGGCGCGCCCGATCCAGTCGCCCGAAGCCGAGGCACAGGCGGCGCTGGTTCCGGGCGAGACGGCGGGGCTTGCGGCCTCGGCCCTGCAGGCGCTGGTGCTGGCGGCGGTGCAGCCATCGGGCGCCGAAGTGGTGGAACTGGCCGCCGGAGCCGTGGACCCGGCCGCGCCGCTGACGCGGCTGCACATGACGCTGCAACTGAAGGCCAGCGAGGCAGAGCTGGTGGCCGCCCTGGTGGCGCTGGAAGGCGCGGTGCCGTTGATCGTGGTGGACCGGCTGGATGCCCAGGGCGCAGGTCAGGGCCCGGGACAGGATCCGACGCTGGCGGCAACGCTGGCGCTTTCGGCCTGGGCCGGCAAGGTGACGCCATGACCCGGCGCGAGCAGATCCTGCTGGCGGTGGCTGCGGGGCTGGTGGCCCTGGCGGCCTGGCAATACTGGCCGCAAGGCGATGCGCCCGGCGTGGCGCCGGCGCCGGGCGCCGGCACGGTCCGTCCGGCGGCGCGCGGGCTGAACCCGCTGGCCGGACGCGACGGGTCAAGCCTGGCCGCACTGGCCGCGCATCCGCTGTTCACCATGGGCCGGATGCCGCCGGTCGTCGAGGCCCCGGCCCCGGCCCCGGCCCCGGCCCCGGCCGCGATGCCGGTGCCGGCCGTGGCGCCACCGCCGCCCGAACCGGCGACCGAACCGCCCGCGCCGACGCCGGTGCTACAGGGTGTCGTGGTCACGCCAGCGCCGGGCGGGGCCTTTCTGGGGGACGGGATCGGCGGCGAAAGCCGGTTCCTGCGGCCGGGACAATCGGCGCTGGGCCTGACCCTGCAAGAGGTCTTTGCCGATCACGCGATCTTCCGCGGGGCGGAGGGCGAGGTGGATCTGCCGCTGGTCAAGGCCGCTCCGCCACCACCAGTGACGGACCCGGCGGAGCCGGTGGTGCCGGCGGGGGGCGAGGTGGACCCGAACGCGCCGCCGCCTCCGGGGCCGATCCAGCAGGATCCGGCCCGGCTGCCGGATGACGGCAGCCAGCAGACCGTGATCCCGGGGATGGCCAATCCGTGACCCCGGCACGCGACATCTGGGCCTGGCTGAGCGCGCGGGACCGCGGGCAGGCGCTGGCCCTGGGCGCTGCGGTGGGCCTGGTGGCGGGGATGACCCAGACATGGGTGCAGGCACCGCTGGTGGCGGCCCTGGCGGCGCTGGCGCTGGCCGTGGCCAAGCTGGATGCCCGACATTTTCTGATTCCCGACTGGCTGACCCTGGGTGTCGGCCTGCTGGGCCTGGCCGATGCCGCGCTGGCAGATCAGGGGGTGGCGGGTCAGGGAATGGCCGATCGGGCTCTGGCCATGCTGGCGCTGGGGGCGGCGCTCTGGGTGCTGCGCGCGGCCCTGAGCCGGTGGAAGGGCCAGACGGCGCTGGGCCTGGGCGATGTGAAGTTCCTGGTGGCCGCCTGTGCCTGGATTTCGCCCGCCAACCTGGCCCTCTACCTGTTTGTCTCGGCGATCAGCGGGCTGGCCCAGGCCGCGCTGAACCGCCCCCGCGGCGGGCGGATCGCCTTTGGCGCGCATCTCGCGCCCTGGCTGGTGGCGATGGTGCTGGCGCGGCCCTGGATCGGCTGAACCGCGCCCTAAACTCGCGATCGAGCCCCTAAACCGGGGGAAGAAAGCCCGGAATTCATCCTTCCAGTAAATGTTTCCGGCCACACTCTTGCCACAGGCTGCCGGATACAGACGGTTTCACGGGCGGGTTCGCCGCCGATCGCGCTGCCTTGGCAGCGTTGCAGACCGCCTCACCATGTCGCCAGTGCGAGGGACCAGGATGCCTAGGTATACTTTGAATGTGAACGGCCAGAACTACACGATCAATCCGTCCAGCGGCGAGATGCCCCTGTTGTGGGCTCTGCGCGACCTGGTCGGGCTGACCGGCACCAAATACGGCTGCGGAATCGAGGTCTGCGGCGCTTGCACGGTTCTGGTGAACGGCCAGCCCGAGAAATCCTGCAACATGTCGGTGTCGGAGGCCGCCGGCCGCAAGATCATGACGGTCGAGGGCCTGGCGGCCGATCCGGTGGGCCAGAAGGTTCAGGCCGCATGGATCGCGCACCAGGTGCCGCAATGCGGCTTCTGCCAGTCGGGCATGCTGATGGCCGCGACCGGCGCGGTGAAGGCCGGCCATCACGGCGCCGAGATCGCCCATGAGATCGACAACATCTGCGTCTGCGGCACCTATGGCCGCATCAAGCAGGCCTGCCAGGGCCTGTGACCGGTAGCCAAGGGAGCGGACGATGAAAGACCATGTGAACACGGTGCCCGAAGGCGATCTGCCGGCCGGCAGCCTGGGTCGGCGGGCGTTTCTGCAAGGCGCGACGGCAGGGCTGATCCTGCCTTTCGCCTTTGGCCTGACCAACCGCGCGGCCCAGGCGGCGGCCGCCACGCCCACGATGATCGGCGCCTATATCCGCATCGCGCCGGACAACACGGTGACGGTGGTCATCGGCTCGACCGAGATGGGTCAGGGCATCATGACCGGGCTGGCGCAGCTTGTGGCGGAAGAACTGCAATTGAACTGGGCGCAGGTGCGGGGCGAACATGCCCCGGCGTCGGCGCTGTGGCCGAACCCCTATGGCAACCCGATCTTCGGTGCGCAACTGACGGGTGGTTCGACCAGCATGATGGGCTGGTACATGCCGATGCGGACGGCGGGGGCCATCGTGCGCGACACGCTCCTGGCCGCCGCGGCCACGAAATACGGCGGAGTCTGGAGCCTGGGCCAGGGGGGCACCGTGACGGACGGCGCCGTTAGCCACCGGTTTGCCGAGCTACTGGACGTGGCGGCGACGATCACCCCGCCCTCGACCGCGACGATCGGCACGACCACCCGGTTCATCGGCAAGACGATGAAGCGGCTGGATGTGCCGGCCAAGGTCAACGGGTCGGCCGTGTTCGGCATGGACGTCAAGGTGCCGGGGATGCTGTTCGGCGCGGTGGTGCATTGCCCGACGCTGGGCGGCACGGTCAGGACCATGCCGGCCAAGCCCGCCAATGCGACACTGGTCAACCTGACCAATGCGGTGGGCGTGGTGGCCGCCGACACCTGGACCGCGATGAACGTGGCGCGCAGCATCCAGTCCAGGATCGTCTGGAACCTGCCCGCCGACACATCCTCGACCGACTCGGCGCAGCTCGACGCGCTGGGGCAGAGCCTGCTGACCTCGACCACGGCCACGCCGTTCATCGGCGAACAGGCGGGCAATCCCGATCCGAACAGCGCCACGACGCATATCGACGCAACCTATTCGTTGCCCTTCCTGATTCATGCCGCGATGGAGGTGATGAACTGCACCGCCAGCGTCACCGCCGATGCCTGCGAGATCTGGGCGCCGACCCAGGGTCAGCAGTTCGTGGCACCGACGGTGCAGGCCCTGACCGGGCTGACCCCTGACAAGGTGACGGTGCATACGACCTTCCTGGGCGGTGGCTTTGGCCGCAAGATCGAGACGGATTACATCGGCCAGGCGGTGCTGATGTCGCAGGCGGTGGGCCGACCGGTCAAGCTGATCTGGTCGCGCGAACAGGATTTCACGCGGGACATGTATCGGCCCAAGGCGCTGATCCGGGTGCAGGCCGGGGCCAACGCCGAAAAGGCAATGACCCATCTGGTCTATCGCAATGTCTCGGCCTCGATCAACCTGCAGCGCGGCTATACCGACAGCCAGAACCCCGAAGACACCGGCGCCCTGGCCGGAGCAATCGGGATGGCCTACAACATCCCCAACCGCCGGATCGAGTTTCTGGCGCTGGCGCCCTGCGACGTGCCGCTGGGCTATTGGCGGTCGGTGGGCGAAAGCTACAACACCTTCGCGGTGGAAAGCGCGATCGACGAACTGGCACTGGCCGCGGGGCTGGACCCGCTGGCGTTCCGCAAGACCACGATGGGCGGGCCCAACGCGGACCCGCGCGCGATCGGGGTGATGAACGCGGTGCAGACGCTGTCGGGCTGGGGCAGCGCCCTGCCGGCTGGCCGGGCGCGGGGCGTGGCCTTTCTGAAAGGGTTTGGCAGCTATATCGCGGTCGTGGCCGAAGTCTCGAAATCGCGGGCCGGCGAGATCCAGGTGAACAGGTTCTACGCCGCGATCGACTGCGGCACCGTGGTCAACCCCGGCCAGGTCACCTATCAGATGCAGGGTGGGCTGCTGCATGGCCTGTCGGCGGCGATGTGGCACCAGCAGACCTTTGTTCATGGCAAGGCGCAGGTTTCCAACTTCAACCGCTATCCGATCATCAGGATGGGTCAGGTGCCCGACATCCAGGTGAAGCTGGTCGCCTCGACGGCGGCGCCGGGCGGGGTGGGAGAGACCGGCGTGCCCTGCGTGGCGCCGGCCATCGCCAATGCCTGGGCCCGGCTGACCGGGGTCAGGCTGCGCAGTCTGCCGTTCTATCCGGGTCGCACGATGGGCGACGCCTGAGAGGTGCGCGCCGGCCTTGCCTGCGCCAGCAGGGGCAGCCTGGCGGGCCGGAACAGACAAGAGCCCCGCAACCGCACGGGTTGCGGGGCTTTCTGCCGGGAAATGGTGCCCGGAAGAGGCATGGAGCGCCGCTATGTATATGATATACATAGGAATCCGCCGGCATCACGCGCTCTCGCTGTTCCCGACGACTGCGATTTTCGCCGAATAATTTTCATCCAGGCGCATTCAGCCCCTACCAAACCATTTCAGCCAATAGTACACCAAACCTACCGCTGGCTATTTCAGCGACCCGCTGGTCAACGCGTTGCCGCGAGGCGGGACTTGAGCCGCAGAGTGCGCAGCCTCTGGCTCTGGAACAACATGTGCCGTGCCATTTCAAGAGCGTTATCGTCATTGAAACTGACCGGTCGGAGCCATACCCTGGCAACTGGCGGTTGAAACTGGAGCGTCGCTTGATGAAATCCGTCGAAGGGTCCAAGGAATGAGCGCCGGGCGCAGCTCTCTCGCGATGGCGTTTTCTCTTGATCTGCTTCGCGATTTTCTCCGCGTACCTGATGACGAAGCCGAGGCGGCCGCGAATGCGGCGTTGGCGCAACTTGCAGGCTTTGTCGGTGCTGACAATGCCTGTCTGGTACGCTTGGGTGCCCAAAGCGATCCAGAGATCGCCGGTGACTGGTCAGCAAAGAGTCCGGCGCAGACAAGTGGCTGCCTCCACGATCTCGCGCGAGCCATGCCGGAGGAGTGGCTGGCAATCCTGAGCAAGGGCAAGCCCGTCGTCGTGCCGGATGCTGCGGCGCTGACGGGTGAGCTGCGGCAGCACGAATCACTCAAGAGTTGTGCCGATGGCGCGCTGGCAATCCTGCCGATGGCAGATGCGGGGGAACTGTTCGGCGTGGTGATCCTGCTGGCTGCGATTTCGGGCGGCAGCTTCATCCAGAACGACTTCGGTTTGCTGGCAGCCGTCGCCGATGGGATGATGTCACTTTTGCACCGTGCAGAAGCCGCGCGATCACGAGACGAAGTTGCCGCCGCCAGCAGCCGCCTTCAGTCGATGCTGGATGCGATGCCCGACATCGTGGCCGAAGTCGATGCCGACGGACGCTTTACATATATGCATTCCGGACGCCCGGAAGAGCTTCGCGATCCGGTCGAGGAAATGATCGGCAAGACGGTTGAAGAGGCGCTGCCTGCCGATATCGCAGCCCAGCGCCGCGAGCTGATGCGAGAGCTGGACAGCGGTGCACGCGGGCAAAGCAGATTGTATCAGTTCGACACGGCGCTTGGAATGCGCTGGTTTCACCTTACTGGCGCGCGGCGCAACCCGACCCGCCCCGGTGAACGGCACGGGTACCTTTTCATCAGCCGCGATGTGACCCGCGAGATCGAAGAGCAGAGAGCATTCGAGCGATTGAGCGAGGTCGCCAGACGATCAAGCAATCTGGTGATCGTGACCGACACCGAAGGGCGGGTGGAGTGGGTCAACGAAACATACGAACGGCACACCGGATATTCTCTGGACGAGATACGGGGCAAGCATCCGGGCCCCCTGTTGCAAACCGAAAGGACCGACCCGGACACCAAAGCAAGGATTCGTGCATCGCTGCAAGCTCGCAAGCCGGTGGTCGAGGAAATCCTCAATCGGACCAAGGACGGGCGGGAATACTGGGCACATCTCGACATCAAGCCGATTTATGATGCTGCGGGGCAGCATACTGGTTTCATCGGGATGATGATTGATATCACCGAGCGCAAGCAGAAGGCAGCAGAACTGGAGGCCATCTCCAGCGAAGCGATCGCCGCACGCCAGCGCATGATCGAAGCCATCGAGTCGCTCGAGGATGGGTTCGTGCTGTATGATGCCGATGACCGGCTGGTGATGTGTAACACGCGCTACAAGGAATTCTACAATGAGGGCGCAGCCGTCCTGGTTCCGGGCCGCCACTTTGAAGACATCGTTCGCGATTCTCTCGCCCGCGGGCAACCCCCCGAGGCCATGGGCCGCGAGGAGGAGTGGTTGGCCGAACGCATGGCCGCGCATCGCTCGGGCGGGGTGATCGCGGAGCAGAAGCTGCTCGACGGGCGCACTGTGCGCATATCGGAGCAACGCACTCCGACAGGCGAGATCATTGGGCTGCATTCAGATATCACCGCGTTGAAGGCAGCCGAGCAGCGGCTCAAGGACGTGATTGATGCTTCACGACTTGGCACTTGGGAATGGGACATTCGCAAAGGCGTTCAAAGGGTCAACGCGTTTTGGGCCACGATGCTGGGGTATAGTCACGCCGAGTTTGACCCGATGGACTATGAAACCTGGGAGCGGATGGTCCACCCGGACGATCTCGAGGCCATCAACAAGAAGGTCGAGGCCTGTCTGGCCGGGCACGCGGACACTTATGAGGCAGAGTATCGACTGCGCCACAAGGCGGGTCATTGGCTTTGGGTGATGGACCGCGGCAGAGTGATCCGTCGCGGTCCGGATGGTGCCGCAGAATTCATGGCCGGTGTCCACATTGACATGAGCGAGCAAAGGGCGCGCGAAGAGGCATTGATTCTTGCCATGACCGCGTTGGAACGCTCGATTGCGGATCGCGCCGCAGCCGAGAAACGCTTTAGCGATATCGCGGATGTCAGTGGAGAATGGTTCTGGGAACTCGATCGGGATCTGCGCGTCTCATTCCTGTCGCGCGAGGTGTTTCTGGAATCCATCGGGATCGATGTTCAAGGTCTCATCGGACACACCTTCAAGGAGCGGTTGGTTGCCAACCCGGATGTGAAAGACAGCGCCAACTGGGATGAATTGCTGGCCAAGCTCGATGCGCGCAAGCCGTTCAAGGATTTTGTCTATCGCGCCCCGATCCAGGCCAACGGGCAAGTGCACTGGCTTCGCATGAGTGGCGCGCCTGTCTTCGACTCTGCGGGAAAATTCACCGGCTATCGCGGCGTCGGCTCGGACGTGACCGATTTCTATATTGCCAAGGCACGCGCAGAAGCGGCCAGCCACGCGAAGTCCATGTTTCTGGCAAACATGAGCCATGAGATCCGCACGCCGCTGAATGGGGTGCTGGGAATGGCCGAATTGCTGGATTCAGCGCTGACGGATCAGGAACACAAACGCATGATCGGCACCATTCGCGAGTCGGGTGTGGCGTTGCTGAACATTCTGAACGATATCCTCGACATGTCGAAAATCGAGGCCGGCAAAATGGAGTTGGAAGCCCGGCCCTTTGTGCCGACGGACCTGGCAGTGCGCGTCGAAGATCTGCACAGCCTGCGCGCAGAGGAAAAGGGGCTGACATTCGAGTTCCTTACCGGGTCTGGCGCCGACCTGCCGCGCATTGGCGATCAGTATCGGGTGCGCCAGATCCTGCACAACCTGGTAAGCAATGCGATCAAATTTACCGAACGCGGGGAAGTGACGGCAAAGCTGAGCGGCAAGAAGGGCAAACCGCTGGTCATCGAGGTGAGCGATACCGGGATCGGCATGACGCCTGAGCAGGTCGCGCGGTTGTACGAGAACTTTTCCCAGGCAGACAGTTCGGTAACGCGCCGCTTCGGTGGCACGGGGCTTGGAATGGCAATAACCCGAACGCTGGTCGAGCTGATGGGCGGACAGATCACGGTCGACTCC
>JAKALB010000207.1 GCA_021813365.1 Pseudomonadota bacterium | reverse complement strand
ATGCGCGAGCCCTTCTGGCGTTTCGTGCCGATCGTCACCCTGGCGAAGGGAGGGCGCTATCTGTTGCTGGCCTGGGCCTTGCAGAACCTGGCCTGATGCGGCCCGCCGGCCTGATGCCGGTGGCGCGATGATCCGGCCTGCGGCCCGCGCGGGCCGATGTTCCGGGCCGGCAGCGCGCGCAACCGCAGGATGGCACATCTTGCCCCCTGGCCGGTTTCTGCTAGAAAGGTGCCGTTCTCAGGGCGGGGTGCAATTCCCCACCGGCGGTATAGCCCGCGAGCGCCTTCCTTCGGGAAGGGTCAGCAGATCCGGTGAGATTCCGGGGCCGACGGTATAGTCCGGATGAAAGAGAACCATGGCTTGCGCGCCCCTTCCAGGCGGGCAAGACCTGGCTCGTGCTCTGGGACCTGGCTCTGTTTTGCAAAGGTTCCAAATGACAGACACCTACAAGACCACCCGCATCGCCTTCATCAAGGCACGTTGGCACGCCGACATTGTCGACCGGGCGCATGACGGCTTCCTGGCGGCAGCGTCGCGGTTGCTGCCCGGCGCGACCGTCGACGCATTCGACGTGCCCGGTGCTTTCGAAATGCCGCTTCTGGCCAAGAAACTTGGCCAGACCGGACGCTATGATGCCGTCGTGGCCGCCGCCCTGGTGGTGGACGGCGGGATCTACCGGCACGATTTCGTGGCCGCAGCCGTTGTCGACGGGCTGATGGCCGCGCAGATGGAGACCGGCGTGCCGGTGTTTTCGGTCTCGCTGACGCCGCACAATTACCAGCCGGTCGAGGTGCAGACGCGGTTCTTCCGCGATCATTTCGTCAAGAAGGGTGAAGAAGCGGCGGAGGCGGTCCGGCAGGTGCTGGATCTGAACGCGGCGCTGGGCAAGGGCAGCGCGCAGGCCGCGTGATGGCATCTGGGTCAGGCCGGCCGCAGGGCTGGCCTGACCCGCGCCGGGTCACTCCCGCGAACGGGGCAGGGCATGGCCGAACCTGCGGGCCTTGGTGTCCAGATAGCCTGCGTTGAACGGGTTGGCGGCGATCACCAAAGGCTCGACCTCGACGACATCCACGGCGTGGCGGCGCAGGGCCGTCACCTTGTCGGGATTGTTGGTCAGCAGCCGGATCCTGGGCGCGTTCAGGGCCAGCAGGATCTGCGCCGCCTGGGCGTAGTCGCGGGCGTCTTCGGGCAGCCCGAGGGCGCGATTGGCATCCACCGTATCCAGCCCGCGATCTTGCAGCGCATAGGCGCGCATCTTGTTGGCCAGCCCGATCCCGCGCCCTTCCTGCCCCCGCAGATACACCAGAATGCCCCCGGGCGAGGCCGCCAGCCGGCGCAGGCTTTCCTGCAGCTGCGGCCCGCAATCGCAGCGCAACGATGCAAAGGCATCGCCCGTCAGGCATTCCGAATGCACCCGCACCAGGGGTGCGCCGGTGGCAATGCCAGGCGCGACAAGCGCCAGGTGTTCGGTTCCGTCATCGAGACTGCGGAACGCGTGGGCGCGGAACGGGGTGGAAGAATGGACCGTGGGCAGATCGGCCACGGCGACAAGCTCGACCCCGGCGCGGCGGTCAGTGGTCAGAGGGATGGCTTGCACAGGCGCTCCACATATTTGGCGATGATATCGGATTCGACATTGAGCAGATCGCCGGGTCGGCGGGTCTGCAGGTTGGTGTGGGTCCAGGTATGCGGGATGATGGTCAGATGGATCCGGCAGTCGCCGGCGGGCAGGTCGCTGACGGCATTCAGGGTCAGGCTGATGCCATCCAGCGCGATCGAGCCCTTCTCGACGCAATAGCGTGCCAGGTTCGGGGGCAGCGTCAGCTCGATCCGGTGGGCCCCGGCCTCGGCGATCACCGCATCCAGCCGGGCCAGGCCGTCGACATGGCCCTGCACCAGATGGCCGGAAAGCCGCGTTGCCAGCGCGACCGCACGCTCCAGATTGACCAGCGTTCCCGCCGTCAGGGCGCCAAGATTGGTTCGCGCCAGGGTTTCCGGGCTGGCATAGAACGTGGCGCGACCCGATGCGTCATGGGTCACGACCGTCAGGCAGGTGCCGTTGACGGCGACACTTTCTCCCTGGGTGAGATCGGCAAAACCGGTGTCCAGATCAAGGATCAGATTGCCGTCGGCATGATCCGCCGCGCGGACCCGGCCGAGGTTTTCGATGATTCCAGAGAACATGTGATGCGCCTCTCCTTCAGGCCTGGCGGGTGTTGCGGGTGATGGTGATGCGGTCGCCCTGCCCGGGCGGGGCCTGCCGGATCAGCACCCATTCGTCCCAGAGCCCCGCCTCGCGCAGGCTGTTCAGAAGGGTGGGGCCGGCTTCGACCAGCACTTCGTTGCAGCCCTGCGCGGCGAGTTCATGCAGGGCCTGGGCCGGATCGCCGGCGATCATCGGGCGAAAGCCGCGTTGGCGCGCTTCGGCCAGATAGGCGGCATCGACCCGGCCCCTCCGGTCCAGAATGCACAGGATGCGCGATTTGCCGGGAATGTCGGGAACATGGCGCACCGTAAAGGCCGCGCGGTCGGCCAGTATCGTGCCCGAACCGGTCAGGATCGCGTCGGCCCTGCGCCGCAACTGATGCGCAAGGATCAGGGCCTCGGGCCCGGTGAAGGTCTTCTGGCCCGGCGGCGGAATCATGCTGCCGGCGACGTCCAGCGCCTGCTTGACGGTGATGAAGGGGCGAGCTCGCAGCACCCGGCAGGCAAAGGGCGCCAGCAGCCGCGTTGCCTCTGCCATCAGGGCGGCCTGGTCCGGGTGGCGCAGGTCGGCCAGCGTCCGCACGGCCAGCCCCGCCTTTCGCAAACGCTCCGCCCCGCCCGATGCCGTCGGATTGGGGTCTGGCAGGGCATACCAGACCTCTCTCGCCGGCGTGGACAGGATCGCCTCCGAACACGGACCGGTCCGGCCGTGGTGATTGCAGGGTTCCAGCGACACGACCATGGTGGCGATGCGGTCGGCCAGTCCGGCCTGCCGCGCCAGACGGATGGCCAGAGCCTCGGCGTGGGGCTGGCCTGCGCCGGGATGGGCGGCCGCGGTCAGGGTGCGGCCGGACTCATCCAGCAGGACACAGCCCACCGTCGGATTGGGGGCGGTGGCCCCTTCGGCGGCGGCGGCCAGGCGCAGGGCGTGGCGAAACGCCGCCGCCAGGACGGCCGCCCCTGGATCCCGTGATGCCCTGTCTTGCAACTTCGCCCTTCCCTTGCACACCGACGCATCAGGGACGGACAGACATCGCCGCAGTCCCCGGTCGGGGGCCGCGAGCGTGCGCCTGCTCTCTTCCGTCCGGACTATACCGTCGGCCCCGGGATCGCACCGGGTCTGCTGACCCTTCCCGAAGGAAGGCGCTCGCGGGCTAGGCCAATGGCCATTACCGCCGGTGGGGAATCACACCCCGCCCTGAGAACAACTCCCAGTCCTAGGGCGCGCTTGCGGCCAAGGCAAGAGCCTCGCCCGGAAACGTGAAGCCCGGATGGCGCGGCTACGGGCCGCGGTGCGCCTCGTGGGGGCGAGAGCCCCGGCCCGCCCTGCCGAGCTTGACGGTCATGCGCCGGTAGCGCCGGCCGTTCGACGGGTGTCGGGATC
>JAKALB010000079.1 GCA_021813365.1 Pseudomonadota bacterium | reverse complement strand
GACGCTGTGGACCGCGGAAACCGAGGGTGAGAAGGTCCGCCTGATCGGCCACTGGGATGGCGAGGAAGAGGCGCGCTGGATCGGCGAAGAGATCGAGGCGCTGCAACGCGGCCGGCGCGATCTGCCGAAATTCGACCTCGATGACATGGCGATCCTGGTCCGCGCCAGCCACCAGATGCGCGCCTTCGAAGACCGCTTTCTGACCATCGGCCTGCCCTATCGGGTGATCGGCGGCCCGCGGTTCTACGAACGCCAGGAAATCCGCGATGCCATGGCCTATTTCCGCCTGGCGGTTTCCCCCGAGGACGACCTGGCCTTCGAGCGCGTCGTCAACCTGCCGAAACGTGGCCTGGGCGACATGGCGCAGGCCAGGATCAACGTGCTGGCCCGGGAGGCCGGCGTCTCGTTGCTGGACGGTGCGCGCGAGGCGCTGGCCAGGGGGGTGATTGCGGGCCGGGGTGCGGCGCAACTGCGCGCCTTTGTCGATGGCGTGGACCGCTGGCATCAGGCCGTCGTCGATGGTCGCATCAGCCATATCGAGATCGCCGAGCATATCTTGGATGAATCCGGTTACACCGAGATGTGGCAGAACGAAAGGTCGCCCGAGGCGCCGGGCCGCCTGGAAAACCTCAAGGAGCTGGTCAAGGCGCTGGAACAGTTCGAAAATCTGCAAGGATTCCTGGAACACGTCGCCCTGATCATGGACAACGACAGCGAGGCCTCCGAGGACAAGGTCTCGATCATGACGCTGCATGCCGCCAAGGGGCTGGAGTTTCCGGTGGTCTTTCTGCCCGGCTGGGAGGACGGGCTGTTCCCCAGCCAGCGCAGCATGGATGAAAATGGGCTGAAGGGCCTCGAGGAGGAACGCCGCCTGGCCTATGTCGGCATCACCCGGGCCGAGATGCTGTGCACCATCTCCTTCGCATCCAACCGTCGGGTCTATGGCCAGTGGCAAAGCCAGTTGCCCAGCCGCTTCATCGACGAACTGCCCGCCCAGCATGTCGAAGTGCTGACGCCGCCCGGCCTTTACGGCGGCGGCTTCGGCGCAGCCGCGCCGGTCTCGGCCACGCTGGAGGATCGCGTGGCCAGGGCCGATGTCTACAATTCTCCGGGCTGGAAACGCATGCAGGACCGCGCCGGCACCCGGCCGCTCGGTCAGCCGCGTGAAGCCAGGGGCATCGTCATCGAGGCCGAAGCGGTTTCGGGCTATGCCCTGGGCGACCGCGTGTTCCACCAGAAATTCGGCTATGGCGAGATCATGGGGATCGAGGGCGACAAGCTGGATATCGAATTCGACCGGGCCGGATCGAAAAAGATCATTGCCCGCTGGGTGATCCCGGCGCATCAGGTCATCGACCCCCCGTTCTGAGCCATCCGGTTCGCGGCCTGGATCCTTGCAGCGTCCTGCGGGTTCCCGCCAGGGATTGCGCCGTCCCGGCCTTGCCCCGCACTCACCGCCCCGCTCACCCCCGGCGTCGCACCAGGCTTTCCAGTTCCGCGACCGCAAGCCCCACCACCAGCCCCCAGAACGCCGCGCCGACACCGCCCAGCGTCACGCCCGATGCCGTGACCACCAGCGTGATCGTTGCGGCAAACCGCGTCTTTGGTGCGGCAAAGGCGCCGGCCAGCGCCCCCGTCAGCGGCCCCAGCAGCGCCAGAGCGACCAGCAGCACCATCACCTCGCCCGGCAGGGCCTGCAGCAGCGTCAGGATCACCGGGCCGAACAGGCCCAGCAAGGCCCAGAACCCGGCATAGGCCAGCCCCACCGGCCAGCGGCGATCGCGGTCCGGATGCACATCCGGCCCCAGGCAGATCGCTGCGGTGATCGCCGCCATGCTGATCGTATGCGCACCAAACAGACCGCCCAGCATCGACAATCCGCCGGTGGTGATCAGCGCCGGGCGTACCGGCGGTTCGAATCCGCTCGCGCGCAGGATGGCGAAACCCGGCAGGTTCTGACTGGCCATCGTCACCAGAAACAGGGGCAGGCCCAGACCGATCAGCGCCTGAGCCGAAAGGTCGGGCACCACAAGGCTCAACCGTGGCAGGGGCACAGACAGCACGGGCCAGGGCGCCCAGCCGCCCAGGAAGGTCATCGCACCGCCCAGTCCCAGCGCCCCCAACACCGCCAGCGCCGGGTTGCCGAGCCGCACCGCCAGAAACGCCAGCAACATGGGCAGCCCCAGCAGCGGCAGGGCCTGCAATGCGCCGGTGCCCTTCAGGCAGAACGGCAGCAGCACGCCCGCCAGCATCCCGGCCGCAATCCCGTCCGGAATCCGCGCCAGCAGCCGGCCCAGCGGCCGGATCGCCCCGGTTGCCGCCACCAGCGCCCCGACCAGCACGAAGGCGCCCGCCGCCTCGGCCATGGTGATCCCCGAGCTGGCCGCGATCAGCGCCGCGCCCGGCGTCGACCAGGCCAACACCATCGGCACCCGCGCGTAAAGGCTCAGGCCGGCCGACCCCGCCGCCTTCACCAGGCAGATTGCCAGCACCCAACTGGCCGTTTGCGCCTCGCTTGCGCCCACAGCCCGCGCGGCGGCCAGCACCAGCGCGATCGTGCTGCCATAGCCCACCAGCGCCGCCACCGCCGCCGCGGCGATCATCGATATCCGCATCCCGCCTCCGAGCCCTGTCCGAGCCCTGCCGCCAGCCTTGGCGGAAAAGATGACCGGCGGCAACCCCGGCCGGACCCCGAAGCGACCCGCCGGCAGAAGCCGGATCGCCGGATCCGGCCCGCATTTCCAGAGGGAAAGGCGGCACCCCCGGGAGGAGGAGAGAGGGGGTGCCGCGGTATCGCGGCCCCGACGGAGGAGGTGGGCCTGCGACGCAGATTGGGCCGGTCTTGTGCTCTCGGCCCGAAGAAGGGTGGCGGCGGCCCGAGGGAGGAGGAGGGAGGGCCGCCGCCGGATCGTTGGCCCAGGGAGGAGGAGGGCCGCCGAAACGCCACTGGACCGATCGGTCCGGAAAGTCTGCGATGACCTCAGGCAGATGGCCACCGCGTCACGTCAGGGGTCCGGGAAAGAAGGGCGGACCCCGACAGCTCTCATGCCCCGTAGGCAGCCTCGCGGGCCACCGAGGGGATGTCCGACCGCGACAGGCCCAGATCCGACAGGTCGCGGTCGCTCAGGTTGTTCAGTTCGTTCAGCGTCTGCAGATAGACGCGGCGGCGCTGCATCGACTGGCCGATCACCTTCGCCAGAGCCGCGATGCGATCACCGAAGCTGACCGTCGCCTGACGGGAAGAGTTCACATATGCCATCTTTTGCCTCACTTTCTTCTTTCGCTCGGGGCCACCACCTCGGCAGCCCGTCGCCGTGTTAGGGCAAACATGGGCCGGATGCTGCATATGCACAATACATGCTCCGACAATGCCGCCATGCAGCAATCGCATGGCTGGTTGCGATGAAATCTTCATGTTTGCCAATGTCTTCGCTTGATTCTTGAGCATCTGGTCAAACCGGTCTTGCCCTTTGCCGCATTCCGGAACACCTTGCTCAAGGAACCGGCAGCGAGAAGTGACATGGCCCCGACCCGCGACGAAATCCTATCGGTACTGTCCCGCATCCCCGCCGGACCGGACGGAACCCTGACCTCGCGCGACATGATTCGTGCGCTCACGATCGACGGCGGACTGGTGCGATTCGTGATCGAGGCGGCATCGGCCGACGAGGCGCGCGCCCTCGGATCGGCGCATGAGGCGGCCGAACGCGCGTTGAAGGCGCTGCCCGGCGTGACCGGCGTGCAGATCGTCATGACCGCACCCGCCGCGCCCAAGGCGCCGCCCAGCCTGAAGATCGGTCAGCACCCCACGCCGCAGCAGGGCGGCCCGGCCCGTGTGCCGGGGGTGGATCGCATCATCGCCATCGGCTCGGGCAAGGGCGGGGTCGGCAAATCCACCCTGTCGTCCAACCTGGCCGTCGCCCTGGCCCGCCAGGGCCGCCGGGTCGGCCTGCTGGATGCCGATATCTACGGCCCCAGCCAGCCGCGCATGATGGGCGTCAACAAGCGCCCCGCCAGCCCCGATGGCAAACAGATCGAACCGTTGCAGGCGCATGGCGTCACCATGATGTCGATCGGTCTGATGCTGAAGGACGACGAGGCCGTCATCTGGCGCGGCCCGATGATCATGGGTGCGCTGCAACAGTTGATCAGCCAGACCTTGTGGGGCGAACTGGACGTGTTGCTGATCGACCTGCCGCCCGGCACCGGAGACATCCAGCTGACGCTTTGCCAGCGCACCCATCTGACCGGCGCCATCATCGTCTCGACCCCGCAGGACGTCGCGCTGCTGGATGCCCGCAAGGCGATCGACATGTTCCAGAAGCTGAAGGTGCCGGTGCTGGGCCTGGTCGAGAACATGTCCACCTACATCTGCCCAAACTGCGGGCACGAGGCGCATCTGTTCGGTCATGGCGGCGTGGCGGTCGAGGCGAAACGGCTGGGCGTGCCGTTGCTGGCCGAGATTCCCCTGGCGCTGGATATCCGCCTGGCCGGCGATGCCGGAGCGCCGGTGGCGGCCGGGCAGGGCCCCGAGGCCGAAGCCTATGCCCGTCTGGCCCGCCAGTTGATCGCCGGCGGCATCGCCTGACCCTGCGCCTGACCCTGCGCCTGACCCTGCGCCTGACCCTGCCTGGCCGCGACGGCCATGGGATTTCGCGGGAAATCCCGCGAAGCAGGCGAATCACTTCTGCATCTGCGCGCAGGATTCCCCGAGAATCCGGCCCATTCGCCGGGTTCAGGGCGGATATGCCCGGCTCGCGCCCGCGTGTTCGCCGCGTGTTCGCCGCGTGTTCCCCTGTGATCGGCATGTGATCGACACCGGCCGGAATTTTACCGGGAATTCGTGGGAATCCGCTGCTGCGCGGAATTTAATCAACAGATAGCGGAAAATTGCCCATCGTTCATCTACATGTTGATGGATCGTGGCTTGGCTTCCAGCATCTGGCTTTGTTCTCCCGGATTTCCTGTGAAGAATCATCACGCAATCGCGCAAAAACCTGTTGCTTCCCATGTTTTCCCATGTCATCCCTTTCACATCCGGTGAAGCGGTGAACGAAAGCAGGGGCGGCTCAAGACCCCGAACACGTGAAAAGCAGGCTTCATACAGGCATCCGCCTTCATCGGACCAAGATCCGGCGCGCGAGCGAGCAGCACTCCCCCAAGTGGCGCGCGCAGCTGGACGCCCCAGTGATGGGACAGGCGGCGGATCGAGCGGTGGCAGCAGCTCGATCCGCCGATTTCATTTTCGGCGCCGCCCGACACCCGATCGGGCCGAAGCCGCAGGGACAGGTGGGTCGCAAGGCCCGAGCGGAAGGACGAAAGGCCGATGGCCTTCGATGCGTTCAGAGGCGAGTTCGGCTCGCGCATGGATAGCAAGGCCAGGGTGTCGATCCCGGCCGCCTTTCGCCGCATCCTGGATCAGGGTGCCGCCACGGCCGAGCCCGGCCGCACCCGCCTTGTGCTGATCTATGGCGACCCGCGCCGCAAATTCGTGGCGGGCTATTCGCTGGCCGGCGCCGAAAGGCTGGCCGACCAGATCCGCGCGCTGCCTCTGGGCAGCCCTGCCCGCCGCGCGCTGGAGCGCCATATGGTCGTGCAATCCGTCACGGTGGAAATCGATGATGACGGCCGCATCGTGCTGCCGCCGCCGGTGCGCGCCAAGATCGGCCTGAGCGGCGAGGATGGCCTGTCCGAGGTCGTCTTCACGGGCGCGCTCGACTATTTCGAGCTGTGGAAACGGGCGGTTTACGACAGCGAAATGGCCGCGCTGGACCAGCTGGACGCCGGGCTTCTCGGCGAGGGCGAGGATATCCTTTCGCTGCTCGGGCGGGCAGGGCAGGCGGCGGGGGCATAAGTGTCGGATGCGCCGCGCGATCCCCAGGACCCGAGCCCCCATGTTCCGGTCTTGTTGCGCCCGATTCTGGCAGCCGTTTCTCCGGTTCATGGCGTCTGGGTCGATGGCACCTTCGGTGCGGGCGGCTATTCCCGCGGCCTGCTGGCGGCCGGAGCGGCCCGGGTGATCGGCATCGACCGCGACCCGCTTGCCTTCCGCATGGCCGCGCCCTGGGCTGGCCAATACGGCGACCGGCTGCAACTGGTGGCGGGCAACTTCGCCGAACTGGATGAGCTGGCGGCTGGGCCTGTCGATGGTGTCGTGCTGGACCTGGGCGTATCGTCGATGCAGCTGGATCAGGCCGAACGCGGCTTTTCCTTCCAGAAGGACGGGCCGCTTGACATGCGGATGAGCCAGCACGGCCCTTCGGCCGCCGATCTGGTGAACTCGGCCTCCGAGGAAGCCCTGGCCGACATCCTGTATCATTACGGCGAAGAGCGCGCCTCGCGCCGCATCGCCCATGCCATCGTGACCGCGCGCGCGGCGGCCCCGATCACCCGCACCCTGCAACTGGCCGAGATCATCGCCCGCTGCCTGCCGCGCCCCAAGCCCGGCCAGAGCCACCCGGCCACCCGCAGCTTTCAGGGCCTGCGCATCGCGGTGAACGGCGAGTTTCAGGCCCTGGCCGATGGCCTGGCCGCCGCAACCCGCGCCTTGCGGCCCGGCGGGCTGCTGGCCGTCGTCACCTTTCATTCGCTGGAGGACCGCGTGGTGAAGCGCTATCTTCAGGTCGCCTCGGGCCACGCCGGCCAGACCAACCGGTTTGCGCCCGCCGCCGCCGCCGCCGAAGCGCCCATGTTCGAGGTTCTGACCAAAAAGGCCATCGGCCCCGACGCTCGGGAACTGGCGGAAAACCCCCGCTCCCGCTCGGCCAAGCTGCGCATCGCCCGCCGCACCGCCGCGCCCTACCGCCCGATCGCCGCCGCCCGTCTTGACCTGCCCGAACTGCCGAACGCCCATGCCGGTGCGCGGCCCAGAAAAGGCCCCCGCTGATGCGCCCGCTGCTGTATCTGTCGACCGCGGTGATCGTCATGGCCCTGGCCTTCTGGGCCTACCGCGAAAACTATGCCACCCAGGCCGCCCTGCGCGAACTGGCCAACCTGCAGGATGAAATCGCGGGCCTGCGCGAAGACATCGCCATGCAGCGCGCCGAATGGGCCTATCTGAACCGGCCTGCCCGGCTGAAGGAACTGGCCACCGTCAACTTTGACCGGCTGATGCTGCTGCCGCTGGAACCCGAGCAACTGGCCGACGGCAAATCCGCCGCCATGCCCGTCCCGCCCGGCCCGGCCACCGCTGCCGACGGCGGCACCCTGGTCATCACCGGCGCCGCCAACACCTCTGGCGAAACCGGGGGCACGGCCGGCAAGGCGCGCAAATCCGATGACGTGACCGCCGACCCGACCGACAAGGCCTTCCCATGATCCGCACGCCGCTGCGCCCGCTGGCCCTGATCCTCGATGCCCGCGCCAAGGGTGAAAACCCTGACGTGATCGAGCGTGAAAACCTGCGGCTGCGGCACGAGGCGATGCGCGACAAGGCGAAATCCCGGGCGGATTCGCGGCTGAAACTGCTGGTCGTGGTCGTGATCGCGACCTTCGTGGTGATCGGCGTCCGCATGGGCACGCTGGCGGCAACCGAGCCGGTGGAGCCGCGCGCCTCGGTGCATGGCACGGAAATCCTGGCCTCGCGCGCCGATATCGTCGACCGGCAGGGCCGCGTGCTGGCGACCAACATGCTGACCCATTCGCTCTATGCCCAGCCCCGCGACATGGTTGACCCGGCGCGCGCGGCGGCGGAACTGGCCAGGATCTTCCCCGACCTGGATGCCGCCACGCTGGAGCGCCGCTTCACCGATGGCCGCAGCTTCCTGTGGATTCGCAAGGTCATGTCGCCCGAACAGATGCAGGCCGTGCATGACATCGGCGATCCGGGCCTCTACTTCGGCCCGCGGGAGATGCGGCTTTATCCCAACGGCACGCTGGCGGCCCATGTGCTGGGTGGCGCGTCCTTCGGGGCGGAGGGTGTGGATTCCGCCGAAATCATCGGCACCGCCGGGCTGGAAAAGGCCGAAGATGCCCGGCTGCGCGATCCGGCCCTCGCCGGCCAGCCGCTGCAATTGTCGCTGGATCTGACCGTCCAGGCCACGGTCGAGGATCTTCTGGCCTCGGGCATGAAGATGATGAATGCCAAGGGCGCCGCCGCCATCCTGATGGAGGCCAGGACCGGCGAGATCCTGGCCCTGGCCAGCCTGCCCGATTTCGACCCGAACGACCGCCCGCCGCTGCCGACCTCGGGCCAGCCCAGCGACAGCCCGCTGTTCAACCGGGCGGTGCAGGGCGTCTATGAACTCGGCTCGACCTTCAAGATCTTCGCCGCCGCCCAGGCGATGGAGCTGGGCCTGGTCGGCCCCGATTCGCTGGTCGAGGCCAGTGCGCCGATGCGCTGGGGCAAGTTCACCATCCGGGAGTTCCAGGATCACAACTATGGCCCCCAGGCGACCGTCTCGGACATCATCGCCAAATCCTCGAACGTCGGCGCCGCGCATCTGGCGCTGATGATCGGGGGCGAGCGTCAGCGGGCCTTCCTGACCGCGATGGGCCTGCTGGATGCGCCCAAGGTCGAGCTGGTCGAGGCGCCGGGCGCCAAGGCCCTGATCCCCGACCGCTGGTCGGACATCGTCACGATCACCGCCGGTTATGGCCATGGCATCGCCTCTTCGCCGCTGAACCTGGCCGCGGCCTATGCCACCATCGCCAATGGCGGGGTAAAGGTGACGCCGACCCTGCTGCATGGGCTTGCGCGCGCCCCCGGGCCGCGCCTGCTGTCCGAAAAGGTCGCGGCCGATGCCGTGGCGATGATGCGCCGCGTCGTCACCGAAGGCACCGCCACCCTGGCCGATGTCGCGGGCTATGAGGTTGCCGGCAAGACCGGCACGGCCGAAAAGCCCAAAAAGGGCGGGGGCTATGACAGCGACAAGGTGATCAACACCTTTGCCTGTGTGTTCCCGGCCTCCAATCCGAAATACGTGCTGATCGTCACGCTGGACGAACCTGTCGAAACCTCCGGCCCCGAGCCGCGCCGCACCGCCGGCTGGACGGCGGTGCCCGTGGCCGCCGAAATGATCCGCCGCGTCGCACCGCTTCTGGGCTTGAAGCCGGCGCCCGCAGGGGCCAATGACGGGCCGAAGACTCCGTTCGAGTGACCGCATGGCCCGAAACACCACATTGCAGGATCTGGGCCTCAGCGCCGCGACGAACCCCACCGTCTCCGGCCTGACGCTGGACAGTCGGGCCGTGCAGCCCGGTTGCCTGTTCGCCGCCCTGCCCGGCAGCACCGTGCATGGTGCCAGCTTTGGCGCCAGGGCGGCCGAACTGGGTGCCGTCGCCATCCTGACCGACCGCGCCGGCGCTGCCCTGCTGCCACCCCTGCCGGGCGTGGCCGTGGTCGTGGCCGAAGACGCGCGCGAGGCTCTGGCCCGTGCCGCCGCCCTGTGGTTCGCCGCCCAGCCGCAGGTGATGGTCGCCGTCACCGGCACCAACGGCAAGACCTCGACCGCGACCTTCTGCCGCCAGATATGGACCGCGCTGGGCCTGCCCGCCATCAACATCGGCACCACCGGCATCGAAGGCGCGTGGGAGGCAGGCTCTGCGCACACCACGCCCGACACGATCACCCTGCATTCCATCCTGGCCCAGGCCGCCCAGGCCGGCGTGACCCATGCCGCGATGGAGGCCTCGAGCCATGGCCTGGATCAGCGCCGTCTCGATGGCGTGCGTCTGCGCGCGGCGGGATTTTCCAATTTCACGCAAGACCACCTGGATTATCACAAGACCTTCGACGCCTATTTCGCCGCCAAGATGGGCCTGTTCACCCGGGTCTTGCCGCCGGACGGCGTGGCCGTGGTGAATCTGGATGATCCCAGGGGCGCCGAGGTGGTTCGTCTGGCGCGCGATCGCGGCTGTGGCGTGATCGCAGTGGGCCACGCGCCCGGCTGTGACCTGCGCCTTCTGGCCCACCGGTTTGACGCCACCGGCCAGGATCTGCGCCTGTCATGGCGGGGCAGGGTCCATCAGTTGCACCTTGGCCTGATCGGACAGTTCCAGGCCGACAACGTGGCGCTGGCCGCCGGCCTGGTGATCGCGGCCGGGGCCGAACCTGACGCGGTCTTTGCCGCGCTGCCGCAGCTGACCGGGGTGCGCGGCCGGATGCAACTGGCCGCCACGCGCGCCAACGGCGCCGCGGTCTTCGTCGATTACGCCCACACGCCCGATGCCATCGCCACCGCGCTGCAGGCGCTGCGCCCGCATGTCCTGGGTCGGATCATCATCGTCTTTGGCGCGGGCGGCGACCGCGACCGCAGCAAGCGCCCGCTGATGGGCGCCGCGGCCGCCAGATACGCAGATGTTCAAATAGTGACAGATGATAACCCCCGCAGCGAGGATCCCTCCCAGATCCGTGCAGCAATTCTGCAAGCCTGCCCCGGTGCGGTCGAGGTCGCAGACCGTGCCGAGGCCATTCTGCGCGGCGTGGCGCTGCTGGGGCCGGGCGATGCGCTGCTGGTCGCGGGCAAGGGCCACGAAAGCGGCCAGACCATTGCCGGTCAGGTCTATCCCTTCGATGATGTCGAGCAATCCTCCATCGCCGTCGCCGCACTGGATGGCCGGATATGACCGCCCATCCCACCCTGTGGACTTCGACCGACATCGTCCGGGCCACCGGCGGCCAGGTCGGTCGAGACTTTGCCGCCGGCGGCGTGTCGATCGACACCCGCACCATCCGGCCCGGTGATCTGTTCGTCGCGCTGAAGGACGTGCGCGACGGCCATGATTTCGTGGCCCAGGCCCTTGCCAAGGGCGCCGCCGCCGCGCTGGTCAGCCACCGGCCCCAGGGTGTGGCCCTCGACGCCCCGCTGGTCGTCGTGCCCGATGTGCTGGCCGCCCTGACCGCCCTGGGTGCCGCCGGCCGCGCCCGCAGCCGCGCCAGGGTCGTGGGTGTCACCGGCTCGGTCGGCAAGACTTCGACCAAGGAAATGCTGCGCGTCGTCCTGTCCGGCCAGGGACGCTGCCATGCCGCCGAGGCCAGCTACAACAACCATTGGGGCGTGCCCCTGACGCTTGCGCGCCTGGCCCCCGATGCCGATTTCGCCGTGATCGAGATCGGCATGAATCACCCCGGCGAGATCGAACCGCTGGCCCGCCTGACTCGCCCGCATGTGGCGATGATCACCACCATCGCGCCCGCCCATCTCGAGGCATTCCCTTCGTTGGAGGGCATTGCCGAGGAAAAGGCCGCGATCTTCCGCGGCCTGGAGCCTGGCGGCACTGCCCTCATTCCGGCCGACCTGCCACAGACCGCGCTGATGGCCCGACTGGCGGCGCCGCACCGGGTGCAGACCTTTGGCGCGGCACCGGGCGCCGACTGGCGCCTGGCCCATGTGACCGAGGGCGACCAGGCCACCGTCGTCCGTGCCACCCATGCCGGGCAGAGCCTGCTGTTCAAGGTCATGTCGCCCGGTCGCCATTTCGCGGCAAACGGTCTGGCCACCCTGGCCGCGGCCGAGGCGCTGGGTCTCGATGTCGCCATCGCTGCCTCTGACCTGGCCCGCTGGGCCCCGTCCGCCGGCCGCGGCACCCGTGAACGCATCCTGCTCGATCCGGTGGAAGGCCTGGGCTTCGATCTGATCGACGACGCCTTCAACGCCAACCCCACCTCGATGGCGGCCGGCCTCGACATGCTGATCGCCGCCCGCCCGGAGGACGACTGCGGCCGGCTGGCCAAGGGGCGCCGCATCGCCATCCTGGGCGACATGCTGGAGCTTGGCCCGACCGAACTCGATCTGCACCGCGCCATCGCCCGCCACCCGGGCCTCGACAAGCTGGATGTGATCCATTGCGCCGGCCCGCGGATGCGCGCGCTCTACGAAATCCTGCCGCGCGCCCAGCGCGGTGACTGGGCCCCCACCGCGCAAGACCTGGCCGCCCGCGCCCACAGCCTGATCGACGCGGGCGATATCGTCCTCGTAAAGGGCTCCAAAGGCTCGAAAGTGTCCCTGGTCGTTGACGCCTTCCGTAAATTGGGCCAATCCACCGCCCCGCGCGGACAAGGAGGTGAGTGATGCTCTACTGGCTGTCAGATTTCTCGCAGGGTGGTGATCTATTCAATCTTTTCAAATACATCACCTTCCGCGCCGGCGGGGCGTTCTTCACCTCTCTCATCTTCGGTTTCCTGTTCGGTCGGCCGCTGATCGACCTTCTGCGCCGCCGTCAGGGCAAGGGCCAGCCGATCCGCGAGGATGGGCCGCAGTCCCATTTCACCAAGGCCGGCACCCCCACGATGGGCGGCCTGCTGATCCTGTCGGCGCTGATCTTTTCCACCCTGGCCTGGGCGCGGCTGGATGATCCCTTTGTCTGGATCACCCTGCTGGTCACCCTGGCCTTCGGCCTGATCGGCTTTGCCGACGATTTCGCCAAGGTGAGCAAGCAGAACACCAGGGGCGTCTCCTCGCGTCTGCGCATGCTGCTGGGCCTGGTCATCGCCGCCCTGGCCACCTATGCCGCCGCCAGTTTCCAGAGCCCCGAGCTGGCCTTTCACCTGGCCATGCCGGTGCTGAAGAACGCACTCTTCAACCTGGGCTGGTTCTTCATTCCCTTCGGCATGCTGGTCATCGTCGGATCGGCCAATGCCGTGAACCTGACCGACGGGCTCGACGGGCTGGCCATCATGCCGGTGATGATCGCCGGCGGCACGCTGGGGGTGATCGCCTATGTCGTGGGCAACGCCACATTCGCGAGCTATCTGGGCGTGCATTACGTCGATGGCACATCCGAACTGCTGATCTTTGCCGCCGCCCTGTTTGGCGCGGGGCTCGGATTCCTGTGGTACAACGCCCCGCCGGCGGCGGTCTTCATGGGTGATACCGGCAGCCTGGCCCTCGGCGGCGCGCTGGGTGCCATCGCGGTCTGCATCAAGCATGAAATCGTGCTGGCCATCGTCGGCGGCCTCTTCGTGGTCGAGGCGCTGTCGGTGATCATCCAGGTCGCCTATTTCAAGCGCACCGGCAAACGGGTGTTCCTGATGGCCCCGATCCATCACCATTTCGAAAAGCGCGGCTGGGCCGAACCGCAGATCGTCATCCGGTTCTGGATCATCAGCCTGATCCTGGCGATGATCGGCCTGGCCACGCTGAAGGTGCGCTGACACATCACCACCCGGCGACCGCCCGGGTCGGCGGTGCCGCGCGGGCCATCGGTCGGCAGGGTGGCACCCATTGCCCCGGTCGCTGCGGCCGCCGGCTCCGGCATCGTGGCCAACGCCACCAGAACAGGGCCGGGGCGCCACCACAGGTTCAATGATTTGATCGAAATCGCACGGGGGAAATCCGCCCCGGCACCCCGGCATTCCGGCACTCCGGCATTCCCGCTGTCCCACTTCCCCTCTTCCCCCCGGCCCGCTTTCCCGGCATTCTCCACCTCCCAGGAGAAACCCCATGCCCCAACTCATCATCGGCGGCGCCGGCATGATCGGCCAGCGGCTGGCCAGGTCTCTGGCCAATCAGGATCTGATCCTGGCCGACGTGACCCCGCCACCGCCCCGGCCGGGCGCGATCTGTCTGACCACCGATCTTTCGGCCCCCGGCGCCGCTCAGGCGCTGATCGCCCGGCGGCCAGAGGTCATCTACCACCTCGCCGCCGTTCCCTCTGGCGGGGCAGAGGCCGATTTCGACCTCGGCTGGCGGGCGAATTTCGACGCCTCCCGTGCGCTGCTCGAGGCGATCCGTGCCACGCCGGACTATCGCCCCCGGGTGATCTTTTCCTCGACCATCGCCGTTTTCGGCCCGCCCTTCCCCGATTCCATCCCCGACGACCTCGCCCCGTCACCCCGCACCTCCTATGGCACGCAGAAGGCGATGATCGAGCTGATGCTGGCCGATTACGCCCGCCGCGGCTTCCTGGAGGCGATCGCGCTCCGCCTGCCCACGATCGTCATCCGCCCCGGCAGGCCCAATGCCGCCGCCTCGGGCTTCTTTTCCAACATCCTGCGCGAGCCCCTGGCGGGCCTGCCTGCCGTCCTGCCGGTGCCGGATACGGTCCGTCACTGGTTTGCCAGCCCCCGCGCCGCGGTGGGCTTCCTGCAACACGCCCGCAGCCTGGATCTGTCGCGGCTGGACGGCCGCATCGCGCTGAACATGCCGGGCCTGTCGGCCACCGTGGCCGAAGAGATCGAGGCGCTGCGCCGCGTGGCCGGGCAGAAGGCGGTCGATCTGATCCGGTATGAACCGGATGAAACCATCGCCCGCATCGTCGCCTCCTGGCCGGAAAACTTCACCGCCGCCCGCGCCCGGGCGCTGGGCTTTCAGGCGGAAACCAGCTTCGAGCAGATCATCCGGGCCCATCTGGAGGAGGCGGCCTAGGTGCCCCCGGCCAGCATCGCTGCCCGCCGCTCCAGCGCCCAGGCGGGCCAGTAGAGCTTGCGGTCGTAATATTCCGGCACCACCGGCACACGGCGGTCCAGCACCAGCCAGTCCTGCCTGGTCGAGGTGAAGATGTGAATGTCGGGCGGGCAGGCCGAGGGCCGCTCCAGCGTGCCCACCCGCACGAAGGCCACCTTCCGGCCGGCCCCGGCATAGTGACTCCACAGCGCCACCTTGCAGACCGGACAACGGCAGATCACCTGCCCCCTGCCCGAAGCCGATGGCATATCCATCTCCTCCACCGCCCCGTCCACACGCAGCAGCGCCGTCTCGATCATCGCATTCAGCGCAAAGGCCGATCCGGTCTCGCGCTGGCACCAGGTGCAGTGGCAGGCATGGGTGAACAATGGCCGGTCCGCCATCCGATAGCGGACCGCTCCGCAGGTGCAACGTCCCTCCATTCTTCCCCTTTCATCTGTTCGGAAATATCCCGGGGGGTCAGGGGGGCTGGCCCCCCTATGACCCGATCAGCGCCTTCACCCGCGCCGCGAAATCCTCGCCGCGCTGTTCGAAATTCGCATATTGGTCGAAGCTGGCTGCCGCCGGCGCCAGCAGCACAACCTCGCCCGGTTCGGCCTCGGCCGCGGCGCGGGCCAGGGCGCGCTCCATCGTCTCGCAGATTTCATGCGGCACCTCGCCCAGTTCCCGCGCGAAATCCCGGGCGGAATGCCCGATCAGGTAAGCCTTCTTCACCGAGCCGACATGGGGCAGCAGCCCGCCGATCCCGCCATCCTTGCCCAGGCCGCCGGCAATCCAGCGGATCGCGGGAAAGGCCTGCAAGGCCTTGGCGGCGCTGTCGACATTGGTGGCCTTGCTGTCGTTGACAAAGCGCACCCCGGCCCTTTCGCCCACCAGCTGGCTGCGATGCGGCAGGCCCGCGAAGGACCGCAGCGCCGCTTCCACCTGTCTTGGCGCCAGACCCAGGCTGCGCGCCACGGCATAGGCGGCGCAGGCGTTCTGATGGTTGTGTGCCCCCGGCAGCCCGCTGACCTCCCGCAGGTCGATCGACGCCTGCTGGCGCCCCTTGCGCCATTCGGTCAGAAACCCCCTGCGGGCAAAGACCGCCCAGCCGAAGCCGTCCAGCTTCTGGCCGGAAGAGATGCGGATCACCCGGTCGTCCGCCGGCCCCTGGCCAAGCTGATTGGCCAGGAACTGCCCCTCGATCTCGTCGACGCCGATCACGGCGCGGTCCGGTCCGCCCTCGGCGAACTGGCGCCGCTTGGCCGCGAAATAGCCGCCCATGCCGGCGTGCCGGTCCAGGTGGTCGGGCGTAAGGTTGGTGAAGACGGCAATGTCGGGCGTCAGGCTGCGGGCCAGTTCCGTCTGATAGCTGGACAGTTCCAGCACGATCACCTCGCCATCTTCCGGCGGGTCGATGTCGAAGACGCCGCGTCCGATGTTGCCGGCCATCTGGGTCGGCCGCCCGCAGGAACGCAGGATGTGGTGGATCAGCGCCGTGGTGGTGGATTTCCCGTTCGACCCGGTGACGCAGACGACCTTGGGCGGCTGGTCAAAGCGGTCCCAGTCCTCGGCCCCCAGGCTCTGGAAGAAGAGGCCGATGTCATTGTCGACCGGAACGCCGGCCGCCAGGGCGCGGGCGACGATGCGGTTGGGGGCGGGGTAAAGATGCGGAATGCCGGGGCTGACCACCAGGCTGGCCACGCCGTCCAGGGCGCCATGCTGGCCGAGATCGGTCAGGGGGAACCCTTCCGCCTCGGCCCTGGCGCGGGCCTCGGGGGCGTCGTCCCACAAGAGGGGCTCGGCCCCGCCCGCCACCAGTGCGCGCGCCGTGGCCAGGCCCGACCGGCCCAGGCCCAGCACCGCCACCTTCTGCCCCGTATAGCCCTTGACCGGGATCATCGCCACCTCCGCCCTTTGCCTTTCGATGGCAGGGCTTGACCCGGGGGTCAAGGCGGGCAA
>JAKALB010000206.1 GCA_021813365.1 Pseudomonadota bacterium | reverse complement strand
CGGGGGCAACCCCGAGGCCGCTTTGCATTTCCGGGGAAGGCAGGCGGGGGTAGGCTGAGGCAGCATGACGATCAAGGTCACTGTCGGAGAGGGGGAGCCTGTCGATCTGGCGGACTTCACCGAAAGTTTGTTTCGCAGCTACGCGGAGGACATCGCCCGGGTTCTGCGGAAGATCGAACGTGGCGAATTCGATGAACTGAAGGTCCTGCCGGGGCAGGTGAAGCAGCTGCGCGAAGTGTACCAGCTTGTACAGGAAGAGAGGGGCCGAGTTGAAAAACTCCGCAAACAGGTTGCCGGGATTGTCGGAACCGGCACAATCGACTTTCAGTCCGCGCGGGATGAAATCGGGAGCCGCCTGGCTCGCCTCCGCGACGCAGGACCAGGTTGACGCCTTTCTGGCCGAGCTGAGCGAGAATGCGCTGATGGCGCTGCCCTGGATGTTCGAATTCTGGGCGTTGCCGCACCAATTGCCGCCGGAAGGCGCCTGGAAGACATGGGTCATCATGGGTGGCCGTGGCGCAGGCAAGACGCGGGCCGGGGCGGAATGGGTGCGCGCCGAGGTTGAAGGGCCGACACCGGAGGCGCCAGGCCGATCACGGCGGCTGGCCCTGGTGGGCGAGACCGTGGATCAGGTCCGCGAGGTGATGATCTTTGGCGACAGCGGGATTCTGGCCTGTTCGCCTCCCGACCGGGTGCCGGTCTGGGAGGCGGGGCGC
The DNA here is from genome assembly GCA_021813365.1 of Pseudomonadota bacterium. Taxonomy (GTDB): domain Bacteria; phylum Pseudomonadota; class Alphaproteobacteria; order Rhodobacterales; family Rhodobacteraceae; genus Stagnihabitans. The sequence goes on along the minus strand of JAKALB010000206.1, from coordinate 2,890 downwards.
AAGCGGCTGGTCTGGAAGAATGGTGCCACGGCACAGGTTTTCTCGGCCCATGACCCCGATAGCTTGCGGGGGCCGCAGTTCGATGCGGCCTGGGCCGACGAGTTGGCGAAATGGCGGAATGCGCAGGAGACCTGGGACATGCTGCAGTTTGCGCTGCGGCTGGGCGACAATCCGCGCCAGGTGGTCACGACGACGCCGCAGAACGTGGGGGTGCTGAAGGCGATCCTGAAGAACCCGTCGACCGTGATGACCCATGCGCCGACCGCGGCCAACCGGGCCAATCTGGCGGCCAGCTTCTTGGAAGAGGTTTACAGCCGCTATGCCGGCACACGCCAGGGTGAGCAGGAACTGGAAGGCCGGCTGATCGAGGAGGTCGAGGGTGCGCTGTGGACCGCGAAGATGATTGCGGACTGCCAGTTGACCGGCGAAGTGCCGGAGCTGGACCGGATCGTGGTGGCGGTGGACCCGCCGGTGACTGGCGGGCCGAAATCGGATGCCTGCGGGATCGTGGTGGCGGGCGTGGTGATGACTGGCCCGCCGCAGACCTGGCGGGCGGTGGTGCTGGAGGACGCATCGATCCGGGGATCGCCGCAGCAATGGGCCGAGGCGGCGATCGCGGCGATGGATCGGCACCGAGCCGACCGGCTGGTGGCCGAAGTGAACCAGGGCGGTGAACTGGTGGCGCAGGTGATCCGACAGGTGGATCCGCTGGTCGCGATCCGCACCGTGAATGCCGCAAAGGGCAAGCATCTGCGGGCCGAACCGGTGGCGGCCTTGTACGAGCAGGGCCGCGTGCGCCATGTTCGTGGACTGGCCAGGCTGGAAGCGCAGATGGGCCAGATGACGATCAGTGGCTGGCGGGGCGAAGGGTCGCCCGACCGGTTGGATGCGCTGGTCTGGGCGCTGACCGATCTGGTCCTCGATCCGGCCCGGTCATTCCGTTCGCCGGGTATCCGGTCGCTTTGAAGTTCAGACGCCGGTGACGGCGGCAGGGACGGGGGTTTTCGCTCCCGGACCCCCGGAGGGCATTTGCACCACCATGATGGGCAGAGGCCGACCGAAGTTGGAATGCCAATCCAGAGGAGCTGACGATGTTCGATTTCCTGCGGCGCGGCGGGCAGGAGCCTGCGGCTGCGCCCGAGAAGAAGGCCTCGGCCACGGGGCGGGTGGTGGCCTGGGGCTCGTCTGGCCGTGTTGCCTGGAGCCCGCGTGATGTGGTCAGCCTGACCAGATCGGGGTTTCAGGGGAACCCGATCGGCTTTCGTGCGGTCAAGCTGATCAGCGAGGCAGCCGCGGCGCTGCCGCTGGTGCTGCAGGACCACGAGCGGCGGCATTCGCAGCATCCGGTGCTGAGCCTGATCGGGCGACCGAATGCGGCGCAGGGTCGGGCCGAGTTCTTCGAGGCGCTCTATGGGCACATGATGCTGACCGGAAACGGCTATGTCGAGGCGGTGCCGGGGCAGGGCCTGCTGCCGGGCGAGCTGCATGTGCTGCGCAGCGACCGGATGAGCCTGGTGCCGGGCAATGACGGTTGGCCGGTGGCCTATGACTATACGGTGGGTGGCCGGGCGCATCGGTTCACGGTGAGCGAGACCTTCTCGCCGATTTGCCACATCAAGACCTTCCATCCGCTGGATGACCATTACGGCCTGTCGCCTTTGCAGGCTGCCGCGGTGGCGATCGATGTGCATGGCAGTGCCAGTGCCTGGTCGAAGGCGCTCCTGGACAATGCGGCCAGGCCTTCGGGCGCGATTGTCTACAGGGGATCGGATGGGTCGTCCCAACTGACCAACGAACAGTACGAACGGCTGGTCGGCGAGATGGAGATGCACCATCAGGGCGCGCGGAACGCCGGTCGGCCGATGCTGCTGGAGGGCGGGCTGGACTGGAAGCCGATGGGTTTCTCGCCCAGCGACATGGAGTTCCAGAAGACCAAGGAAGCGGCGGCGCGGGAAATTGCCATCGCCTTCGGGGTGCCGCCGATGCTGATGGGGATCCCGGGCGATGCGACCTATGCCAACTATCAGGAGGCAAACCGGGCCTTCTATCGACTGACGGTGCTGCCGCTGGTGGCCAAGGTGACTGCAAGCCTGTCGCACTGGCTGTCGACCTTCACGGGTGAGGAAGTGGAACTGCGACCCGATCTGGACCAGATCCCGGCGCTGGCCATCGAGCGGGATGCCCAGTGGGCGCGGGTGGGGGCGGCGGATTTCCTGACCCCGGCCGAGAAACGGGCGATCCTGGGCCTGCCGCGCATCGCGGAGGAGGAATGAGTGCAAGGCGCGGACCGCCGGTCGAGCCCGGTGGCGGTTCGCGGTTTCTGTATGAAGGCTTCGACGCGGCGCATGCCCGGATCGAGGCGAATGAACGCGTGGCCGAAGAGCGCTGGGCGGCGCTGGATTTTCGGCTGAACCAGATCGACCAGGCGCTGGACCGGCTGGAGAAGCGGATATGGCTGGGTGTCTACGGAATGGTGGCGTTTCTACTGGCTCGTGGGGCCGAGGCGCTGATGGCGACGATCCTAAAGTGAGGTGAGAATGAGCGGACAGATCTGGGGTGCGCCGGAACGCAAGTTCCAGGCCGCCGAGCCGGGCGCGAGGCTCGGCTTCACGGTGACAGAGGGCCGGGTGATCGAGGGCTATGCCAGCCTTTTCCTTCGTCGCGATCAGGGTGGCGATGTGGTGATGCCGGGCGCCTATGCCGGCAGCCTGAAGGCGATGGAGAAGTCGGGGCGGCGGGTCAAGATGCTGTGGCAGCATGATCCTTCGCAGCCGATCGGCATTTGGGATGAGGTCAAGGAGGACGCCAATGGCCTGTGGGTCAAGGGGCGTCTGCTGCCTGATGTGGCCAGGGGCCGCGAGGCGGTGGCCTTGCTGGAAGCCGGCGCGAT
>JAKALB010000078.1 GCA_021813365.1 Pseudomonadota bacterium | reverse complement strand
TCCGATCTTGCTCCCATTCGTTGATCCCGCCGCCGATCGCCCGCGTGACGCCCTGGTCGCGCAGCGCCAGCAACGCCTTGTAGCCGCCTTGCATGAAAACCTTACGGAAAGCATCCAGCCGTTCCGGCGTGCCATGGGTGAACAGGTCCAGGTCATGGACATAAAGCACGTCGAACCGGTCCAGGCCGGTGCGCTCGAGGCTGAATTCCACCGAGCGCATCACACCGTCATGGGAATAGTCGTAGATCTCGACCCGGTTCGGCACGTCGAACCATTTGCCGACGCCGGTGTGCTGCTCGCCCGGCCCGCACCGCCGCAGCAGGCGACCGACCTTGGACGAGACGGTGAAGCCGCGCCGCCCCTGCAGCGCGCAGTTCAGCCGGGTTTCTGACTGGCCGAGGCCATAGAGCGGCGCGGTATCGAAATAGCGCACGCCCAGATCCCAGGCGCGGGTCAGCGTGGCATGGGCAGCGTCGGGAGTGACCGGACGGTACAGCCCGCCGATGGGTGCCGTGCCGAACCCCAGTTCGGTGAAGGTGATCGGGCCCCTGCCGCCGCGATCCCAGGTTCTGGTCTGCATCGGTTCCTCCGGGCCGAGGCGCCGGGGGCGCTGCCCCCGGACCCCCGGGATATTTCCGAACAGGTGAAGGGGGCGATTCCCTTGCCTTTCCTGCCAACTGGCATGCTAGTATGGTTTTCATCAAGTTGGGAGGCAGCGTTGGGGAATTTTCACAAGGTCTTTGGCGCGCGGAAACCGGTGATCGCCATGGTGCATCTGGCTGCGCTGCCGGGATCGCCGCTGTATGACGCCGAAGCAGGAATCGAGGGGATCCTGCGTGGCGCGCGGGCCGATCTGGTGGCGTTGCAGGAAGCCGGGGTCGATGCGGTCATGTTCGGAAACGAGAACGACCGGCCCTATGAATTGCGGGTTGACACGGCTTCGACCGCGACGATGGCCATGGTGATCGGGCGGCTGCGAGACGAGATCACGGTGCCTTTCGGCGTGAATGTCCTGTGGGATCCGCTGGCGACCATGGCGCTGGCGGCGGCGACGGGGGCGCATTTTGCGCGCGAGATCTTTACCGGCGCCTATGCCAGCGACATGGGGCTCTGGGTGCCGGATGCGGGGGCTGCGATGCGCTATCGCGACCGGTTGGGGCGGCGCGATCTGGCGCTCTTGTACAATGTCAGCGCCGAGTTTGCCGACAGCCTGGACAGGCGCAGCCTGGCCGACCGGGCGCGCTCGGCGGTGTTTTCCTCGCTTGCGGATGCCGTGCTGGTCTCGGGCGCCATCACCGGCGAGGCGGCCGAGATGCGCGATCTGGAGGCGGTGAAGGCGGTGCTGCCCAGGGTGCCCGTGCTGGCCAATACCGGCGTGAAGCACGCGACGGTGGCCGAGGTGCTGAAGGTGGCGGACGGCTGCATCGTGGGCTCGGCGCTGAAGGTCGATGGCGATACCTGGAAGCCGGTGGACCCGGATCGCGCGCGCGATTTCATGGATCGGGTGCGGAGGATCAGGACTTGAGGCCGGACCACATGCGAGACCGACTGAAGCGCGACCTGGTGGAACTGATGCTGACGCCGGGCCTGTCCGGCCATGAGGAGCGAGTGGCAGCGGTGATCCGCGCCCGGCTGGCCGAGGCCGGCATGTCCAGCCGTGTGGATCGGCTGGGCAACGTGATTGCCACCGTGCCCGGCGATCCGGCCATGCCTTCGGTCATGCTGTTCACCCATATGGACCAACTGGGCTTCTTTGTTCGAAAAGTGGAAGCCGATGGCCTGATTCGGGTCGAGCGGATGGGGGGAGTATCGGAAAAGGCCATGGCGGCGCAGGCGGTGATGCTGTGCGGCACAAATGGCGATGTGCCGGGCATCATCATGAACAAGGCGCATCACGCGACCACTGCGGAGGAGAAATACAAGGTGCTGACCGCACCGGAGATCCGCATCGACACCGGGCATGGGTCCAGGGCCGCGGTGGAGGCGGCGGGAATCCGGATCGGCACGCCGGTTGTCTATCGGCCCCAGGTGTTGGAACTGGCGGGCGACCGGATCGCCGGGACTTCGGTCGATGATCGGGCGGGCTGTGCCGTGCTGGTCGAACTGGCGCGCGGCCTGCCCAGGGGGCCGACCGTGCATCTGGTGTTCTCGGTCCAGGAGGAATTCAACCTGCGCGGCGCGCTGGTGGCGGCGCGGGCCCTGCGACCCGACATTGCCCTGCAGATCGACCTGATGCTGGCAACCGACACGCCCGACATGGCCGACCGGGGCGAGATGACCCTGGGTGGGGGGCCGGGGATCAGCCTCTATTCCTTCCATGGGCGCGGCACGTTGAACGGAGTGATCCCGCACCCGGCCCTCGTGCGTCTCGCCGAGGAAGCATCGGCGGGCGAGGGGCTGGCGCTGCAGCGCTCGGCGCAGGTCGGGGTGCTGACCGACCTCAGCCATGTGCAGTCGGTGGGCGAGGGGGTGGCCGCGCTCGATCTGGGCTTCCCGATGCGCCATTCCCATTCCGCGCTGGAGGTTTGCGACCTGGGCGACCTGGAGGGCCTGGTGAGGCTGTTGCAGGGCATGCTGGCGCGCATTCCGCCGGGCATGGTGCTGGAGCGCGGCTGATGTATCTGGGTGTCGATATCGGAACGTTCGAATCGAAGGGTGTCATCGTCGATCGGGCGGGGCGCGTGCTGGCTCAGGCCAGCCGCCCGCACAGGATGCTGGTGCCCCAGGCCGGCTGGGCCGAACACCGGCCCGACGAGGATTGGTGGGGCGATTTCGTCTTCATCACCCGGGCGCTGCTGACGGCCAGCCGCATCGACCCCAAGGCGATCCGCGCGGTGGCGACCTCGGCCATCGGGCCCTGCCTGCTGGCCATGGATGCGGATGGCCGGGCGCTGGGCAATGGCATCCTCTATGGCGTGGATACGCGGGCGACGCGCGAGATCGCCGATCTGAACCGGCAGATCGGCGCGGATGTGATCCTGGCCCGCTGCGGCAACCAGCTGACGAGCCAGTCGGTCGGGCCAAAGATCCTGTGGCTGAACCGGAACCGCCCCGATGTCTGGGCTCGCGCCGCAAAGCTGGTGACATCGACCACCTTCCTGACCCACCGGCTGACCGGGCGCTACGTCATCGACCACTATACGGCAGCCAATTTCTCGCCGCTGTATGATCTTGCCCGACAGGACTGGTGCCTCGACCTCGCCGCGCTTTGCCGTCTCGACCAGTTGCCCGAGCTGATGTGGTCGACCGAGATTGCCGGAGTCGTGACCGCCGCCGCCGCGGCCGAAACCGGTCTGGCCGCAGGCACACCCGTCACCTGCGGCACGATCGACGCCGCGGCCGAGGCCGTTTCGGTGGGGGTGACGCGCCCGGGCGAGATGATGATGATGTATGGCTCGACCATCTTCATCATCCAGATTGCCGCAAAGCCCTTGAACGATTTTCGGCTGTGGCATGCGCCCTGGCTGTTCCAGGGGCAAAGGGCGGCCATGGCCGGGCTGGCCACATCCGGCACGCTGACCCATTGGCTGCGCGACACCCTGGCGCGCGATCTGGCCCCGGACACGGCCTTCGCCGAGCTGACCCAAGAGGCCATGGCTTCACCAAAGGGCGCCAAGGGGTTGATCTGCCTTCCCTATTTCTCGGGCGAGCGGACACCGATCCACGACCCGCAGGCCAGGGGTGCCTTCTTCGGCCTGAACCTGACCCATACGCGGGGCGACATCTACCGTGCTGCGCTGGAGGGGATCGCGGCCGCCACGCGGCATATCACCGACACCTATGCCGAGGCCGGATCTCCGCCCACGCGGGTGCTGGCGGTGGGCGGTGGCACAAGAAACCGGCCCTGGCTGCAGGCAACCTCGGATTTCACCGGCCTGCCGCAAGAGGTGGCTCGGGTCACCATCGGCGCCAGCTATGGCGACTGCTGGCTGGCGGCGCGGGCGCTGGGGGATGCGGCCGAAATCCATGAGTGGAACCCGGTGGCCGAAACGGTGCAGCCCGAACCGGTGCCCGCCTATGACCGGCAGTATCCGCTGTTCCTGCGTCTTTACGAGGCCACCAGGGATATCGCCCATGCGCTATGAACTGTGCACGCCGCATCGCCTGCGCGCGGCCATCGCCGCCAATACGCCGCTGGTCATGGCGCTGGGCGTTCAGGAATATCATGGCGAACATCTGCCCCTGGGCGTCGATCTCCTGGCGGTCACCCGCTGCCTGGACCGGCTGGAGGCCGAGGCGCCCGACAGGCTGATCCTGATGCCGCCCATGGCCCAGGGCGCGGCGAGCCATGCGGTCGAGGGGCCGGAATTCTTCAGCCTGCATGTCGATGCCGAGGCGATCCTGCCCTTCGCCAGGGCCCTGTTCGCCGCGCTGCTGCGGGCGGGCTTTCGCAACATCCATGGCGTGATCCACCATCAATCCGAGAATTTCACCCAGGGCATGCCCACCGACCTGGCCTTCAGGCTGGCGGCGCGGCAGGCGGTCTTCGCCCATCTGGAGGCGACGCGCGGGCCGGGCTTCTGGGGCCGCAACGACATGCGCGATTACTACGCCGGCCATGCCAGGGGCGACAATCCGTTCAACTGGATCCGGATCCATCCGCTTTGCCCGCCCCAGACCGCCCTGCATCTGCCGTTTGACCATGCCGGCGAGGGCGAGACCGCGCTGATGATGGCTCTGGCCCCGGAGACGGTGGAACCGGCCCGGATGGCGGAAAACCACGGCTGGTATACCGAAACCGCCCCCCGCGCGACGCTGCAGCAAGGCGAGGCGGCGGTGCAGGTGATCCTGGACCACCTGCGCCGTCTGCTCGCCCTTTGATATCGGTGCGCCCCTTGAATCTCACTCGCCCGTGGAATCTCGCTCACCCGTGATTTCATCTGTTCACAAATATCCCGGGGGTCCGGGGGCAGCGCCCCCGGCCTCCAGCGGCGGCAGATCCACCACGCCCTTCTTCAGGATGAAGCAGCCATAGGGCCCGCTGTCGGCGGTGCGGATGATGGCAAAGGATCTCCTGGCGGCGGCGTAGAATTCGAAACGCTCCAGCGGCCGCAGGGCCACCTGGCGGCCCTCCATCCGGGAACAGACCGCCTGCATCGCGGCAAACAGCGGCAATTCGCGCCCCGGATCGCCCACCACCTGCATCCGCGTCACCGGCGCGGGCACGAATGTGTCCAGCGGCATCAGGCTGAGGATGGCGCGGGCCGCGGTGAGCAGGTCACAGCCCGCCATGTCCACCAGCCTTCCGTGGGTGGTCTCGCGCGCGATCGAGGCGGCGGGGTGGTTCACGTCGCAGATCACCAGATCGTCGCCATGGCCCATCAGCATCAGCACATGCACGATCTCGGCCGAGAGGCGCTGATCGATGCCCTTCAGCACCTACTTCACCGCCCCCGACGCCATGCCCTTGATGATGTAGCGTTCCAGCGCCACGCCGATGACGATCAGCGGCAGGATGGCGGCAAAGCTGAGCGCCGCCATCGACCACCAGGAAATGCCCTGGCTGCCGGTCTGGCTGGCCACCATGACGGGCAGGGTGTTGGCATAGGTCGAGGTCAGCAGTGCCGCAAAGAAATACTCGTTCCAGGTCAAGACCAGCGAGAGGATCAGCGCCGCCACCATGCCGGGCAGGGCTATAGGCAGGATGATCGTCAGGAAAGCGCCCCAGATCGACAGGCCGTCGACCATCGCCGCCTCTTCCAGCTCGGTCGGGATGCCTTCGAACTGGTCGCGCATGATCCAGATGACGATGGGCAGCACCGACAGGGTATAGAGCGCGATCAGGCCGATGCGGTTGTCCAGCAGGTCCAGCTCCTTGTAAAGCACCAGGAAGGGCAGGGCGAGCACGACCGGCGGCAGGATCAGCTGGCTGAGGAAGAAGAAGGAAATGTCGGAATTCTTCATCCACAGGAACCTGTAGGAAAACCGCGACAGGCCGTAGGCCGCCAGCGACCCGAGCGCCACGGCCAGGATCGAGGAGGAGACCGAGATGACGGCCGAGTTGAAGAACCGGCGCAGGAATTCGTCACGCACGGTGCTGACCTGGGTGATCGTTTCGGGCGACAGGCCCAGCGATTTCCAGCCCAGCCATTTCGGCTGGAAATCCAGCCATGGCACCATCGTGCCCTGGGTCACATCCTTGGCCGCCTTGAAGCTGGTCGTGATGGTCCAATAGATCGGGAACAGGCAGACAAAGGCCCAGAGGATCAGCGCGCCATAGAGGAGCACCCGGCTGGTCCACCATCTGGCCTTGAAGGCGAGGTCGGTATCGCCGTCGCGGAACAGCTGTGCGGAAGTCGTCATCTCAGGTCCTCGGCCGCAGTGCCTTGTCGGCGAATTTCATCAGCACGGTCATCACCAGGACGATGATGACCAGATAGACCATTGCCAGCAGCGTGCCATAGCCCACGTTCGACCGGTCGCGGTATTCGCGGAAGATGAAGCTGGTCACGCTGTCGGTCGCACCCCCCGGGCCGCCCGAAGTGACATTGATGATCACATCGGCCAGCTTCAGCTTGAAGATCAGCCGGATCAGCAGAGCCGTGATCGACACCGGCAGCATCAGGGGAAAGGTCACCTCCCAGAAGGCGCGCCAGCCGGTCGCGCCATCGACGCGGGCGGCCTCCTGCAATTCCTTCGGGATCGCCTGCAGCCCGGCCAGGATCATGATCATCATGAAAGGCACGAAGGTCCAGGCATCCATCAGCATGATGGTGATCTTGGCGGTCAGCGGATCCGAGAAGAACGAGGGGTTCGGATAGCCGAGCCACTTCGCCAGACGGATCACCGGGCCGGCCGGCTGGATCACCAGCATGGATTTGCCGATCATCCAGCTGACCGCCACCGGCGACAGCATCAGGGGCAGCAGAAAGGCCACGCGGAAGAACTTGCGTGCCCGGATATCGGCGTTCAGCATCAGCGCCAGGCCGAAGGCCAGCACATATTCCGGCAGGATGGCCAGGCAATACCAGACCATGTTTTCCAGCGCATTCCAGTAGAACGGATCGTTCCACATCTGGACGATGTTGGCCATGCCGTTGAACTTGCGCCCGTCCGGCGCGGAAAGGTTCCAGTCCGACAGGGCGATCAGCACGCCGAACAGCAGCGGAAACACGGTGAGCGACACCACGAACAGCGCCGCGGGCAGCACGAAAAGGATGCGCTTGCCGGTTTCCCCCTTCAACATGACCTGTGCCCAGCACAGGCAGACCGAGAACAGCAGATAGGCATAAAGGGTCGGTCGCCAGTTCCGGAAGCCGAAATCGCTGCCACCCCAGGTCTGGGCGGCCTGCGCAAGCGCCACCAGCGCCAGCACGCCCAGCGACCCCCAAATCATCAGGTGCCCGGCCATGCGTCGGGCCGGGCTGATATTGTCGGCCGTCACGACGTGAAGACGATCGCCCTCGCTCAAATTGCGCCCCTTCTGATCTTGCGGCAGGAGTGGCACCCCTGGCGGAAGATCAGGCGGAAAGGGGCGCCGCTGTCCGGCGCCCCCGATGGTCGGGCCATGGCCCTGACCGTGATTACAGCCCCAGCGAAGCCTTGTAGAGCTTTACCTGGTTTTCGCGGCCGATCTGGTCGGTGATCTTTTCCCAGGCGGCGGCGATGGCATCGGCGGTCTCCTGCGCCGAGCCATACTGCCCGTTGATGCCCTTCACCAGCTCGTCCTCGGCCACCGAGTAATACTGGAAGATGCCGGGAATGCGCGGCTCGATCGCGGCGTTCGGGTGGTTGTAGCTGTCGGCATTCGAGCCCAGGTAGTCGGCCACGAAGTCCTTGTCATAGCCCGCTGCCGCCCATTCGTCATAGTTGAAGTGGCTGTTGCGGTAGGGCTGGAAGCCCGACGGATAGGCGGCCATCCAGAGCGAGATGTCCTTGCCGCCCAGATGGGCCGCAGCCGACCATGCGGCCTTGCGCTTCTTCTCGTCGCCGGAGACGCGGCTTGTCACATAGATGCCCCAGCCAAGATAGGCCATGTTCGGTGCGAAGTTCTGCTTCTCCTCCCAGGCTCCGGTCTTGGAGTTGTAGACCTTGTCCGCGCCAGGGTTGATCGAGAAGCCGACCACGTCGCCCACGACCGAGCTGTCCGAGGTCCGTGCGTTCGAGCCCACGTCGCCCCACCAGCAGACCGACGAGCCGACGCCGCCCAGGAACTGGGTGAAGCCCGTGCCGTTCGGGTCGGTGTTCAACTGGTCCGCCGGATAGACGCCCGCGGCCACCATGTCCATGACATCCTGGATCGCCTGCACCCAGGCCGGGTTGTTGACGCGCGGCTTCATCGTGTCGGGGTCGAACAACCATGCAGGATCGTCCGGGTGCTTGGCATAGGCCGCGGCCCGGTCGCCCAGGAAGTAGAAGCCGAAGCCACCCCACTGATACTTCAGCGGGTCAAGGAAGCCATAGGCCTCGTTGCCGGTCAGCGGATCCTTCTGGCCCTTCACGGCCTTGGAATATTCGGCGATCTGCGCCCAGGTCGTCGGCGCATCCTTCATGCCCGAGATCGAGCCTTCGCCGAAATAATCCTTGCGGTACGAGAAGGTATGGCAGTCGCCGTCGATGGTGATCCGGTAGGATTTGCCATCCCAGGTGCCGACGGGCGGCTGCAGATATCCCACCAGATCATCGGCCTGGATCTGGGTCTTCACCCAGTCCGGCATCTCGTCAAGCAGGCCGCGGCCGGCGGTGTCGCCTTCGAAGGGGGCACCCATCTCGACGATGTCGAAATCGACGGTGTTGGTGGCGATGGCCTGCTGCAGGCGGGGGTTGTAGTCGGCCTGCGCCAGGTCGATCCAGTTGATCTTGGCGCCGGTATATTTTTCCCAGGGCGCCAGGAAGCCGCGGAACAGGATGTTGTGCAGATTCTGGTTGTTCAGGCCCATGAAGGTCAGTTCAACCCCGGCAAATTCGCCCTCGGCCACGTTGGCCTTGGTCGGCCCGAGGCAGAGCTCTCCGACCTTCTGGTAATCCGCATCCGTGGGCGACCCGTTGCCGACGCCCGGAATGGCCAGGATCTGGGCACGCAGATCGTCCTGCGCCAGTGCCGGCGCGGTAAAGGCGATGTTGGCCGCCCCGCCCATGGCCGAAAGCGCGCCGACCGAAGCCGCGCCCTTCAGCACGCCGCGACGGGTCAAGCCCGCCCGAACGGCGTAATTGTAAAGTCCAACTTTCATCCAAGACCTCCCTGGTGGATGTGCCGCTTTCGCGGCGCGGCCGACGGGCCCCGGGTTGTGCGCCTGACTTCGGCCCCGGTGGCCCGGACGCGCCGGACGGGGGAAGCTTCTCAGTCTTGCCTGCACGAGTCAAGCGGCTAACATGTTAGTATGTTCAGGCGGGTGGACAGGGATTTGCCGCTGGGCTAGCCTTGCCCGAACGGGCGCGGGGCCGCGGCGCTGCGCCACCGGAAAACGATGTGCCCGAAGCGGGCCCGACAGGGATAGATGGGGGAAACATGGCCGAGGTGAAGATCCGCGACCTGCGCAAGTCCTATGGTGGCATGGAGGTTGTGCATGGCGTGGACATCGATATCCCCGATGGGCAGTTTCTGGTGCTGGTCGGGCCCTCGGGCTGTGGCAAATCGACCCTGCTGCGCATGATTGCCGGGCTGGAAAGCATCACCGGCGGCACGATTTCCATTGGCGAGCGCGTGGTGAACAACCTGGCTCCGGCGGAACGCGATATTGCCATGGTGTTCCAGAACTATGCGCTTTACCCGCACAAGACGGTCGCAGCCAACATGGGCTTTGCGCTGAAGATGGCCGGCATGCCCAGGGCCGAGATCGACAGGCGCGTCGCCCAGGCGGCCGAGATCCTGGGCCTGACCCCCTATCTCGCACGCTATCCGCGCGCGCTGTCCGGCGGGCAGCGGCAGCGCGTGGCCATGGGGCGCGCCATCGTCCGCAACCCGCAGGTCTTCCTGTTCGACGAACCCCTGTCGAATCTGGACGCCAAGCTGCGCGTCCAGATGCGTTCGGAAATCCGCGAGCTGCACCAGCGACTGGGCACGACGACGGTCTATGTGACCCATGACCAGATCGAGGCCATGACCATGGCCGACACGATCGTCGTCATGCGCGATGGTCACATCGCGCAGATGGGCGCGCCGCTTGAGCTCTACGACCGCCCGGCCAACATCTTCGTGGCGGCCTTCATCGGCAGCCCCTCGATGAACCTGATCGAAGGCGTGGCCGGCGGCGGCCGGTTCGAGGCCGAAGGGATCTCGCTGCCGCTGCCGACCGGCGCGGCCGAGGGCCGCAAGGTGACGCTGGGCATCCGTCCCGAGCACCTGCGCCTGGCCGATCAGGGCATCACGGCCGGCATCGTCGTGGTGGAACCCACCGGATCGGAAACCCATCTGGTGGTGCGGGCAGGCCGACGCGAACTGGTGGCCGTGTTCCGCGACCGGCTGGCCTTCGCCCCCGGGCAGACGGTGACGCTGGCCCCCGACCCGGGGCAGGTTCATCTGTTCGACACCGAAACCGGCGAGCGCATCGGATGATCCGCACGATTCTCTGCTTCGGCGACAGCAACACCCATGGCACCCGGCCCATGCCCGATCTGGCCGGCGCAGGCCGCTTCGGCCACGAGGCGCGTTGGCCTTCGGTCATGGGCCGGGCGCTGGGCTCGGGCTACGAGGTCATCGCCGAAGGGCATCCGGGCCGCACCACCGTGCATGACGACCCGATGGAGGGTGCGCATCGCAACGGCATTCGCGTGCTGCCCGCGCTGCTGGAAAGCCACAAGCCGCTCGACATGGTGCTGCTGAAACTGGGCACGAATGACCTGAAGAACTGCTTCCACGTCAGCGCCGCCGACATCGCCTTCTGCCTGGATCGGCTGATCCGGCTGATCCGGGCCTCCGGGGCCGGCCGCGAGGGCGGTGCCCCCGATGTGCTGGTCATCGCCCCGCCGCCGATCCTGGAGGTCGGCTGCCTGGCCGAAATGTTCGCCGGCGGCGCCGGAAAATCGCACGACCTTGCCGCCGCGATCGGCGCCATGGCCCGGCGGCTGAACGCCGGTTTCCTCGATGCCGGCCAGATCATCGCGGTCAGCCCGGTCGATGGCATCCATTACGAAGCCGAGGCGCAAGTGAAGCTTGGCCTTGCCATGGCCGATGCCCTGCGCCAGCATTTCGCCTGACCGGCAGGCTTTCATCTTGCCGCAAATATCCTGCGGGGGTCCGGGGGTGCAAAACCCCCGGCCGCTCCGCCGGACGACCCTGGGGAGGATCATGCTCAAGAACTTCGACAACCGCCTGAACGCGGAGGTGATCGCCTGCCTGCGCGCCATGGGCCACGGCGACACGCTGGTGATCGCCGACACCAATTTTCCCTCCGACAGCATCGCCCGCCACACCGCCATCGGCCGCCTGCTGCGCATGGAGAACCTGACCGCCGCCCAGGCGGTCGAGGCGGTGCTGTCGGTCCTGCCGCTGGACACATTCGTGCCCGACCATGCCGCCCGGATGGAAGTCGTGGGGGCGCCGGATGAAATCCTGCCGGTGGCCGCCGAGGTCCAGGCCGCCATCGATGCCGCCGAAGGCCGGCCGCGCCCCATGGTCAGCATCGAACGCTTTGCCTTCTACGAGGCGGCGAAGTCGGCCTATGCCGTCATCCAGACCGGCGAGCGCCGGTTCTATGGCTGCTTCATCTTCCGCAAGGGCGTGATCCCGCCCGAACCCACGGTCGAGGCGTGACGATGGGAAAGGTTGCCATCCTCGGTGTCTTTGTCGCCGACACCGCCTATCGCGCCGCGCGCCAGCCCCGGATGGGCGAGACGATCCTGGGAAAGAGCTTTGTCCTGGGGCCGGGCGGCAAGGGCTCGAACCAGTCGGTCGCCGCGGCCATGGCCGGGGCGACCACGCATTTCATCTCGCGCCTGGGCAAGGATCCCTTCGCCGACATGGCGCTGGCCACCTGGAAAAGGGCCGGTGTGACCCCGGTGATCACCCAGGACCCCGACAGCTATACCGGGGCGGCCTATATCTTCATCGAGGATGCGACCGGCAACAATGCCATCATCATCTCGCCCGGTGCCGCGGCCGAGATTTCCAGGGCCGATGTCGATGCCAACCGCGCGGTGATCGAGGCTGCCGATGTGTTCATCACCCAGCTGGAGCAGCCGATCCCGGTGGCGGTACACGCGCTGGGCCTGGCACGCCGGGCCGGTGTCACCACGATCCTGAACCCGGCTCCGGCGGCGGCCTTGCCCGAGGGCATGCTGGCGCTTTGCGATTACGTGACACCCAACGAATCCGAAGCCGAGGCGCTGACCGGTCTGCCCGTCGGCTCCGTGGCCGAGGCCGAGGCGGCGGCGGTGGCATTGCGCGGGCTGGGCGCCAAAGCCGCGATCGTCACACTGGGCGACAAGGGCGCGCTGTTTCACGACGGCAACCGGACCGTGCATGTCCCGCCGTTCCGGGCCGGCCGCGTGGTCGAAACCACCGGCGCGGGCGATGCCTTCAACGGTGGCTTCGCCGCCGCGCTGGCCGAGGGGATGGACCCGGTTGCGGCCGTGCGCTTCGGTTCCGCCACGGCCGGGATTTCCGTGACCCGCCCGGGCACCGCACCTTCGATGCCATCCAGGGCCGAGATCGAGGCGCTGCTGGCAAGGTAGGATCGGGGGCTGCGCGCCCCCGAAGCCCCCCGGGATATTTGCCGCAAGGTGAAAGGGCGAGCCGGTCAGTCGGCCAGGGCGGTGACTTCGCGGCGAAAGGGCAGGGCATCGCCGATGTCGGGCGCATCCAGCTCGCGGGCATAGCGGTGGCCGGCGAAGGTGGCCCAGGCGATCGGCCCCGGCGCGGCGGCGTCTCCGATCAGTCTGACCGTGGCGATGCCGCGGTCCCGCCATTCGGCCTGCCGCGCCACCAGGTCATGGAACAGGCGGTCCTGCGACAGGCGGGACGTGACCAGCAGGACGGCGTCGCAGTCCAGGCGGTCGCGCCGGTCGGTATAGGTGCAGTTCGTCTCGACATGGGTGGCATGGATCGCCGCAACGCCCCGATTCAGCACGATCGCCACCCCCATGCCCGCCAGCCTGGCGTGGATCGCCGATTGTTCTAGCGTGTTGCGCGCCCAGTCGCTGACATGGGGTGCGGGCGTCACCAGCGTGACCGTGCAGCCCTGCAGCACCAGCAGTTCGGCCAGCACGCCGCCCATGTAGTAATGATCGTCATCAAAGACCACGACATGCCCCCTGGCCCGGGCGCCGTGCATCAGATCATCCGGCGTCAGCACCGGCATGTCGGGGTCGATGGGCAAGGGCACCACATGCTGCCGCGCCACGCCATCGCGCCGCCAGATGCTGCCGGTGGCGATGCAGACATTCTGGAACCCGAAGTCCAGGATCTGCCCGGCGTCCAGATCGGATCCCCTGTAGATTTCCACGTTCGGCCGCTGGCCCAGCTGATGCAGCCGGTAATCCACCACGCGTCCCCAGGCCGACAGGCCGGGCAGGGCGCGTTCGCGCGTCACCCTTCCGCCGATCTCGTCGCGCGCCTCGGCCAGCGCCACGTCATAGCCGCGCTGGGACAGCACCCGCGCCGCCTCCAGCCCCGCCGGGCCCGAGCCCACGATGAGCACGTTCTGGCTGCTGCCCCTGGCCTGCACCCTTTCCGGATGCCAGCCGCGGCGGAATTCTTCCATCCAGGTCGGGTTCTGCGTGCAGCGTCCCATGCCCTGTGTCATGTCGCCGGAGATGCAGATGTTGCAGCCGATGCATTCGCGGATGTCCTCGATGCGGCCGTCGCGGATCTTGGCCGGCAGGAACGGATCGGCAATCGAGGGTCGGGCGCAGCCGATGAAATCCAGCACGCCCTGCCGGATCATCCGCACCATCACATCCGGGCTGGTGAATCGTCCCACTCCCACGATGGGCCTGGAGGTCAATTCGCGGATGCCCCGCACCAGCTCCTCCTGCGCCGCCTCATCCTTGAAGCGCGACGGGCCCGAACAATCCTGCCAGGTGCCATGCGCCAGATCCCAAAGATCGGGCAGATCGCGGTTCATTTCGATGAAATCGCGCAGCTCGGCATTGGAAAAGCCCAGGGTTCCGATGGTTTCATCGAGGCTGACGCGCAGCGTCAGTCCCATCGTGTCGCCCACCGCATCGCGCAGATCGGCGATCACCTCGCGCACAAGGCGGCTGCGGTTTTCCAGGCTGCCGCCGTATTCATCGCTCCGCTGGTTGGTGGCTCGGCTCAGGAAATGCTGAAAGATGCCAAAGCCATGCGCGCCGTAGAGGCAGATCAGATCGAAGCCTGCGACCTTGCAGCGCCGGCCGGCAGTCACGAACCAGCGCCGCAGGTTGCGGATGTCCTGCCGGTCCATCGCGCGGGCCTGCACCGGATCATTGGTGAAGGTGCGTATCGGCAGGGCGGTCGGGGCCAGGGGCACTTCCTTGGTGTAAAGGTTCGGCCCGTTGATGCCCGAATAGGCCAGCTGGATGCCCGCCAGCGCCCCGTGCCGCTTCATCCGGCCGGCCATCTTCGCGATGGAGGGAATATCCTGATCTTCCCAAAGCCGCAATTCGATGAAGGGGGTGATTTCCGAGGTGTGGTGCATCTCGGTCTGTTCGGTGAAGATCACGCCCCAGCCGCCCTCGGCCTTCACCGCCCGCATCTCTGCGGCGGCCGAGGGGTCGCGATAGCCCCCGCCGTTGCAATGCGGCACCTGATAGAAGCGGTTGGGAGCGGTGACCGGGCCGATCCTTTGCGGTTCGAACAGCAGGGCATAGCGGGGATCGGTCATGTCTGTCTCTCGCTCAGGCGGGCAGGCGCAGGTTCATGCCAGGCGCACGGCCCGGTGTGATCGTCTGGCGGCAATGGTCCACGAAGGCCCGCACGGTCAGTGCGGTTTCGGCCCCGGTCGTGGTCAGGCAACCCAGCTGCATCGGCCGCAACGCGCCCGCCAGCGGCACGAAACACAGGGGGCGACCGTCGGGCGACAGATCGTCCAGCGGGCGGATATTGGCGATGCCATAGCCATAACCATTGGCAATCAGGCTCTTCATCACGCCGATGTCACGGGTCCGCTCGGCGATGTTCGGGGCGAGACCGGCCTGCTTGAAGGCCGAAAGGAAGTAATCGGCCGAGATCGGCAGATCCAGCAGCACCATGGGCAGCGGCGCCAGATCCCGCACCGACAGGCTGTCGCGGCCGGCCAGCGCGTGGCCCTGCGGCAGGATCGCATAGGGCGGCAGTTCGACCAGCGGCAGGAAGGCCAGGTCCGGCGGAATGTCCAGGTCATAGGTCAGCGCGGCATCGATCTCGCCCTCGCGCAGCGCCCGGAAGATCTCCTGCTGGTTCAGTTCCAGATGGCTGATGCGCACTTCGGGATGGCGCGTCTCGAACCCGCGCCGCACCTGCGGCAGGACATAGGGCGCAAAGGTCAGCAGGCAGCCCACCGCCAGCGGCCCCCGCACCAGCCCCGAGATCTCCGAAGCCAGCCGGTTCAAGGCCTCGGCCTCGGCCAGCAGGCTGCGCGCACTGACCAGCATCTGCCGCCCCGCCTGGGTCAGGGTCAGGCCCTGGGCATGACGGCGGATGAACAGTTGCAGACCGAACTCGGCCTCCAGCTGGGCGATGGCGCCGCTGATCGAGGGGGACGAGACATTCACCCTCTCGGCCGCCAGGGCAATGGAGCCGGCCTCGCCCACCGCGACGAAATATTCCAGCTGCCGCAGCGAAAAGCGCAGCGCCATCACCGATCGCCCGGCACGCCATAGGACGGCGCCCGGGTCGGGTCGACCGCACGCTGCACATAGGCCAGCATTTGCGGGCGATAGACCACCCAGGCGGCCCGCAGATCCGCGATCGGGCGGTCCGACCAGTCGACGCGCAGATCGACCAGCGGCCAGGACAGGGTGTCGGCGATCTTCATCCCGGCAGAATGCACCGGCCCGGCCTCGCCCCCCGCCGCCAGCCCGGCCTCCAGCGCCTGCATCAGCCGGTCGCCCAGATGGCCGCTGGCCGCCTCGAAGGCATGCACCATCTGCCGGGGCACATCGGCCGATGCCAGAAGATTGCCCGCCGCCGCGCAGTCGCGGCCCTGCGCCTGACCCCAGACCCCCAGCACATGGCTACCGGAATGGATCGCCGTCCGGCCCTGATGATCCACCACCAGCAACTGCCGATGGTCGATGAACGGCCGCCCCCCGGTGACCTGGGCCAGAGCCCCTTCGGCCGTCAGGCCCTGCGCGAGCGCGTCAAGCACCAGGGGCCCGAGCGCGGGATCGGTGATGTTCTGGCTGGCCACGGCCCCGACACCGGCGCGGACATGGGCGCAGCGCGCCGCCACGGCGGGCGAGGATGAGGAAATCACCATGCCGAACTGACCGGTCCGGGCACAACGGGCGACAAGCGAAAAGGTCATGGGCGGCCTGCTGCATGAATCCCGGTGGGCTGTCTGCCCCCCGGACCCCCCGAGGATATTTCCGGCAAGATGAAACCGCTTTCACCTTGCCTCAAATATCCCACGGGGGTCCGGGGGTGTGCAACCCCCGGGGTGGGGTGGGGTGGGGCCAAGCGTCAGTCGGGAATCACGGCGGTCGCGTCGATCTCGACCAGCCATTCGGGCCGGGCCAGGGCCACGACCGTCAGCCCGGTGCAGACCGGATGCACGCCCCGGATGTATTCGCCC
>JAKALB010000205.1 GCA_021813365.1 Pseudomonadota bacterium | reverse complement strand
CGGGCAGCACGGTCTTGGGCAGCACGACCGGATCGGCCAGCGCCGTGCCCAGGCCGTCACGCACCCCGGCCAGCACCAGGAACAGCACGACCGGCACGACCACGGCCAGCACGGCCAGGCCCAGCAACTGGCGGTCCTGCAGGCTCCTGGCCGAGGGCTGGCGCGACAGGTCGGCGATCAGGTCTTCGGTTCTCATCGCGATCCGCGCCCCCAGATTTCGAGTTTCTTCATGGCGCGGTGCAAGGCCACGCGCACGGCGCCGTCGGTCATGCCCAGCCGCGCCCCCACTTCGGCATGGGCCGCGTCCTCCAGTGCCACGGCGCGCAGGATGAAGGCCGAGCGGGCATCCAGTTGCCCCATGGCCCGATCCACATCACGACTGACCAGCGGCTCTGGCGCGGCATCGGCCTGAAGTTCGTCGCTGAAGTCCTCGATCGGCAGGTCGAGAGTGCTGCCCCGCTTGCGGAAGGCATCGATCACCTTGTGCCGGGTGATCGCATACAGCCAGGGCGTGATCGGGTGATCGGGGCGCCATGTGTGGCGTTTGGCGTGGATCGACAACAGAACCTCCTGCACGATGTCCTCGTGCTGGTCGGATGGCAGGGACCGGCCGCGTGCCCGAACGATGCCGCGCAGGACCGGCGTGACCTCGGCCAGCAGCCGGGCATAGGCGCGCCCATCCCCCGCCAGGCCGGCCCGCATCAGCCGCCCCCAGTCTGCATCGCGTGTGCCGCGTTGGTCCGGCATGATCCCATTCCCTACGGTGTCGGCAGCCCCGGCGTTACAGGCGCCCTCGGTTCGAACACCATTCCGTGACAGGCGTAACACGAAGCGATGCGCCAGCGAAAGGACCGGCCGAGGACCGAATGTTCTCGACCAACCCAAGGCCAACCCAAGACGGAGATCCCGATGAGCCTGATGTCTCGCACCCTGCCCGCCGCCACCGCCGCCACCATCACATTGGCCAGCGCCCTGTCGCTGGCCGCCATGGTCCACGCCCAGGAGGCCAAGCCCGCCCCCGAGGGGATGGAGAAATGCTTTGGCGTGGCGCTGGCCGGTCAGAACGATTGCGCCGCCGGCCCCGGCACCACCTGCGCCGGCACGCAGAAGACCGACTATGATCCCAGCCAGTTCAAGCTGGTGCCGACCGGCACCTGCCTGACGATCATGACGCCGAACGGCATGCACGGCATGCTCGAGCCGATGAAGTCCTGATCGGCGGGCCGGGGCCGCACGGGTCCCGGCCCTGACTCTTGCATGGATTGCACCATCATGCCCCAGCTTCCCGCCTCTGCCGGCCTTGGCTTCAAGGCTCAGCACCTGCCCGATATTCTGGCGACCCGGCCGCGGCTGGGGTTCTTCGAGGTTCATGCCGAAAACCACATGGGCGCGGGCGGCAGGCCGCAGCGCGACCTGGAGCGGCTGCATGCCGATTACGCTCTTTCGATCCATGGTGTCGGGCTGTCGATCGGCGGTGCCGGGCCGCTGGATGCCGATCACCTGGCGCGGCTGAAGGCGCTTGTGGACCGGCATCAGCCCGAGAGCTTTTCCGAGCATCTGGCCTGGTCCAGCCATGGCGGGGCCTACCTGAACGACCTGTTGCCCCTGCCCTACACGCCGGAAACCCTGAGCCGGGTGGCAGAGCACATCGAGCAGGTCCAGGCGGTGCTGGGGCGACGGATGCTGCTGGAGAACCCCGCAACCTATCTGACCTTTGCCGACAGCACGATCCTCGAGACGGATTTCCTGGGCGAACTGGTGCGCCGCACCGGCTGCGGGCTGTTGCTGGATGTCAACAACGTCTTCGTTTCGGCCATCAACCAGGGCTTTGACCCGCGCGACTATCTGGCCCGGTTTCCCATGGCGGCCGTGGGCGAGATCCACCTGGCCGGGCACGAGGCGGATCGGCTGCCGGGCGGCCCCCTGCTGATCGACAGCCATGGCGCTCCGGTGGCCGAACCGGTCTGGGCGCTTTACGCCGAAGTCATCGCGGCGATCGGCCCCCGGCCCACGCTGATCGAATGGGACAATGATGTGCCCGATTTCGCCACCCTTCTGGCCGAGGCCGGGCGGGCCGCCGCAATCCTGGAAGGGCCGCGCCATGCGCTTGCAGGCTGAGGTCCAGGCCGGGTTCCGGGCAGCCCTGTTCGGCGCCCGGCCGCCCGAAGGGCTGGGGCCGCAGGGCGAGTTGCGTTTCGCGGTCTATCGCAACAACGTGCTGCACGGGCTGGCCCGTGCGCTGGCGCAGCGGTTTCCGGTGATCGAAGCCCTGCTGGGGGCGGAGAGTTTCGTTGCCCTGGCGCGGGCCTTTCTGGCGGTCGAGCCTCCGGCCAGCCCGCTGCTGTTCGCCTGGGGCGAGGGATTTGCCGATTTCCTTGACGCGATGCCCGCGCTGGCGGCGCTGCCCTATCTGGGCGATGTGGCCCGGCTGGAATGGGCGCGCGGGCTGGCCTGGCACGCCGCCGATGCCAGGGCGGTGGACCCCCGGCATCTGCTGGCGGCGGCGCAGAGCCCGGCGTCGCTGCGGCTGGGGCTTCATCCCGCGCTGCGGCTGCTGGAAACCCGCCATGCCGCCCACTCGATCTGGGCCGCGCATCAGCCGGGCGGCAGCCTGACCGGGCTGGACCCGTTCCGGCCCGAGAGCACGCTGATCCAGCGCGATCCGGCCGACCGGATCGTGACCGAGGCGTTGAGCCCGCCCGATGCGCGGATGCTGCGCGCCCTGATGCACGGCGCGGCGCTGCTGGCGGCGCTGAGCGCAGCCGGGCCCGGGCATGACCCGACCCCCCTGATCCTGCGCCTGGTGCGCCACGGTGCCATCATTTCCCTGACTGGAGTTTCGACATGACCGCCCCGCCCGCCCCGATGCCCGGTGACAGCCTGATCCGCCGCGCCAACGCCCTGCCCGCGCGGCTGGGCTGGAACCTGCCCGCCCTGGCCCTGCGGGCCTTTCCGGGCGCGGTGTTCTGGATCTCGGGCCAGACCAAGGTCGACGGGCTCGCCATCAGGCCTTCGGCGCTCTACCTGTTCCAGACCGAATACCAGTTGCCCCTGCTGTCGCCCGATCTGGCGGTGCGGCTGGCCGCAATCGGCGAGCATCTGTTTCCGGCGCTGCTGCTGATCGGTCTGTTCACCCGCGGCGCCGCCCTGGGGCTGCTGGGCATGACGGCGGTGATCGAGATCTTTGTCTATCCCCAGGCCTGGCCCACGCATGGCAGCTGGGCCGCGGCCTTTCTGGCGCTGATCGTGATGGGGCCCGGCCGCTGGTCGCTGGACCATCTGCTGCGGCTGGAGCGCTAGGCCGCGCACCCGGCGATCGGCCGGTGGAGCCGGTCGCCGGAGCCCGACGGCAGGATCGGGGCGGCCAGCGCCGCGGTCCGGGATTGATGCCAAGCGTCCGGCCCTGGCGGCCTGCCTGGCCGTGGCGCTGCTGTGGCGAGACTGTCGCATGCCGCGTCCCTGCATGCCCCCGAACATGCCCCCGAAAGGGCCGCGCCATCCAGCCATGGCGCCAGAGCCCCGGGTCAGAGCCTCGGGTCAGAGCCCCGGGTCGGGCCCTTTCGGCATGCATGGCTAGTGCTTTCCGTAGAAGGTTGCGACGACGTGTTCGGCCTGGGCGAAGAAGAGCCATCGCTGGGTGATGGCGCCGGCGGCATGGGCTGTGGCGGCGAGGGCTGTGG
>JAKALB010000077.1 GCA_021813365.1 Pseudomonadota bacterium | reverse complement strand
GTGATGTGGGGCGCGGTGGAAAGGACCGCGCTGGCCGAGGCCGAGGTGGAATACCACGACCACACCAGCCACACGATCTGGGTGCGGTTCCCGGTGGTCAGGGGGCGGCTCGATCGGACCGGCTACGCTGACAAGGGCGATCTCGCGACGCCCTCCGTCGTCATCTGGACGACCACGCCCTGGACGATTCCGCAGAATCGGGCGGTCGCTTTCAACCCGGCCCTGAGCTATTCGGCCATCAAGGTCACATCCGTCGGCGAAAACAGCCAGGCCAGGGTCGGCGAGGTTCTCATCCTGGCGACCAATCTTGTCGCAGAAGTCGTCAAGGCGGCCCGGATCGAGACCCATGACGACCTCGGCGCGGTCAGCGGATTTGAAGATGTCGTCCTCGCCCATCCCTACCGCGGTCTCGAAGGCTCCAACGGCGAATGGGATTTCGATGTGCCCATGGTGGCGGGGGATCACGTCACCGACGACGCCGGCACGGGCTTTGTCCATACCGCGCCCAGCCACGGCGATGACGATTACCAGATGGGCCTGAAATACGGCCTGCCCATGACCTACAACGTCGAGCCCGACGGCACCTACCGCGCCAGTCTTCCGGTGTTCGGTGGTCAGGCGATCATCACGGCCGAAGGCAAGGAAGGCCCGGCCAATGTCGCCAACATCAAGGCGCTGGCCGCGCAGGGGGCGCTGCTGGCCAAGGGCAAGCTGAAGCACAGCTATCCGCATTCCTGGCGCTCGAAGGCCCCGCTGATCTATCGCAACACGCCGCAATGGTTCGTGGCGATCGACAAGCCGCTTCAGGACGGCATGTCGACCTATGGCGACACCATCCGCAAGCGGGCGCTGAATTCGATCAACCAGCTGGTGGAATGGACCCCTGCCAGCGGCCGCAACCGGCTGTATTCGATGATCGAGGCACGGCCGGACTGGGTGCTCTCCCGCCAGCGTGCCTGGGGCGTTCCGCTGACCTGCTTTGTCAAGAAGGGCGCTCAGCCCACCGATCCGGACTTTCTGCTGCGCAACGCCACGGTCAACGCCCGCATCGTCGCGGCGTTTGAGGCCGAGGGCGCCGATGTCTGGTATGTGCAAGGATTCAAGGAAAAGGTGCTGTCCGGCATCGTGGATCCGTCGCTTTATGACCAGACCTTCGACGTGCTGGACGTCTGGTTCGATTCGGGTTCGACCCATGCCTTCGTGCTGCGCGACCGGCCCGATGGGTCCAGAGACGGCATTGCCGACCTTTACCTGGAGGGCACCGACCAGCACCGCGGCTGGTTCCATTCCTCGATGCTGCAAGCCTGCGGCACCAAGGGCCGCGCACCATATCGCGGGGTTCTGACCCACGGCTTCACCCTGGACGAGAAGGGCATGAAAATGTCCAAGTCGCTCGGCAACACCGTGGCGCCCCAGACGGTGATCGACGAATACGGCGCGGATATCCTCCGGCTCTGGGTGGCGCAATCCGACTACACGGTGGATCTGCGGATCGGGAAGGAAATCCTCAAGGGCGTGGCCGACAGCTACAGGCGTCTGCGCAACACGATGCGCTACATGCTGGGCGCGCTTTCGGGCTTTGCCGAATCCGAACGGCTTGCGATCGCGGAAATGCCCGAGCTCGAACGCTGGGTGCTGCACCGGCTGGCCGAACTGGATGCCGAGGTCCGCGAGGGCTATGCGAAATACGACTTCCAGGGCGTGTTCCAGAAGCTGTTCACCTTTGCCACCACCGACCTGTCGGCCTTCTATTTCGACATCCGCAAGGATGCGCTCTACTGCGATCCGGCCTCCAGCCTGACCCGCCGCGCCTGCCGCACGGTGATGGATGCGCTGTTCCATCGCCTCTCCACCTGGCTGGCCCCGATCCTGGTCTTCACGATGGAGGAAGTCTGGCTCTGCCGCTTCCCGGGCGAGGACTCGTCGATCCACCTGCAAGACATCCCGGAAACCCCGGCCGCCTGGCACGACGCTGCACTGGCCGCAAAGTGGGAGGGCATCCGCGCCGCACGCCGCGTGGTCACGGGTGCGCTGGAAGTGCAGCGCAGCGCCAAGGTGATCGGCGCCAGCCTCGAGGCCGCCCCGGTTGTGCATGTCGCCGACCCGGCGATCCTGGCCGCGCTGAAATCGGTGGCTTTCGCGGATCTGTGCATCACCTCCGGCATCTCGCTGACCGCCGATCCCGAACCGCAAGAAGCCTTCCGCCTGCCTGAGGTGCCGGGCGTGGCCGTGGTGTTCGAATTGTCCGAGGGCGAGAAGTGCCAGCGGTGCTGGAAGGTGCTGCCCGATGTCGGCAGCCACAGGCATCCCGGCACCTGCAAGCGCTGCAACGACGCGCTGGGCTGATCGCCTCGCCGCTTTGCGACATGCGCGCCCGCCGGAGGATCGTGCGGTCCGGCGCGCGCCCATTCACCTTGATCCAAATATCCCGGGGTTTGGGGCAGAGCCCCAGGGACCGAGCCGGTTGCGCGTCAGCGCAGAGGCGAGAGACAGAATCTGCGCCGCAGGCGCGCCGCGGCCTGGCTGCTTCGCCACGAAGGCGCGGCCGGCCTTCTCATCTGACGGGTTGCGGCGCCGGCGCCCGGATTGTAACGGATTCATCACAAAGCCGGAGGCGCGATGAGTATCGCCGTGATGCTGGCGGTGCTGGGTTCGGCCTTCCTGCACGCGCTGTGGAATTCCCTGATGAAGGTCGGCACCTCGCGCCTGCAGGCGATGGTGACGCTCAGCCTGGGCGAGGTCATCATCGGCCTGCCGGTGGCGCTGATCTGGGGTCAGGGGTTCCAGACGGCAGCGGTGCCCTGGGTCGTGGCCTCGGGCGTCACGCATTTCTTCTACAAGTTCTTCCTGGCGCAGGCCTATGCGCATGGCGATCTCAGCCGGGTCTATCCGATCGCCCGGGGCACCGCACCCCTGCTGATCGGCCTGGCTTCGGGTCTGGTCCTGCCGGACGTGATCTCGCCGCTCGAATATGCCGGCATCGCGGTGCTGGGCGCGGGCATCCTGCTGATGGCACAGGGCGTGTTCCGCGACGGCGAAAGCCGGCGGCTGATCCCCTTTGCCCTGGGCAGCGCCTGCGCCACGGCGGCCTATACGGTGATCGACGGCAGCGGCGCACGGCTTTCGCTGAACGCGGTGGCCTACGTGGCCTGGGTCTTCGTGGCCGATGGCGCGGGCTTTGCCGCGATCATGCTGGCCTGGAAGGGCCGGAGCCTGCTGCCCGCCGACCGCGCCACCGGGCTGCGCGGGGCACTGGCAGCAGCGGCCTCTTACGGGGCCTATGCGGTTTCGGTCTGGGCCATGACCATCGCCCCCATCGCCCTGGTCGCTGCCCTGCGCGAGACCTCGATCCTGTTTGCGGTGCTGATCGGCTTCTTCCTGTTTGGCGAGCGCATGACGCCGGGCAAGGCGGTCGCCGCCGCGATCATCGTGGGTGGGGTGATGCTGACCCGGCTGGGTTAGGCCCTCTGACCCGCGCAGACGGGTCTCACCCGTCGTCCGGTCGCACAGAGGCGCCCGGCATGGGCAAGGTCGCCGCTCAGTCGGCCGCCGACCTGGGGCTTGCTTCCGGAAATATCTGCTGGGCAATGCCGGCCAGGGTCAGATACAGGGTCGAGACCAGCAGCACGGCCTGCACCACGACTCCGGCATGGAAATCGGTCCAGGCGGCGGCACCTGCGCTGATCAGCCACAGGATCGCTGCGGCCAGGTTCACCTCGTGCCAGCGGGCGGTGCGGGTGGGGTGAATGAACTTCAGGTTCAGGAACATGGCGATGGAAAGCGCCACCACCACCGCCAGCACCAGCGTCTCGTTCTGCGGATCCAGGGCGAACAGCACCAGCACCACCATGTTCCAGCAGGCGGGAAAGCCGGAAAAGCTCTTGTCCTTCGTCTTCATCCGGGTGTCGGCAAAATAGACCACCGAGCCATAGACGATCACCCCGATGGCGGCATAGCCGATCCAGCCCGACAACATGCCCGATTTGAACAGCGCGAAGGCCGGGATGAAGACATAGGTCAGATAGTCGACGATCAGGTCCATCAGCACACCGTCATACAACGGCCAGTTGGTCTTGACGTCAAAGCGCCGCGCCAGCGGTCCATCGATGCCATCGACGAACAGGGCGCAGAGCAGCCACAGGAACATCATGCTCCATTCGCCATCGACGGCGGCCAGCATGGCCAGCATCGACAGGATCGATCCGGTGGCGGTGAGAAGATGGACCGACAAGGCTTTGAGACGGATGTTCATGGTTCTGTGATGCCCGAAAATGCACACCCGGCGCAACCCCATGGGACCGCCCTTCGTCAGCGCGCGCGCTGGCTCACGCGCGAGGATGCGACTTGTCATAGATTTCCATCAGCCGGGCGGCATCGACGGCCGTATAGGCCTGGGTGGTCGACAGGCTGGCATGGCCCAGCAGTTCCTGGATGGCGCGCAGGTCGCCGCCGGCCGCCAGAAGGTGGGTGGCGAAGGAATGGCGCAGGGCGTGCGGCGTGGCCGTCGCCGGCAGGCCCAGGCGGTTGCGCACACGCTCCATCGCCCTGGCGATCAGGCGCGGATTGAGCGGCCCGCCGCGCCGGCCACGAAACAGCGGCGCGGTGGCGGCAGCCGGGTAGGGTGACAGGCGCAGGTATTCCGCCACGGCCGCCTGCGCGGCCGGCAGCACCGGCACCAGCCGGGTCTTGCCGCCCTTGCCGGTGACACGCAGCACCTCCGGCAGCGGATGGTCGGCGCCGGTCAGCGCCAGGGCTTCCGAAATCCGAAGGCCCGATCCGTAAAGCAGCGTCACCACCGCCTGGTCGCGGGCGGCGATCCAGGGCTCGGCCGCATCGTCGCCGATCGCCGTCATCACCTCGGCCGCCGCATCCTCGGCCAGGGGACGAGGCAGTTTGCGCCGGTATTTCGGGCCGCGGACGGATAGGGCGGCGGTGGCATCGGTGCCGGCATGATCGGCCAGCCAGCCGATGAAGTTGCGCACGGCCGAAAGGCGGCGGTTCAGCGACCGGGCCGACAGCCCGCCGGCGCGTTCGGCGGCCATGAAGGCGCGCAGGTCGGATTGGGTCAGGCTCAGCAGGGCTGCCGTGCCGAAACTCTCGCCGCGGTGGCCGGTCAGAAAGCCCAGGAACCCCGTCACATCCCGGCAATAGGCGCGCAGCGTATGGGGGCTGGCGGCCTTCATGGCGCCGAGTTCGGCCAGCCAGCGGGCCAGCGCGTCGCGGCATTCGGGCGATGCCGCGAAATCGGTCATGCCAGCCAGCGCTGCATGATCCGCTCGAACACCTGGCCGAAGAAGGCCAGCAGGTCCGATCCGTGGGTCGCCTTGAACTGATGCGGGTCTTCCGAGCCCATGACCAGCATTCCCGGCAGCCGTCCCTTGCCGAGGTCCAGCCGCAGCAGGGCTTCGGAGCGGATATACTCGGCCTTCTCGCCATGCAGCTCGCCGGTATCGGGCACGACCTGCCGCAAGACGACGGGGCGCGGCTTGCCCGCACGTCCGCCCTGCATCGCCGCCAGCACATATCCGGGCCGGGCCAGGCTGAGCACGCTGCCCAGCCGCTTGATCGCCTCGGTTCCGGTGTCGTCATGGGTTTCCAGAACCAGGCGCAGGCTGTCGAGTTTCAGCGTGGCCGCGACCTCGCCGCCCAGATGGGTCAGGAAGCTTTCGAAACTGCCGGGCTCGAGGAGTTGCAGGACGGCGCGGTGGACCTGGTTGGTGCCGGCCAGGTTTTCATAGGCTGCGGCCACCACGGTGCGATGGGTATCCTCCAGCCGGTCCAGCCGGGCCTCCAGCCGCTCCATCGCGATGCCGCGCAGGTCGACGATGTTCGAGCCCAGGGCCCGTTCATTGGCCGCGATCAGGGCGGCCATCAGATCGCGGTCGTCGAGAATCCGCTCGGGTTCCGCAAGGATGCGGTCGCGCATGTCGGGATCGATCATTCTGCCCCTGCCCGGTCTTGCTCTTTGCGGCAGTATAGGGCAGCCGGGCTTGCGGGGGCAGGGGGAATTTCCGGGCCGGTCAGGGGGTGTGCCACGCGTGTTACACATGACAACCCATTGATTTAAAATGGATCGTCAAAATTTTTTCAGACTTGGTTAACCATGATCGGCCTCACCGGCCGGTTCAGCCCGCCGCGACGGGCGCCATTCGCACCAGGGTCTTGCCGAAATTGCGACCATCCAGCATGTCGATGAATGCCTGGGGTGCGGCCTCGATTCCGTCGACGATCCATTCCTTCCACACCAGGCTGCCGGCCTGCACCAGGGGGGCGACTTCGGCCAGGAAGTCGGGAAAGCGGTCGTAATGGTCCGAGATGATGAAGCCGCTGGCCGTCAGCCGCCGGAACAGCAGTTCGCGCCAGAGTTGCGGCAGGCGGTCCGGACCCTGGGCCGCGCCGGAGCTGTTGTATTGCGAGATCATGCCGCAGATCGGGATGCGGCCGCCGAGATTCATCAGCGGCAGCACGGCATCCAGCGTCTTGCCGCCGACGTTTTCGAAATAGATGTCCACGCCGCCGGGGCAGGCCCGGGCCAGGTCTGCGCGCAGGGTCTGGGCATCCGGCGCCGCGCGATGGTCGACGCAGGCGTCAAAGCCCAGATCGCGCACGACATGCCGGCATTTCTCGGCCCCTCCGGCCACGCCCACGACGCGCAGGCCCTGCCGCCTGGCCAGTTGCCCGACGATCGAGCCCACGGCGCCGCTGGCGGCCGAGACCACGATCGTCTCGCCCGGACGCGGCCGGCCGATGCCGTTCAGCCCGTGCCATGCGGTAAAGCCGGTCAGACCCAGTGGCCCCAGATGCGCCTGCAGGGGCGCCAGGTCGGGGTCGATCTTGCGCAGGCCCGCGGCCGGCACGGCGGCATGGGTGGCCCAGCCGAACAGGCCCTGCACGATGTCTCCGGGCGCGAGGCCCGCAGCATCGGAAGCGATCACCCGGCCGACGCCGCCGGCGATCATCACCTGGCCGATCCGGACGGAATCGGAATAGCCCGGTTCGGCGTTCATCCGGCTGCGCATGTAGGGGTCTAGCGACTGCCAGAGCACCTGCAC
Source organism: Pseudomonadota bacterium (assembly GCA_021813365.1). GTDB lineage: Bacteria > Pseudomonadota > Alphaproteobacteria > Rhodobacterales > Rhodobacteraceae > Stagnihabitans. The sequence continues at coordinate 9,865 of JAKALB010000077.1, read as the reverse complement.
CACGACGCCGCCCGCCGGGCAGGCGGGCAGCGGCAGGGTTTCCAGCCGGAAATCGCTGGTCCTGGGCGCGCCCACCGGGCGGGCGGCCAGAACGAAGCGTTGCATCATGGTGGCCATGGGCGGGCTCCCGGGATTCGACCCCGGCCCGATCGGGGGCCGGGGTGTGCGGGGATTACAGGATCTTCTGGCCGGTCTTGGCCCAGTCCCTGGTGAACTGGTCAAGCCCCTTGTCGGTCAGCACATGGCTGGCCATCGCCTTGATGACCGAGGGCGGCGCGGTGATCACGTCGGCGCCGATCAGCGCGCATTGGCTGACATGGTTCACCGTGCGGATCGAGGCGGCCAGGATTTCGGTCTTGAAATCGTAATTGTCATAGACCTGGCGGATATCGGCGATCAGATCGGCGCCTTCCATGTTGATGTCGTCCAGGCGCCCGATGAACGGGCTGATGAAGCTGGCGCCCGCCTTGGCGGCCAGGATCGCCTGGTTGACGCTGAAGCACAGCGTCACGTTGACCATCCTGCCTTCGCCCGACAGCACCTTGCAGGCCTTCAGGCCATCCCAGGTCAGCGGCACTTTCACGGCGATGTTCGGCGCAATGCCGGCCAGCTTGCGGCCTTCGGCGATCATGTCATCGGCCTTCTGCGCCACGACTTCGGCCGAAACCGGGCCCTTCACGATGGAACAGATTTCCCTGGTCACTTCCAGGATGTCGCGACCAGACTTCAGGATCAGCGAGGGGTTTGTGGTGACGCCATCGACCATCCCCAGGTCGTTGAGCTCGGCAATGGCGGGGACGTCTGCGGTGTCGACAAAGAATTTCATGGTCCGGGGCCTTCCCTTGGTTGCGGTGCTCTCGGCGGCGGTTTACCCCCTTTTCAGTGCGGAGGCAAAGGGCGTGGCCGAGCGGGTCTTTTCAGAGGGCGAACTGGTCGGTGTGCTGACGACCGAGCCTCTGGGCCGGGTTCTGGACTATCGGGCGCCCGAGGGCGGTTGCGGCACCGGCGATTTCGTGGAAGTGCCGCTGGGACCGCGCAGGGTGCTGGGCGTGGTCTGGGGGCCGGGGACGGGCGGCTTTGATCCGGCGCGCATCAAGCCCGTGGGCCGGGTGCTGGATGCGGCGCCGATGCGGGCGGAACTGCGGAGCTTTCTGACGCGCGCCGCCGATTACACGCTGACGCCGCTGGCTGCGATGCTGCGGTTGGCGACGCGGGCGCCGGGCCTGTTCGACCCCGCGCCGCTCAGGCGCACCTATCGCCTGGCGGGACCGGTGCCGAATCAGCTGACCGAGGCGCGGTTCCGGGTGATCGAGGCGCTGCGGGCCGCGGCGGGCCCACTGATGCTGGGCGAGCTGGCCGAGGCGGCGGGCACCTCTGCCTCGGTGGTCAAGGGCCTGGTCAGGCTGGGCGTGCTGGCCGAGGACGAGGCGCCGAAGGACGCCCCCTATCCGGTGCTGGTGCCGGGCAAGGGGCGGCTGGCGGGCGATCAGGTGGCCGCGGGCGAGGCGCTGGTGGCCACGGTGGCGGCGGGGGGCTATTCGACCACGCTGCTGAAGGGCGTGACCGGGTCGGGCAAGACCGAGGTCTATCTGGAGGCGGTGGCGGAGGTCATCGCGCGTGGCCGCCAGGCGCTGGTGCTGCTGCCCGAAATCGCGCTGACCGCCGATTTCCTGACCCGGGTCGAGGCGCGATTCGGCGCGCGGCCGGGCGAGTGGCACTCGGGCCAGACCCTGACCGAACGCCGCCGGCTGTGGAAATCTCTGGGACGCGGGGTGCCGCAGCTGGTGGTGGGCGCGCGCTCGGCCCTGTTCCTGCCGTTCCGCGACCTGGGGCTGATCGTGGTCGATGAGGAGCACGACACCTCCTACAAGCAGGAAGAGGGCGTGCTGTACAACGCCCGCGACATGGCGGTGCTGCGCGCCTCGATCCTGGGCATTCCGGTGGTTCTGGCCTCGGCCACGCCCAGCCTGGAAAGCTGGGCCAATGTCGAGGCGGGCAAGTACCGGCGGCTGGATCTGCCGGCGCGGTTCGGCCGGGCGGAACTGCCGATGATGCGGGCCATCGACATGCGCGAGGCGGCCCTGCCGGGGGATCGCTGGATTTCCGAACCGCTGGCGCGCGCGGTGCAGGAGCGGCTGGATCGGGGCGAGCAGGCGATGCTGTTCCTGAACCGGCGGGGCTATGCGCCCGTCACGATCTGCCGGGCCTGCGGGCATCAGGTGGGCTGCGAACATTGCGATGCGCGGCTGGTGGAACACCGGTTCCTGAAGCGGCTGGTCTGCCACCAGTGTGGCGCGACCAGGCCGGTGCCCACCGTCTGCCCGGCCTGCCAGGTCGAAGGGCGCATGGCGGCGGTGGGGCCGGGGGTGGAACGCCTGGCCGAGGAAGTGGCGGCACGGTTCCCTGCGGCGCGGGTGGCGGTTCTGTCGAGCGATCTCTTCGGCTCGGCCCGGGCGTTGAAGGAGGAAATCGTGAAGATCGCCGAGGGTGGCGCGGATCTGGTGATCGGCACGCAGATCGTGGCCAAGGGGCACAACTTCCCGCTGCTGACGCTGGTGGGTGTGATCGACGCCGATCTGGGGTTGCAGGGGTCGGACCTGCGGGCGGCCGAGCGCACCTTTCAGCTGATGCGCCAGGTGGCGGGCCGGGCCGGGCGGTCGGACAGGCCGGGCCTGGCGCTGTTGCAGACCCATCAGCCCGACCATCCGGTGATCCGGGCGATCCTGGGGGGCGATGAAGAAGCCTTCTGGGCCGCCGAGGCACGGGAGCGGAAGGCCGCGGGCGCCCCGCCCTACGGGCGGATGGCCGGGATCATCCTGTCGTCTGCGGATGTGGCGCAGGTCTTCGATTTCGGCGCCGAACTGGCCCGGCGCGACGCTCCGCTGCGCCGGATCGGCGCGCAGGTCTTCGGCCCGGCGCCGGCGCCTGTGGCCCGCCTGCGCGGACGTCACCGGGTGCGGCTGCTGGTGAAGGCCGACAAGACCGCGCCCCTGCAGACGGCGCTGGCGGAGTGGATCGCCCAGCTGAAGCCGCCCGCGAACCTGCGGCTGACGGTGGATATCGATCCGCAGAGTTTCTACTGACGGCCGACGGCTGACGGTTGACCGCGGAATGCCGAGGGCCCGGGCGGGGATGGCCGGATGGCGAGGCCTCTGGCCGGGGCGCGACTTGGCGCACGCTGCGCTCATCCGGCCGGGCGATGGGGGCTCTGCCCCCAGACCCCCGGGATATTTGTGGCAAGATGAATCGAAGGCGCGGCGAGCGCAGGCCCGATTCGGGAAGGCCGGTTCTGGGGTGGGGCATGGAGCGCCGGCGTCGGTCGGGCGCCTTGCAGCGGCCGGCAATCGTGCGGCCGATGTCGCGGCACCCGGATGATTGGGGTGGCGAGGTTGGGGTGGTGCCGCCGCGGTAGGGGCAGCTTGCGCCGCCGGCGCGCGCCCCCTGCCGCGGTGGGCACAGGCGCAACCGAGCCTGTCATTTCCAGCGGGCGGGGCCTATATTTCCCGAACCTGATGCCCGGAACCGATGGAGGTGAGTGATGTTCCTGTCCGATCGCCGCAAGATGCAGATGGTGGCGCCGCAGGATGCCCTGCCCGGGCGGCCCGATCCGATCGCCACGGCCGAGACCCATTTCCTGTCTGGCCTGCCGCTGAAATCGCCGGTGCCGGAGGGCTTTGAGCAGGCCATGTTCGGCATGGGCTGTTTCTGGGGCGCCGAACGCAGGTTCTGGAGCACCGGCCGCGTCTGGCTGACCATGGTGGGCTATGCCGGCGGCTATACGCCCAACCCGACCTATCGCGAGACCTGCACCCAGATGACCGGCCACAACGAGGTGGTGCGGCTGATCTACGATCCCCGGGTGATCGCCTATGACGAACTGCTGAAACTGTTCTGGGAAGGCCATGATCCGACCCAGGGCATGCGGCAGGGCAATGACGTGGGTTCGACCTATCGCTCGGGCATCTATACCTATTCCGAGGATCAGGCCGAAAGGGCCAGGGCGTCGCGCGACATTTACGCCAAGGCGCTGGCGGCGCGCGGCTTTGGTGCGGTGACCACCGAATTGCTGCCTGCTCCGGTGTTCTATTATGCCGAGGATTATCACCAGCAATACCTGGCCAAGACTCCGGACGGCTATTGCGGCCTGGGCGGGACCGGGGTGGCCTGCCCGATCGGCCTGGGGGTTGGCGCGCGCTGAGTTCCGCGCCGGGGCGGCGGGAGGAGGGCGGCGGGACGGGGCGGCCGCGCCCATGCGACCGGATCGGCCGGGGCTTTGGCTTGACGAAACCCGGTGCCGGGGCTAACGCCGGGCGATCTCTGGAAAGGCAGCCGCCATGCCCACCTATTCGGCCCCCACGCCTTCGGCCCCGACATACTCGGCTCTGACCACCGTTGCCGGCGAGGCGCGTGCCAATGGCGTTGCCAGCGCCCTGGAACAACTGGAGCCCAGGCCGGTGGGCGTGGGCGTGTTCGAGATCGAGGATGACAGCGGGCTGTGGGAGGTCGGCGCCTATTACCTGGAGCCGCCGAACCCGGCGCTGCTGGAGCTGGTGGCGACTGCCTTTGACGCGCGGCCCTTTGCCCTGTCGGAACTGCCGGAAATCGACTGGGTGGCCAAGGTGCGCCGCGAACTGGCGCCGGTCGAGGCGGGCCGGTTCTTCGTGTATGGCAGCCATGATGCCGAAAGGGTTCCCGCGGTTCTGGCGCAGGGTGGCCGCGTGGCGCTGCAGATCGAAGCGACGGTGGCCTTTGGCACCGGCCATCACGGCACCACGCTGGGCTGCCTGCTGGCATTCGACCGGCTCTACGAGCAGGGCTTCCGGCCGGGCAATGTGGCCGATATCGGCTGCGGCACGGCGGTTCTGGCCATGGCGGCGGCGACCCTGTTGCCGCGGGCGCGGGTCGTGGCCTCGGACATAGACCGGGTGGCCGTGGACGTGGCCGAGGCCAATGTGGCGATCAACGGTCTGGCCGGGCGCGTGGCCTGCCTGGAGGCGGCGGGGTTCGACCACCCCGACCTGCAGGCCCGCGCGCCCTTTGACCTGATCTTTGCCAACATCCTGAAGGGCCCGCTGATCGAACTGGCCCCGGCGATGGGCCGGCACACCGCCGGGGGCGGGCTGCTGATCCTGTCGGGTCTCTTGGCCGTGCAGGCCGAGGCGGTGACAGCGGCCTATGTCGCGGCGGGCTTCACGCCGAAGTCGCGCGATGACATCGGCGAATGGTCGACATTGGTGCTGGAACGGAACCACTGAGTTTCCGCCACATTTGGGGCAAAATCAGGCTCTGGCCCAAGTCTTGCCGCATTGTCGCGGCACCATCGCCTGCGGTGGGGGTCGGTATGTTGAGGCCCGTGATGTCCGACCCGAATATGGTTGAGTTCTACAAGCGCGCCGCGCAGCTTGAACGCGATCGGGCGCGTGGCCTGGGTTTTGAGGCGCCGGGCACGCTGGGGCGGTCGTATTATCGGCGCCGGGCCCAGCGCCGTTCGCTGCTGTGGCCGGCGCTGCTTTTGCTGGCGGCCGGTTTCGTCATGAAGGGCGCGATCCTGTCTGCCACCGGTGCCGATGTGTATGACGCCCGGGTGGCCGAATTGCGCTCGGCACCGGGCGTGGTCGAACAGATCGGCGGCTGGATCATGCAGGCCGATCCGGTGACCCTGTGGCTGGCCGACAAGATCACCCTGGGCGTGACGATGGCAAGAACCTGAGGCAAGACCCCGAGGTTCAGGGCGAAGTGGCCGTGAAACAGCCGGCGTCGCGGCCCCGGTTCGGGGCGGCAGGCAAAAGGGCGCCATCCGGTCGGACGGCGCCCTTTGCTGGCTCCACTATGTCGGCTCAGCGGCCGATCATCTCCACATCGCCCCGGCACAGGCCGATATCGTCCAGCTCGCGATCCGAGAGCCTGGACAGGGCCTTGCGGGTCACCCGGCGGTCATTCCAGTCGCGGACGGCCTCGATGCCGTCGGCGACTTTCTTCACGATCCGGTAGGCGGTGATGGCGCCAAACGGCGCCGCAGCGGACGTCTGATAGGCGGCCATGGCGGGTATCCTTCAACTGGTTCAAGTCAGCACAATGCTGTCGATACAGGCGAGATAGCGATGCTGCGCCTGCAAAACAAGCCGAGCGCGCGCAAGCCCGCCATGCAGCGCCTGCATGGCCTGTCGCCACATTTTCGCCTTGTTTTAAAGGGTTTTTCACCGACGCGTCGCTTTCGTCCGGCCGACCGTCGCTTTCTGCATGTGCAAAGGCTGGAAGCCTGCCGCCGGACGGAAACCGACCGGATCGCGGCTGCGCCCGGACATGGCGCAACAGGGGCGCAACAGGGGCGCAACGGGAGCGCAACGGGGGGCGCGAATTGGTTCTTGGCCTTTGTTCCCCTTTCGTGCTAACCCGGGAAAAAAGAGGGCAGGATGCGCGTCTTGGGGATCGACCCGGGTCTTCGGAACCTTGGCTGGGGGGTGATCGACACCCTGGGAGCCAGGATCACCCATGTCGCCAATGGCATCTGTCATTCCGAATCGCACGCGGGCGAGGGCGATCTGGCCTTCCGCCTGGCCGATCTGCACAGCCAGTTGACAGAGGTCTTGCGAACCTATGCCCCCGATGCGGCGGCGGTGGAGCATACGTTCGTCAACAAGGACGCGGTGGCCACGCTGAAGCTGGGCCAGGCGCGGGGCATTGCCCTGCTGGTGCCGGCGCAATTCGGGCTGACGGTCGGCGAATATGCGCCCAACGCGGTCAAGAAGACCATCGTGGGCGTCGGCCATGCCGCCAAGTCTCAGATCGATCACATGATCCGCCTGCATCTGCCGGGGGTGGCGATCGCCGGCCCCGATGCGGCCGATGCGCTGGCCATCGCCATCTGCCATGCCCATCACCTGCAAAGCGCGGGCCGCCTGCAGCAGGCGTTGAAAAGGGCGGCGGGATGATCGGGAAGCTGTCGGGCATCGTGGACTGGAAGGGGCCCGACCAGATCCTGCTGGATGTGCGGGGCGTCGGCTATATCGTGCATGTGAACGAGCGCACCCTGGCCGTCCTGCCCCCCGTGGGCGAGGCGGCGGCGCTCTACACCGACCTGCTGGTGCGGGAAGACCTGTTGCAACTGTTCGGCTTTCCGACCCTGCTGGAGCGCGAATGGCATCGGCTGCTGATGACGGTGCAGGGTGTGGGGGCCAAGGCGTCGATGTCGATGCTGGGGGCGCTGGGGGCCGAGGGGCTGGCCCGGGCGATTGCGCTGGGCGATGCGCGGGCGATCCAGTCGGCCCAGGGAGTCGGACCCAAGCTGGCGCAGCGCGTGATCCTCGAGCTGAAGGCCAGGGCTCCGGGCCTGATGGCGCTGGGTGGGGTGCTGTCTGCCACCGGCCCGGCCGGGGCCGAGGTGGTCGAACCGGCCACGCCAGCGCGGCGCACCCCGATCCCGGCCGCGCCACCATCCCGCGCCGCCCATGCGGCGGATGCCCTTTCCGCCCTTCTCAACCTCGGTTACACTCAGGGTGATGCGGCGCAGGCCATCGCCACGGCCTCGGCCGAAGCGCCGGCGGCGGAAACGGCGCAACTGATCCGCGCCGCGCTGAAACTGCTGGCGCCCAGGGGGTAAGCCATGCAGACCGACCGCACCCTTTCTCCCGAAAAGCTGCCCGAGGACACCGACCGCGCCCTGCGGCCGCAGAGCCTTGAGGAGTTCGTGGGCCAGGCAGAGGCGCGCGCCAATCTGCGGGTCTTCATCGAGAGCGCCAGGCTGCGTGGCGAGGCGATGGATCACACGCTGTTCCACGGGCCGCCCGGCCTGGGCAAGACCACGCTGGCGCAGATCATGGCGCGGGAACTGGGGGTCGGGTTCCGGATGACTTCGGGCCCCGTTCTGGCCAGGCCGGGCGATCTGGCGGCGATCCTGACCAATCTGGAGCCGCGCGATGTGCTGTTCATCGACGAGATCCACCGCCTGTCGCCGGTGGTGGAAGAGGTCCTGTACCCGGCGCTGGAAGATTTCGCCCTGGACCTGGTGATCGGGGAGGGCCCGGCGGCGCGGACCGTGCGGATCGAGCTGCAACCCTTCACGCTGGTCGGCGCCACCACCCGACTGGGACTTCTGACCACGCCGCTGCGCGACCGGTTCGGCATTCCGACCCGGCTGGAATTCTACACCGTGGACGAACTGGACCTGATCGTCACCCGCGGCGCGCGGCTGATGGGCATCGCCTCCGACCCGGCCGGCACCCGCGAGATCGCGCGGCGGGCGCGCGGCACGCCGCGGATCGCGGGCCGCCTGCTGCGCCGGGTGGTGGATTTCGTGACAGTCGAGGGCGACGGCCGCCTGACGCAGCCGATCGCCGACCGGGCGCTGACCCGGTTGGGCGTGGATCATCTGGGGCTGGATGGCAACGACCGCCGCTATCTGTCGTTGCTGGCCGATCATTATGGCGGTGGACCGGTGGGGGTGGAAACCATCGCCGCGGCGCTGTCGGAAGCCCGCGACGCGATCGAGGAAGTGATCGAGCCCTTCCTGCTGCAACAGGGGCTGATCCTGCGCACCCCGCGGGGCCGCATGCTGGGACGCAGCGCCTGGACCCACCTGGGCCTGCCCCCGCCACGTCCGGCAGGACAGAGCGATCTGTTCGAAGGCGGCCAGTAGACCAGGCTGGCCCTGCTCGGCGCCAACCCGGTCTCGTCCCCGCACCGCGCGCAGCCGGCCTGGTCAGGGGGCGCTGCCCCCTGGCCCCCGGGATATTTGAGGCAAGGTGAAAGCCAGGCGAAGGCAGAGGTCAGGCGGGCCCGGGCTGTGCCTTGCCGCGCTGATTTCCACTTCAACTTGGCCCAAATATCCCGCGGGGGGCCCGGGGGGCGCGCAAGCCCCCCGGATTCCGGGCCGGTTGCGCCGAGCGCAGAGACGGGGCAAAGGCTGCGCGCAGCGCATCCGGATTCCGCGGGGCGCGCGCGGGTGGAAGGACGGGAATGAGGATGCAGGCCGAGGAAGTCGTGCGGTTCTTCACATGGGGCGACGGGCGATATCTGTGCGCGCGCTGGGGGCGGCCGATCGCGCCGGTCGTGTTCGGTGTCGACGATGCGACGCTGGCCACGGTGAAGGGTGCGATCGAGGCCGTGGCCGCGCTGGCCGGCCACGGGCTTGTGGAGACCGACACGGAACTGGGCGCCAATCTGATGGTGTTCTTCTGCCGCCAATGGGCCGAGTTGCCGGAAGTGCCGGGACTGGATCGCCTGGTGCCGGAACTGGGGTCACTGGTGGCGCGGCTGGTGGCGGCGGAGGCCAACCAGTACCGGCTGTTCCGTCTTGACCCCGAGGGTGCGATCATGGCGGCCTTTGTCTTCCTGCGGATGGATGTGGCGCTGGCGGCTGTTCCGGCGGCGGACCTGGCCCTGGCCCAGGCGGCCGAGGTCATCCTGCTCTGGTCGGACCTGGCCTTCTTCCGCAGCGGTCCGCTGGCGCGGGTGGATGGCCGGGTGGTCCTGCGGCCGGATGTGGCAGCGATCATCCGCGCGGCCTATGACCCGGTTTTGCCGGCCGTGGCGCGCGATGCGAGCCACGGCTTGCGGATCGCGGCCCGGATCGCCTAGCCTTGCACGCGCCCATCCGGAGACCGCAATGACCCGACGGATCCTGAGCCTTGCCGCGCTGGCCTGTCTTGCCGCCTGCGGCGTGCCGCTGGTGCCCGGTGTCTGAGGCGCCGGCCGGTCCGCATCGCTTCCAGGTTCGGGTCTATTACGAGGACACCGATCTGGCCGGGATCGTCTATCACGCCAATTACCTGAAATTCATCGAACGTGCCCGCAGCGAATGGGTGCGGGCGCTGGGCATCGACCAGACCGCGCTGCGGGCCGAACGGGGGGTGGTCTTTGCCGTGCG
>JAKALB010000076.1 GCA_021813365.1 Pseudomonadota bacterium | reverse complement strand
GCGTGATCTTTCCGTCTGCCAGCGACAGCGACCCGGCCTGCATCTGCCCATCGCGAAGGATCGTTGCACCCGTCAGGCGAAGGGGAGGCAGCTCACTCATGGCGGTCGGCTCGCGGCTTGTCTTTTTTTTCCGACATGCCGCAGCAAGGCAACGGATGCGTGACAGTCAGCGCATTTCCGTTCCCGCGATCGTCAGGGCAACGCGATCCCCGGCAAACAGCGTGATACCGTATTCCACCGGACGGCCGGCGAGGTCGGTGTTCACGGCAACGGTCCGCAGCACGGGCCTGCCGGGTTCAAGGCCAAGATGATGTGCGGCGACCGGATCGCAGGGTTCCGCCGTCACCCGGGTCGATGCGCGGGTATAGTCGGCCACACCGCCCCGCCGCAGCGCCTCTGTCACCGAGAGGGTCACGGCGAGGTCGGTCAAGAGGTCAGACAGTCCTGCCGCCGGAAATGCCGACCGGAACAGGGCAACCGGATCACCATCCGCAAGGGACAGGCCCTCGACGAGATGCACGGGCGCGCCGTGGCCCAGCCCCAGCGCAAGGGCTTCCTCATCGGTTGCCGCCCGGGTTTCCATGCGCAGGAAGCGGCGAGAAGGCGTCCGACCCGATGCCAGCAGGTTCTGATGGAACCGCACCCGTGGCCCGAGCGCATAGTCGGCACGCGGGGCGACGACGAAGACCCCGGCCCCCCGTCGCGAGCGGACCTCTCCCGCCTCGGCCAGCGCCGCAATCGCGCGCCGGACGGTATGCCGGTTCACGCCGAAACGCCGGGCGAGATCCGCCTCGGAAGGCAACCGCGCCCCGGGCCGATACGCGCCGGAGGCAATCTCGCCGCGCAAGGCCGCGGCAATCACCTGCCAAAGCGCCGTCCCTGTCATCAAAGCGTCACCGCGGGGCGATATCAGTTGTCTAGTTGTATAGATTCAGCGTCGGGCGGACAAGTGAGCGATTCTCCGGCTTTGAGCCGCAAGGATGTGATGGGCCTTCTGGCGAAGGCCGCGCCAGACCGCCTTGCGATGCTAATTGCAAACCTTGGGCCCGAGCCCGAGATCGCCTGGCTCCGTCCACCTGAAACCGGAACCGTGATGCTGCGCGGCCGCATCGGCGCGACCGGGGCGCCCTTCAACCTCGGCGAAATGACCGTGACGCGCTGCGTGCTGCGGTTGCCGGGCGGGAAGGTGGGACATGCGCATGTGCAGGGTCGCGACAAGGCCCATGCCCGGCGCGCCGCGCTTGTCGATGCCCTTTGGCAAGCCGATCCGCAGGGAATCGAAACCGCAATCTTGGCCCCCCTGCGCGACGACACCGAAGCCGCGCGGCGCGCCCGCGCCGCCCGCGCGGCCGCAACGCGGGTCGATTTCTTCACCCTGGTCCGAGGCGAAGACGAATGACCGCGCAGGCTTTTGCCCAGCAGGCTCTCACGGGCGGCTTTGCCGAACCGGCCTCTCAGTCGGCTCGGGCCTTTCGCATGGCTCTTGCGGTCCTGTCGCAGCCCGGAACGATCCGGCAGGTCGAGGGCGCCGCGCCGCCGGCACCCCTGTCTGTCGCCGCCGGAACCCTGCTCCTCGTCCTTGCAGACCGCTCGACGCCGCTCTGGCTTGCCCCGTCGCATGACACCCGGGAGCTTCGCGACTGGATCGCCTTTCATGTCGGCGCCCCGCTGGTCGCGCCCGCAAATGCGATGTTCATCCTCGGCACCTGGGCGGCCCTGCAGCCGGTCGACCGCTTTCCGATCGGGCGGCCCGACTATCCTGACCGTTCGGCCACGCTGATCGTCGAGACCACGGCCCTGAACGCCGACGGACCCGGCCTGCGCGGCCCCGGCATCAGGGGCACGGCGCGCCTTGCGCTGCCCGAGATTGCGGCCTTCCGCGAGAACCGCCGCCTGTTCCCCCTGGGATTCGATTGCTTCTTCACCGCTGGCGACCGGATCGCCGGCCTTCCCCGCAGCACGATTGTGGAGGCCGCCTGATGTATGTCGCCGTCAAGGGAGGCGAACGCGCCATCGACGCGGCCCATGCCTGGCTCGCCGAAGCGCGGCGGGGCGATGCTGCCGTTCCGGAGCTGACGGTGGCCCAGATCCGCGAGCAGATGACGCTTGCGGTGAACCGGGTGATGACCGAGGGCTCGCTTTACGATCCCGATCTCGCCGCCCTCGCCATCAAGCAGGCGCGGGGCGACATGATCGAGGCGGTGTTCCTGCTGCGCGCCTATCGGACGACCCTGCCGCGGCTCGGCGCCTCCCTGCCACTCGACACTGCCGCCATGACGGTGCAACGGCGCATTTCGGCGACGTTCAAGGATCTGCCGGGCGGGCAGGTTCTTGGCCCCACCTTCGATTACACTCACCGCCTTCTGGACTTCACCCTCATGGCGGAGGGCGAAGCGCCGCGGGCGCCCACCGCCCCGATCCGGGACGAGCCGGTGCCGCATGTCACCACGCTGCTGGACCAGGACGGGCTGATCGAGGCCACCCCGCCCGGCGAGGCGGAGCCTGGCGACCTGACCCGCGCGCCGCTGGAGCTGCCGGCGGACCGCGCGCTTCGGCTGCAGGCGCTGGCGAGGGGCGACGAGGGGTTCCTTCTGTCCATGGCCTATTCCACCCAGCGCGGCTACGGCCGCACCCATGCCTTTGTCGGCGAACTGCGCATCGGGCTGGTCGCGGTGGAATTGTTCATCCCCGAACTTGGCTTTTCCGTCGAGGTCGGCGAGGTCGAGCTTTCGGAATGTGAAACCATCAACCAGTTCATGGGCTCAAAGACCGAACCGCCGCAGTTCACCCGTGGCTATGGCCTCGCCTTCGGCCAGAATGAACGCAAGGCCCTGTCCATGAGCCTGGTCGACCGCGCCCTGCGCTGGCAGGAACTGGGCGAGGACGATGTCGGCGCGCCGGCGCAGGACGAGGAATTTGTCCTGTCCCACGCCGACAACGTGCAGGCGACGGGCTTTCTCGAACACATCAAGCTGCCGCACTACGTGGACTTTCAGGCCGAACTGGAATTGGTCCGCCGCCTGCGGCGCGAGGCGCTGCCGGAGGCCGCAGAATGACCGACGCCGCCTTCAACTTCGCCTATCTCGACGAGCAGACCAAGCGCATGCTGCGCCGCGCCATCCTGAAGGCGGTTGCGGTGCCGGGCTACCAGGTGCCGTTTGCCAGCCGGGAAATGCCCATGCCCTATGGCTGGGGCACCGGCGGGGTCCAGGTCACTGCCGCCTGCCTTGTGCCCGAGGATGTCCTGAAGGTCATCGACCAGGGCGCGGATGACACGACCAACGCAGTCTCGATCCGCAAGTTCTTCGTCAAGACCGCCGGCGTCGCCGTCACCGAGGCCACGGCCGATGCTTCGATCATCCAGACCCGCCACCGCATCCCCGAGCACCCGCTGACCGAGGGGCAAATCCTGGTCTTCCAGGTGCCCATTCCCGAGCCCCTGCGGTTTCTTGAGCCGCGCGAGACCGAGACGCGCAAGATGCACGAACTGGAGGAATACGGGCTGATGCATGTCAAGCTTTACGAAGACATCGCCCGCCACGGCGCCATCGCCACCTCCTACGCCTATCCGGTCAGGGTCGAAGGGCGCTATGTGATGGATCCCTCGCCCATCCCGAAGTTCGACAATCCCAAGCTCGACGGAAACCCGGCGCTGATGCTGTTCGGTGCCGGGCGCGAACAGCGCATCTATGCGCTGCCGCCCTACACCCGGGCGATCAGCCTGGATTTCGAGGATCACCCTTTCCGACCGACCAAGGCCGACCATGCCTGCAGTCTCTGCGGGTCGGCCACCAGCTACCTGGACGAGGTGATCACCGATGACCGGGGCGGGCGCATGTTCGTCTGCTCGGACACAGATTTCTGCCGCAGCCGCCGCGAGGCAGCCGAATGAATGCGCAGATGCCGCCTCCGCTCCTGACCGTGCGCGACCTGACGCGGACCTATGGATCCCGGATCGGCTGTGCCGAGGTGTCCTTCGATCTTTACCACGGCGAGGTCCTCGGCATCGTGGGCGAAAGCGGGTCCGGAAAATCCACGCTGCTGTCCTGCCTTGCCGGCCACCTGCCCCCGGACAGCGGCCGCGTGGTCTGGGACGGGACCACCGATGTTCTGGCCCTGCCCGAGGCGGCGCGCAGGCGGTTGATGCGGACCGAATGGGCCTTTGTCCACCAGAACCCGCGCGACGGGCTTCGGATGGGCGTGACCGCGGGCGGCAATGTGGGCGAACGGCTGATGGGCGCCGGCGCGCGCCACTTTGGCCAGATCCGCGCCCAGGCCACCGACTGGCTGGAGAGGGTCGAGATCGACCCGGACCGGATCGACGACCGCCCCCGCGCCTTTTCCGGGGGCATGCAGCAACGGCTGCAGATCGCCCGCAACCTGGTGACCGGCCCTCGCCTTGTGTTCATGGACGAGCCGACCGGGGGACTGGACGTTTCGGTCCAGGCGCGGCTTCTGGACCTTCTGCGCGGGCTTGTCCGCCGCATGGGGCTGTCGGTCATCATCGTCACCCATGATCTGGCCGTGGTCCGGCTTCTGGCCGATCGGCTGATGGTGATGAAATCGGGCCGCGTCGTCGAGCAGGGTCTGACGGACCAGGTGCTGGACGATCCCCAGCACGCCTACACGCAGCTTCTCGTCTCCTCTGTTCTGCAGGTCTGACATGCCGCTTGCCGCAACCCCCGAGCCGTCGGCCATGATCGAGGTCCGCGCGCTGGCCAAGAGCTTCACCCTGCACACGCAAGGCGGCACGGTCCTGTCCGTGATGCAGGACGCCCAACTGCGCGTCGCGCCCGGGGAATGTGTCGGCCTGACCGGAGCATCCGGGGCGGGCAAGTCGACCCTGATGCGGATGATCTGGGGCAATTACCTCGCCTCCTGCGGCAGTATCCGCGTCGGGACCGTGGATGTGGCCCGCGCCGATCCGCGCGCCATCCTTGCGCTTCGCCGCAGCACGCTCGGCTATGTCAGCCAGTTCCTGCGTGTCGTGCCCCGCGTGCCGACGCTCGACGTGGTGGCAGAACCGCTGCTGACGCTGGGCCGCCCGGAAGAGTTCGCTCGCGCCGCAGCCGCAGCCCTTCTGTCGCGGCTGAACATCCCCGAGCGGCTCTGGCAGCTTTCCCCGACGACCTTTTCGGGTGGAGAACAGCAGCGCGTGAACATCGCGCGCGGCTTCATCCATCCCTGGCCCGCCCTGCTGCTGGACGAACCTACGGCCAGCCTCGACGCCGGCAACCGCGAGATTGTCCTGACCCTGATCGAGGAGGCGAAGCGCATGGGACAGGCGATCCTGGGGATTTTCCATGACGCGGCGGCCCGCACCCGCGTCTGCGACCGGCTGGTGGATGTCACGGCCTTCACACCCGGGATCGCGGCATGACAGGCCGGGTCTTTGCCGTTGTCGGCCCCTCCGGCGTCGGGAAGGACACGCTGATCGCCGGGGCCGTCGCGCAGGTTCCGGGCCTGCACTGGGCGCGGCGCGTGATCACCCGCCCCGAAGCCGCCGGCGGCGAGCCCTTTCTCGGCGTCGACCGCGCGACGTTCAGCCAATGGGCAGCCGAAGGCCGCTTCCTGTTGTCCTGGCAGGCCCACGGGCTCAGCTATGGCATGGAGACATCTGAATTTGCTTCCGTTTCCAAGGGGGGCACCGTGCTGTTCAACGGCTCTCGCGCGGCCCTGTCGCAGGCGCGGGACGTCTTTCCCGACCTGACCGTCATCCGCATCAGCGCCCCCTCCTGCATTCTTGCCGAGCGCCTGGCCGCCCGAGGCCGGGAAAGCCGGGAAGAGATCGAGGCGCGTCTGCGGCGCGCCTCCTATGACCTGCCCGATGGATTTCCGGTCATCGACGTCTCGAACGACAGCACGCCCGAGGCGGGGGTTGCCCGGTTGCTGGCAGGGCTTCAGCCCGTCAGCGCGTGACGGGCCAGCAGTCGGAACCGGCCGTCGGCCCCCTCGCCGAAGAGACATAGGTCTTCGATCGGGAACGGGCGGGGCACCAGCGGGACCAGCCACCTGTCCAGCGCCGCCGCCACCTGGCCGATCTCTTCGTGGCCCAGCGGGCCCGTCAAGGTCAGATGGAAGCGGAAGTCTTCCATGACATGAGGATACCCCCAGTGCCGCAGGTTGGCGCGCTGCCGCTCTGTCAGCCTTTCGGGGTTGCGCCGGGCGATTTCGGCAGCGTCGAGTGGCGCCCGAAACGGCTCCATCTGCCGCACGACCTCTGCCGATAGCGCCGCCAGGTCCGAGGCCTCGCCTTCCGGCGCAAGCGCCAGAAAATCGCCCAGGTGCTGCAGCGTCAGGGCCGGAAGGAGGACGCGCGGGCGCCCGGCCGCCAGCCGCGCCATCGCCCGCAAGAGATCGTCCGGCGAACAGCCGGGTGCCAGGCGAAACGGCGCCTTCAGCGTCCCGTGAAAGCCGTATCTGCGGGGCGCCTCAGTCACCGCGGGCGGGAACGTCGGCATGCCGTCCTCTGCCGGGGCCGGCCCACCCGTGGCGTCCCAGCCCAGCCAGGCGGCAGCGGCCCGAGCAAGTCGCGACGGGCGGGGGGCGTAGTAGATGGCATAGCGCTGACAGTCCATGGCCTCGCTATCCCAGCGGTTTGTCACAGTGCCGTGACGATTCGCTGCCAGGACTCCGGGCAACAGAAAGATGCCCCTTCATGCACGACCTGATACTGTCCAATGCCTGGATTGTCCTTGCGGATGAGGTGATACGCGGATCCGTTCGGATCTCTGACGGAACAATCGCGGAAATCCAGCCCGGCGCCAGCCGATTGGGAGAGGACATGGGCGGCGATCTCTTGCTGCCCGGCCTGATCGAGCTGCACACCGACAATCTCGAACGCCACCTCCAGCCACGCCCCCGCGTTGCCTGGCCCCCCGTCGCGGCCGTTCTCGCCCATGATGCCGAGCTGTGCTCGGTCGGGATCACGACGGTTTTCGATGCGTTGCGGATCGGCTCGGTCTCGGACTCGAACGACCCGGACCATGGCGAATACGCCCGGTCGCTCGCCGATCAGATTCGGCAGCTTCGGGATGCAAGTGCCCTGCGGGTCAGCCATTTCCTGCATCTTCGTGCCGAGCTTTGCTCTCAAACCCTCGAACCCGAGCTTGAACGGTTTTCCAGCGATGACGAGGTCGGCATTCTCAGCCTGATGGACCACACGCCGGGACAGCGGCAGTTCCGCGACCTTTCGCAGCTGCGCGCCTATGCCAGGGGCAAGCGTGGGCTCAGCGACACCGAGTTTCTCGCCGAGGTCGAGAACCAAAAGGCCATGGGCGCGGCCAATGGCGCCCGGCACGAAGCCGCCGCCGTCGCGGCAGCGCGGCGGCTCGGCGCCGTCCTTGCCAGCCATGATGACACCGATCCCGAACAGGTCGCAAGCAGTGCCGGGCACGGGGCGGGCTTTGCCGAGTTTCCCACGACCCTTGCCGCCGCCACCGCCTGCCGCGCGCACGGAATACCCGTGATGATGGGCGCGCCAAATCTGGTGCGCGGGGCCAGCCACTCCGGCAATGTCTCTGCCCGCGATCTTGCCCAGGCCGACCTGTTGGACATCGTGTCGTCCGACTATGTTCCGGCGTCCCTGCTGAACGGGGCGATGGTGCTGGCCGATCTCTGGGGCGACCTGCCCCGCGGTATCGCGACCGCAACCGCCGCCCCGGCCGCAGCGGCCCGCCTGTCAGATCGCGGCCGCATCGCGCCCGGCCTGCGGGCCGACCTCATCCGCGTCGCCCGGCTCGACGGCGCGGCCAGTCTGCGCGGAACCTGGGTTGCCGGGCGGCGCGTGGGCTGAGTTCCACGGGGATCCGACGAACAAAGACATGTTCCCCCTCGCGCCGGTCGACGAGCCGAAGATCTGATCCACCCGACGGCGCCACCTGGCGCCGCATCGCCACGCGCCGCGATCGTTGCCCGGTCCTGTTCCTGCCGGTCTGCGCCCTGGCCGCCGCGGTCATGTGCGGGCTATGCGCCTGCAACCTGACATCGACGGGCACCTGGCGGAAGGGGTGGGATTCGAACCCACGGATGCTTGCACATCGGCGGTTTTCAAGACCGCTGCAATCGACCACTCTGCCACCCTTCCGCGGCTGTCCCGCCCGGCGCCTGCGTCTCATGCGGCGGCCGGATCGACCGCCTCGAGATAGCGATGCCGCCACGGAAAGAAAAGGGTGATGCGTCGCACCTCCCGCGCGCGGCGATTTCCGCCCGCCGCCGTGCAGAGACCTTTCCTTCCGGCCCGGCCTTTCTGTATGATGCCCGCGGGCGAGCAATCGCCCTGGCCGATCCAGGCCACAGGCGCGGCCCGAGACCGCGCGGCAATCCGAGGCGGTGCGAGGACAAGATGGCAGTGACGGCATACGGGAAATTCCTGCTTCTGGGGCTGGCCGGCGGCTGGCTGGCGGCCTGCTCCATGGGCGGCGCCGGGGGCGACACCGGCGGCGATCAGGTCGCCCTGTCCGAGACTGGCCAGCCCATGCTGGATGCCACGGTGAATGCGCCGACCTCGATCAAGCTGGTCGACCGCGATGTCGAGGCTCCCGAAGTGTTTCAGACCGAGGGCGAGGCGCTGTGGGACGGCCGCCCCTCGCTGGGCGGGGTCTGGGTTGCCTCTCCCGATGCCACCGACCCGCAGCGCGTCATCATGCGCAACCCGGCCAACGGCAAGTTCGTCATCGGGGCGCTGTTCCGCCGCGAGCGCGACAACCCGGGCCCGGCGCTGCAGATTTCCTCGGATGCGGCCGATGCCCTGGGCCTGCTGGCCGGCGAACCCGCCAGGATCTCGGTGACGGCCCTGCGCCGGGAAGAGGCGCCCGCACCCGAAACCGATGCCAGCGCCCCGATCCTGGACACGGCCGAGACCGTGGCCGGCGAGGCGCTGCCGCCCGCAACCGACGTGACCGCCACCGCCGCCCAGGCGATCGACAAGGCCGAAGCCAAGGACACCCCGGCCGCCGAACAGCCCCCCACCGCCCAGGCTGACACTGGGGTTGACACTGGTGCCCCCGCCGCGGCGACCCCGCCGCCGGCCAAACCGGCCGCCGTTACGGGATCGCTGATCCAGATCGGTTTCTTCTCGGTCGAGGCCAATGCGCAGCGGGCGGTGGACCAGCTGAAAAAGGCCGGCATCCTCGCCACGATCCGCAAGAGCGAAACCCAGGGCAAGGTCTATTGGTCGGTCACGGCCCGCGGCGACAAGGCCATGCTCGACGCGATCCGCGCCGCCGGCTTTGCCGATGCCTATGTCATCCAGAAATAGGTCGAACCCATGCGACTGACCCGGATTCTTGTCCTTGTGGCGGCGGCGCTTCTGGCCGCCCTGCCCGCCCGCGCCTTCGAGACCTCGGCCACCCATGCCTGGGTCTATGACATGACGACCAACACCGTGCTGCTGGACAAGGACGGCGAAGTTCCGGTGCCGCCGGCCTCGATGTCGAAACTGATGACGATCGAGATGCTGTTCGAGGCGCTGAAGGATGGGCGCGTGCAACCCGACACGACCTTTGGCGTCTCGGCCAGGGCGGTCAGCTTTACCGCCGCGGGCGGCTCGACCATGTATCTGCAGGAGGGCGACCGGCCCACGGTCGATGAACTGATCCGCGGCATGGTGGTCAATTCCGGCAATGACGCCTGCACCGTGGTCGCCGAAGGTCTGGAAGGCTCGGAGGAGGAATTCGCCAGAAAGATGACCCAACGCGCCAGGGCGCTGGGCCTGACCGCCTCGACTTTTGCCAATTCCAGCGGCTGGCCCGACCCCGGTCAGCGGATGAGCATGCGCGACCTGGGCATGCTGGCCGTGCATCTGATCCAGGACTATCCGGAATATTACCCGGTCTTTGCCGAAACCGACTACAACTACAAGAACCGCGCCCCGGCCAATGCCAACAACCGCAACCCGTTGCTGAAACTGGGCATTGGCGCCGACGGGCTGAAGACCGGCCACACCGAGGAAGCGGGTTACGGCATGGTCGGCTCGGTGAAACAGGGCGACCGGCGCATCGTGTTCGCCATCTCGGGCCTGGCCACCGACACCGACCGCGCGCAGGAGGCCGAGCGCATCACCAACTGGGCCTTTCGTCAGTTCGCGCTGAAGACCGTGGTGAAATCCGGCACCGAAATCGCCCTGGCCCCGGTGTTCCTGGGCGCGGAGGATCAGGTCGCCCTTGTTCCCGATCGCGACCTGACGCTGCTGCTGCCGGCGCTGGCGCAAGACAGCCTGCAGGCCGAAGCGGTGTTTTCCGGGCCGATCCGGGCGCCGGTGGTCAAGGGCGCCAAGCTGGGCCAGCTGGTCATCCACATCCCCGATCTGCCCGATGCCACCGTCGATCTGGTCGCCGCCGCCGATGTGGCGCCGGGCGGCTTCCTGAAACGCCTGACCACCGCGATCGGGGAACTTCGCACCCGCTATGGGGTCTGACTTGGGTCGCGGGGTCGGTTCGCGGGACGGGTCATGAAACAGCACATGCGGCGGTTCATCAGTTTCGAAGGCATCGACGGCTCGGGCAAATCCACTCAGGCCCGCCGCCTGGCCGAAACCCTGCGGGCCGAGGGCCAGCCCGTCACCCTGACCCGCGAACCCGGCGGCAGCCCGGGGGCCGAAGAGATCCGCCGCCTGGTGCTGGAAGGCCCGGCCGAGCGCTGGTCGCCGGAAACCGAAATACTGCTGTTCACCGCCGCCCGCCGCGACCATCTGGAGCGCACCATCCAGCCGGCCCTGGCGCGCGGCGAAGTCGTCATCACCGATCGTTTCGCCGACAGCACCCGCATCTATCAGGGCATGACCCGCAAGGATCTGATGGATACCGTCGACCGGCTGCACGCGCTGATGATCGGCGTCGAACCCGACCTGACCGTGCTGATCGACATCGACCCGACGCTGGGACTGTCACGGGCACAGGCCCGCGCCGGCAGCGAAATGCGCTTTGAAGACATGGGCCTGGCCATGCAATCCCGGATGCGCGCCGCCTTTCTGGACCTGGCCGCGCGCCACCCGGCTCGGTTCCGCGTGGTCCCCGGCGATGGCGCACCCGATGACGTGGCCGCCCGCGTCCGTGCCGTGGTCGGCTGACCCATGGCCGAGGCCGAGGATCTGCCCGAACCGGACCGTCTGGAAGGCGCCCCGCATCCGCGCGAGACCGCGCGTCTCTTCGGCCACGAAGCGGCGCAAGCCGATTTTCTGGCGGCGTTCAACTCGGGCCGGATGCACCATGGCTGGCTGATCACCGGCCCGCGCGGCCTGGGCAAGGCGACGCTGGCCTGGAAGATCGCCCGTTTCCTACTGGCCACGCCCGAAGATGAGGACGGCCTCTTCGCGCCCCCGCCCCCGACCACGCTGGACATCCCCGACGACCACCCCACCGCCCACCGCCTGCGCGCCCTGGCCGACCCCAACTTCCGCCTGGTCCGCCGCAGCTCGAACGACAAGGGCGACAGGCTGCGCGCGGTGATCGGCGTCGAGGACATCCGCCTGCTGAAGGAAAGGCTTGCCCTGTCCTCGGCCGACGGCCGACGCCGTGCCGTGATCGTGGATGCCGCAGACGAGATGAATCCCCAGGCCGCCAACGCCCTGTTGAAACTGCTGGAGGAACCGCCCGCCAAGGTCACCCTGCTGCTGATCGCGCATCAGCCGGCGAAACTTCTGCCCACGATCCGCTCGCGATGCCGCATGTTGCGCCTGCGCCCGCTGAACCCGCAGGACCTGGCCGATGCCCTGACCGCCGCCGGGGCCGAAATCGCCCCCGACGACCGCCTGGCGCTGGCAGAGCTCGCCGGCG
This sequence comes from Pseudomonadota bacterium, assembly GCA_021813365.1. Taxonomy (GTDB): domain Bacteria; phylum Pseudomonadota; class Alphaproteobacteria; order Rhodobacterales; family Rhodobacteraceae; genus Stagnihabitans. The sequence continues at coordinate 5,191 of JAKALB010000076.1, read as the reverse complement.
GGTCGGTGGGCGAGGCGTTTCGCCTGTGCGCGCAGGATGGCCTGGCCAAATACCGCGCGCTGATCGCGCTGCTGTCGGGCCACCCGCGGATGGACCGTGCCAGGATGATCGCCTTTGCCGAGACCGCCAGCACCCGCGCCGGGCCCGAGGCATTCGAAACCGCCGCGACCCTGATCGATCTGGTGCTTTCGCGCCTGGCCCTGACCGGCACCCGTCAGGCTGCGCCGCCTCAGGCCGCTCCGGGCGAGTCTGCCCTGCTGAGCCGCCTGTCGCCCGACCCTTCCGCCGCCCGCGCCTGGGCCGACCTGGCCCAGAGCCTGGGCAGCCGCGCGCGTCAGGGCAGGTCGGTCAACCTTGACCCTGCCGGGCTAATCCTCGATATGCTGCTCAGGCTGGACGAGACGGCTTCGGCCCTTGCCCGTGTTTGACCTTCAGGCCCCGATGACCGAAACCCTTCCCGCCTCGAAACCGCTGCTTGTCGACAGCCACTGCCACCTCGATTTCGAGGATTTTGCCGGCGAACTCGATGCGGTCATCGCCCGCGCCCGCGATGCGGGCGTCACACGCATGGTCAGCATCTGCGCCCGCATCCGCAATGAGCCCAGGGTCCGCGCGCTTGCCGAGGCCCATTCCGGCATCTACTACACGATCGGCACGCATCCGATGTCGGCCGCGGAAGACCCGCTGACCTCGGTCGAGGAACTGGTGCGCCTGGCGCAGCACCCCAAGATCGTCGGCCTGGGCGAAACCGGCCTCGATTATCACTACACCCCCGATACGGCCGAGATACAGAAGACCTCGCTGCGCATCCACATCGAGGCCGCCCAGCTGACCCAGTTGCCCCTGGTGATCCATGCCCGCGACGCCGACGCCGACATCGAGGCAATCCTGGCCGAGGGCATGAAGATCGCCCCCTATCCTTGCGTGATGCATTGCTTTTCCTCTGGGGCCCGCCTGGCAGAGGCTGCGCTGGAGATGGGATTCTACCTGTCGATGTCGGGCATTGCGACCTTTCCCAAGAGCCAGGATCTGCGCGACATCTTCGCCGCGGCGCCGCTGGATCGCATTCTGGTGGAAACCGACAGCCCCTATCTGGCCCCGGTGCCGTTCCGCGGCCGTCGCAACGAACCGGCCCATGTCGCCCATACCGCCCGGGTGGGCGCGCAGATCTTCGGCCTGAGCGAGGCCGAGTTTGCCGCCGCCACCAGCGCCAATTTCGACCGCCTGTTCACCCGCGCGGGCGGGGGGGCATAGAATGGCAAGCTGGCGCTTCACCATCCTGGGCTGCGGATCGTCCGGCGGGGTGCCACGGCTTGGCGGCGACTGGGGCGAGTGCGACCCGACCGACCGCCGCAACCGCCGCCGCCGCTGCTCGATGCTGGTGGAACGCCACACAGAGGCCGGCGTGACCCGTGTGCTGATCGACACATCGCCCGACATGCGCGAACAGCTCCTCGATGCGGGGGTGGGCACGCTCGACGGCGTGGCCTTCACCCATGGCCATGCCGATCACACCCATGGCATCGACGACCTGCGCCAGGTGGTGTTCAACATGCGCCGTCGCCTGCCGGTCTGGGCCGATGTGCAGACCCAGACCGATCTGATCTCGCGCTTTGGCTATGCCTTCGTGCAGCCTGCCGACAGCCCCTATCCGCCGATCCTGGATCTGAATTCGATCACGCATGCGCCGTTTGTGGTGTCGGGTCAGGGCGGACCGGTCACGTTGATCCCCTTTCAGGTCGGCCATGGCACGATCGAGGCGCTGGGTTTCCGCATCGGCCCGCTGGCCTACATTCCCGACGCCGTGTCCCTGCCCGAAGCTGCCTGGAACCAGATCACCGCCGTGCCCTGCCTTGTGGTCGACGCGCTGCGCCGCAAGCCGCATCCGACCCATGCCCATCTGGCGATGACCCTGGACTGGATCGCGCGGGCCAGACCCGGGCATGCCGTATTGACCAACATGCATCTCGACATGGATTACATGACATTGTGCAACGAACTGCCCAAGGGGGTAGAGCCGGCCTACGACGGCCTGGTTCTGCATTTCGAGGCCTAGCACTTGGAAATCCTTCTGGCCGTGATCCTGCCTGTCTTTCTGGTCACCGGCGCCGGCTATGGCCTGGCGCGTGCGGGCCGGCTGAGTGAGAAGGCGGTCGATGCGATCATGGATTTCAGCCAGGGCATTGCCGTGCCCTGCCTGCTGTTTCGCCAGATGGCGCATATGGATCTGGGCGCCAGTTTCGCACCCGGCCTGGTCATCTCGTTCTATGCCGGGGCCTTCCTGTGCTTTGGCATCGCCTTCGCAGCGACCTGGCGCCTGTTCAGACGCCCGCTTGACGAGGCGGTCGCCACCGGCTTTGCCGCGATGTTTTCCAACACGCTGCTTCTGGGCCTTTCGATCACCGAACGCGCCTACGGGCCCGATGCGCTGGTGGGCAATTATGCGATCATCGCGCTGCATTCGCCGCTGTTTTACGGTTTCGGCATCACCTTCATGGAGCTGGTGCGGCATCACGGCCACGGCCTGTCGACGCTGACCCTGACGCGCAAGGTGCTGCGTGCGGTCTTCACCCAGCCGCTGGTCGTGGGCATCACCCTGGGCTTCGCCGTCAACCTCAGCGGCCTGCCCCTGCCCGAGGCGCTGGACGCGGCGACCGAAATGCTGGGCAAGGCCGGCCTGCCCACGGCGCTGTTCGGCCTGGGCGGCGTGCTGTTCCGCTACCGGATCGAAGGCGACAAGGCCATCGTCGCATTGATCGTGGGCCTGGCGCTGTTTGTGCATCCGGTCGTGACCTACGGCCTGGCACAGCTGTTCCACCTGCCCACCGCCGGCCTGCGTTCGGCAGTGGTCACCGCGGCCATGCCGCCCGGCGCCAATGCCTATCTGTTCGCCCATTTCTATGCCGTGGGGCGGCGGGCCAATGCCTCGGCAGTGCTGTTCGGCACGGCCGCCACGATCCTGACCGCCTGGTTCTGGCTGCAGGTCCTGCCCTGAGCCGGGCCGGACGAGGCGATCCTTGCGGTTCTAGCGGAAGCCGCGCGCGTGAAAGATGAAGCCCAGGAAGTTCAGCAGCAGTTGCGCCGCCAGGATCTGGGTGGACTGGCCGGGATCGTAATCCGGGGCGACCTCGACCAGGTCGATGCCCACCACCTCATGTGCCCGGGCCACCTGCTGCAACAGTTCCAGCACTTCATAATACAGGAACCCGCCGTGGCTGGGCGTGCCCGTGCCAGGTGCGATCGAGGGGCAGAAGCCGTCGATATCGATCGTCACATAGACCGACGCGCCCTTCGGGATGCGGGCGGCAACGCCCGCTGGTCCCAGGGCGCGGAACTGGCGGACCGAAAGGATGTCCGAGCCCATCGCCCGCGCGGCGTCATAGCCCTCCCGGGCGGTGGACGAGACATTGCGGATGCCCACCTGCGTCAGGCCGCTGACCCAGGCTTTCTCGGCCGCGCGGCGCATCGGGCTGCCATGTCCTACCCGCACGCCGTGGCGTTCGTCGACGAAATCCAGATGCGCGTCGATCTGCAGCACATGGACCGGCCCCCGGCCTTCGAATGCTTCGATGCAGGGGATGGTGATCGAGTGATCACCCCCGATCACCACCGGCAGCGCGCCCGCCCGCAGGATCGCCTGCACTCCGCTGCGGATATTGGCATGGCTGCGGGCCGTGTCGGTGTGGATGATGTCGGCATCGCCGATGTCGACGATGCGCACGGAATCGGGCAGGTAGGTGCAATCGTCCTCGTGGTCATAGGCCCCGGCATGGCCGAAACTGAACAGGGTGGAGGCCTCGCGCACCGACCTTGGCCCGAACCGCGCCCCCGCCCGAAACTGCGTGCCGAAGTCGAACGGGGCCCCCAGGATCGCCACATCGGCGTCGATCGCCGTCCAGTCGCCCACATAGGGCCGCTTGCCGAAGGTGGCGATGCCCACGAAGGGCAGGTTCAACCGCCCGGTTTCATAATCGTGGGCCATGTTATTGCGGGCTCAACCCGCGCAACCGTTCGGACCGGCGGCGCAAGAGTTCCACCGCGGCCAGCAGGCTGATCGAGATGATGACCAGGATCGTCGCCACCGCCAGGATTGCCGGGCTGATCTGCTCGCGGATACCGTTCCACATCTGCCGGGGAATGGTCTGCTGATCGGCGCCCGCCAGGAACAGCACGGCCACCACTTCGTCGAAAGACGTGACAAAGGCGAACAGGCTGCCCGAAATCACCCCCGGCAGGATCAGCGGCATCACCACCTTGAAGAACGTGGTGCGCGGGTTTGCCCCCAGGCTGGCCGCGGCCCGGGTCAGCGACTGGTCAAAGCCCGACAGCGTCGCCGTCACGGTGATGATGACAAAGGGAATGCCCAGGATCGTATGCGCCAGGATGATCCCCAGATAGGTCGAGGTCAGCCGCCCGCAGCTGAAGCCCAGAATGCCGCAGGGATTGGAATAGAAGAAGAACAGCCCCGTCGCGATGATGATGATCGGCACGATCATGGGCGAGATCAGGATCGCCATCACCGCCTTGCGCGCCGGCATTTCCGGCCGCGACAGACCCAGCGCCGCCAGCGTGCCCAGCACGGTTGCAAAGATCGTGGCCCAGAACCCCACGATGATCGAATTCTTCGCCGCCTTCACCCAGGCCGAATTGGCCCACAGATCGGCCCACCAGCCCTGCACCGCCTCGGGCGCCTGCATGCCATAGACCAGCAGTTCGTTGTACCAGCGCAGGCTGAACCCGTCGGGCTGCAGCGTCAGCATCTTCTCGGTAAAGCTGAAATAGGGCTCGGGATTGAACGACAGCGGGATGATGATCAGGATCGGCGCGATCAGGAAGACGAAGATCGCCACGCACAGCACCAGATAGGTGTAGTGCCACAGCCGTTCCAGCGGGCTTGCATAGATCGGAAGCGCCATGTCGGATCACCCAAGCTTCAGTTTGTCGATGCCCACCAGCCTGTCATACAGCCAGTAGAGCAGCAGGACGCCGACCAGCAGCAGTGCGGACAACGCCGCCGCCATCGACCAGTTCGAATTCTTCATGTGAAAATCGATCAGGTTCGAGAACAGCTGACCGTCCGCGCCGCCCACCAGCGCCGGGGTGATGTAATAGCCCACCGCCAGAATGAAGACCAGCAGCGCGCCCGCCCCGATGCCGGGCAAGGTCTGCGGCAGGTAGATGCGGCGGAAGG
>JAKALB010000075.1 GCA_021813365.1 Pseudomonadota bacterium | reverse complement strand
TAGAAGATATTGGTGTAGACGTCACCGGTCAGGCCCTGCTGATTGAAGCCGATGATCGTGTCATTGAAGGCCGAGCCGTAGACCCCATCCACACCCTGCAGCACGTCGCCCTGTGCATCGCCATAAAGCGCCGTCCAGTTGCTCAGGTCGATCGACACCGCCGCCCCGCTGGCGGAATAGTCGACATAATCCATCTGCGCGCCGCCGTAGAGCGTGTCGGCCCCCGCGCCCCCGGTCAGGGTGTCCTGGCCGGCTCCGGTGGCGATGTAATCATTGCCGGCGCCGCCATAGATCCAGTTGGCCGCCGCGTCACCGTGCAGCGTGTCGTTGAAGGCGCTGCCCACCAGATTCTCGACTCCGGTGATCGTGTCGCCGGCCGCCTCGCCCCCGGAATTCGATGTCGAGGACAGGGTGACATTCACCGCCGAGGCCGAATTGCTGTAGTCGACGGTATCGATACCCGCGCCGCCGTCCAGGCTGTCGCTGCCGGTGCCCCCGGCCAGAAGGTCATTGCCGTCACCGCCGTAAAGGCGATCGTTCCCCGCCCCGCCCACCAGCGTGTCGTCGCCACCCACGCCATAGAGGCTGTCGGAACTGCCGGTGCCCGTCAGGGAATCGTTCCCTGACCCGCCTGTCAATTTCACCATGCTGCTGCCCGTGTTGCGCCCGGGTTGACCCAGGTCGCGCTGCTTCACCGCCAAGCATAGGGAGGATACGGCCCAAACCCAAGCGATTTGGCTGCAAGCCTGCGGAAATCCTGACAGAAATGTGGCTTTCCGGCCCAGTTGACCTTTGCGCCCGCCGGGCCCAGCCTGCCGACATGCCGCAACAACCCGCAGGAAGCCGCCCCACCGGAAACCGCATCGACGGCGTCTGGCCCGCCGCGCCCGCCGCTTCGGGCCACGGCGCGCTGCCCGTGGGCGCGACGACCTTGGTGCTGGACCGCGGCCCGCGCCCTCTGACCATCGAGCTGTGGTATCCCGCCGCGCCCGGCACCCAACCCGGCGGCAGCTATGCCACGCTTCTGCGCGACGGCGTGACGCCCATCACCCTGCACGGCCGCGCCGCACGCGATGCCAGGCCAGGGCCGGGGTCCAGCCCGCTGGTGATCCTCAGCCATGGCTATCCGGGCAACCGGCTGCTTCTGTCGCATTTCGGAGAAACCCTGGCCTCGCGCGGTTTCATCGTCGCCTCGGCCGACCATCCGCAATCCACCTATGCCGACAGGGGCGCTTTTGCCGACACCCTGCTGAACCGCCCTCTGGACCAGCTGTCCGTGCTGGCCCAGTTGATGGACCATGCCTTCTGGGGCGATCATCTGCAGCCGCGGGCGGCGGTGATCGGCTATTCCATGGGAGCCTATGGCGCGATGCTGGCGGGTGGCGCAGGCCTGTCGGCCCAGGCGCTGACGCGCGAGGATGCGCCGCCCGGCCTGGCCCGGTTCCGGGCGGGCAGCGCCAGCCTCCGCTCGCTGGGCGATCCACGGCTGAAGGCCGTGGTTCCCATCGGCCTCTGGGGCGGGCAACATGGCTTCTGGGACCGGGAAACCCTGGCGGCCTGGGCCCTGCCCTGCCTGCTGATCGGCGGCAGCGCCGATGCGATCTCCGGCTGGGATCCGGGCATCTTCGGCACCTTCCGCAGCCTGAAGGGGCGCGATCAATGGCTTCTGGAATTCTCGGGCGCGGGGCACAACGCGGCGGCGCCGATTCCCGCTCCAGAGGAAAGCTGGGCCCCCAGCCCCGCCCTCGATTTCCTGCCGGCCGAGCATTATGCCGATCCGGTCTGGCCGACCGTCCAGATGAACGCCGCCGCCCAGGCCGTGGTCGCAACCTTCCTGACCCAGCACCTCAAGTCCGGCGCGCCCCTCGCTCAGGACCACCCCGTGAACGCCCCCGGGGCCAGAGCCCTGCCCCAGGGCTTCACCGGGCCAGAGTGGGAGAATCTGTCCCTGACCCGTGCGGGCTGATTACCCACATCACGCCGTGAGATCCGGCTTGGCCGAACTCGCGCCACGGTCCGGGCACAGGCGCCTGCCAGGCCGCGCCGCCGGCGCCAGACCGACCCCCGAGCTGCCGGTTCAGCCCCTCGCTCTGGTGTCAGGGCCGTGGCCGGCGCCGGTGTTCCTGGCGGCCGCCTTCCCGCGCAACTCCGCCACCGAGCGGACGTCGAGCCGGGCCGCGCCCGCCCATTCGCGGGTCTTGACCCTGGGGTGTGCCAGCCGCTCTCGTGCCGCCGGAATGGCATCGGCATATTGCGGCAGCCACTGCGCCTGGGCGACCAGCATTTCATCCACCATCTGCCACACCTCTTCCGGCGTGCAGATCGCGCCCACCAGCGGGTCGTGCAGGACCGACTGCTTCAGCAGTTCCACATCGCCCGTGACCGCAGCCTTCATCCCCATGCGCTGCACATTGACCGAGGCGCTGCAGGTCGCGGCACAGGCGTCAGGCAGCGTCACGCCTTCCACCATGTTGATGCCGAACCGGTCGACGAACCCCGGGCTTTCGATGATGCAATCGTCCGGCAGATTGCGGATCACCCCGCCGTTCTTCACGTTGAAATGACCGCGATAGACCCGCCCGGTCTCCAGCGCCTCGAGGATGTGCGACGCATGTTCGTCGGTGCGCCTGTAGTCCGAAAGCTGACCGCCCGCCTCGTCCAGGAACCTGGGGAAATCCTGTTCGAACCAGTTACGGTTTTCGGTCGAGTAGCGCAGATAGCCGCCGGTCTCGCCATGGATCCAGTCGTCCAGACTGATCCAGTCCAGAATCTGGTCCGGCCGCTTGCGATACCAGGGCAGATATTCCGACAGATGGCCATTCGATTCCGTCGAATAGTAGCCAAAGCGCTTCAGCACGTCGATCCGCACCTTTTCCTGCCGGGAATACAGCGGGTGGCGCTCGAACGCCTCGATCAAGGCCTCACGGCTGACCTTCCGGCCCTTGTGGCGGATGTCCAGATACCAGGTCTGGTGGTTGATGCCAGAGCAGAAGATCTCGGTCTCCTCCATCGGCACGCCCAGCGCATTGGCGATCTGCCGGTGGCCGTTCTGCACGCCGTGACACAGGCCCACGGTATTGACCTGACCATGGTCGATCGCCGCCCAGGTCATCATCGCCATCGGATTGGCATAATTCAGCAAGAGCGCGCCGGGCTCGGCGACCTCTCTGATATCCTTGCAGAAATCCAGGATCGCGGCGATGCCGCGCTGCGCGTAGAGGATGCCGCCCGCGCAGATCGTATCGCCCACGCACTGATCGACACCATATTTCAGCGGGATCGAGATGTCGGTGGCAAAGGCCTCCAGCCCCCCGATCCGCACCACATTCATCACATAGCGCGCGCCGTCCAGCGCGCGGCGACGGTCCGTCGTGGCGGTCACGCGGGTCTTCAGCCTGTTGACCGAAACGATGCGCCGCAGGATCTGGGCGATCATGTCCAGGTTATGCGCACTGATGTCGGTCAGCGCGAATTCCACATCCTCGAATTCCGGCACCTTCAGAAGGTCGGAACAGAGTTTCCTGGTAAAGCCGACCGAACCGGCACCGATGATGGCAATCTTGAAGGACATGGGTTTCTCCGGCAACGGCGGCCCCGGGCCCAGCGGCCCCCCCGCCCGTTCAGCCTAGTCTTGCCGCGGACGGAGGGTGTAGAGAAAACTTGTGCGAGAACGGGGAATTTCATGCTTTCGGCGCTTCTGGCCCATGGCCATGACATCCGCAGCCTTCCCGCCCCGGCCGGTGCCGGGGCCCTGCAATGCGGCCTGCGCGGCGCGGGGTATGAACAGCGCCGCAACGAGCATTACAGCTGGGACGGGCTGCGCCGTGGCACATCGCCGTTTCTCGTGATCCAGCACACGTTGCTGGGCGAGGGCCGGCTGGATTATGCCGGCACGCGATACCGGCTGACGCCGGGTCAGTGCATGTTGGTGACCATGCCGCATGCCCACCGCTATTGGCTGGAACGCGGCGGCGCATGGGAGTATTTCTGGCTCTTGCTGACCGGCCGCGAGGCGCTGCGTCTGGCCCGCGAGATCCTCAGCCGCGCCGGCCCCGTCCTGACGCCCGACGCCGCCCAGACCGATTGGCTGGCGCAAAGCTGCCTGACCGCGCTGACCGCGCCGCGGCTGTCGCCTGGCGAAACCTCGGCCGCCGCCTATCAGGCGATGGCCGCGCTCCACGATGCCGCCTTCGCGGGCCAGCCGGTCGCGACCACCCTGCCCCCGGCGCTTGCCCGCGTGCTCGCCTTCATCGAGGATCACCTGGCCGAATCCCTGACCGTCGACCGCCTGGCCCTGGTGGCCGGAATGAGCCGCGCGCATTTCGTGCGCCGGTTCGGCGAGGCACTGAACCAGCCGCCGTCCGAATTCGTCCAGGCAAGGCGGCTGGACCGGATCGAACGCCTGCTGCTGGCAACCGAGATGAAGGTGCATGAGATCGCGCTGGCCACCGGCTTTGCCGACGGCAACTATCTGGCCAAGGTGTTCCGCCGCTACCGGGGGATGAGCCCCCTGGAATTCCGCGCCACCCGGGCCGAGGCGGTATAGGCCGGCTCAGCCGGACGAGGCTTCGCCATGTCTGGCCCGCAGGCTTTGCAGCCAGGCCCGATGCGGCAGGCACCGATCCGCCGCTCGCGCATATTCGGCCACCAGCGCGGCATGGGTGGCCCGGGTCTTGGCGCGCAGCGCCGGATTCGCCGCCATCGCGGCCCGGGCGGCGGATGGGCTCAGATGGCCCAGACCGTCCAGCACCGGAATGTACAACTGGCCCTGCAAATGCGGCAGGCCCAGCGGGAAGGGCTCGAAATCCTGCGGCAGCGGCAGGCGGGTCCGCCACAGGGCCAGACGGTCGCGGATGAACGCCGGGTGGCTGCTCGCCACGTCCCGCCAGAAGTCGCTGTCGCGGCGCTCGGTCACATAGTGGAACCGGATGAAATCACGGAAATCGTCCACCTGGCGCGCCACGGCGGCGTTGTATCTTTCGCGCCCACCGGGCGCATCGATCCATTCGGCCAGCATCAGCAGTTGCACGATCGTGCCATGAATCGACGTCGCCTCCAGCGGCTCCAGGAACGACGACGACAGGCCCAGCGCGATGCAGTTCCCGATCCAGGGCGTCTTCTGCCGGCCCGCGTTGATCGCAATGTCGTTGCGGGGATGGATTTCATGGCCCAGGGCCGCCTCGACTTCGGCCTTGGCCTGATCGCGGCTGACATGGGCGTCGGAATAGACATAGCCCATTCCGTAGCGGTCCTGCGTCGGGATCTGCCAGATCCAGCCGTTCTTCTGCGCCCAGGCGGTGGTGCAGGGCGCGATTTCCTCGCCATCCTTCAGATCAACCCAGAACGGCATCGCCCGGTTGACCGGCAACATGCCGGAATAGCTGAGCCATTCGCCGCCCAGCGCGGTGATCAGCGCCCGGCGGAACCCCGTGGCGTCGATGAACAGATCGCCCGTGACCCGCGCGCCGGATTCCAGCCGCAGCCCGGCAATTCCGCCCTCGCCGGTTTCAACCCCGGCCACCTGGTCGTCGATCAACTCGATGCCCCCGGCCTTCCTGCGCAGCCAGGCCCCGACCAGCGCCTGATCAAAGTGAAAGGCGTGGTGAAACGGGCCGGCAGGAATGATCCTGTCGCCGCTTCGCGCCACCGGCGCGCGCGACTTGTTCAGCAGGGCCTGGAACAGATGCGCCTCGCCCACACTGCGCCCGGCCGCCACGGCATAGGTGTCCAGCGGCAACCCGCCCGAGACCAGGGCGGGGTCGTCGATCGGCCCGTCATAACAATGGCCCGGCCGCCGCCAGTCGCGGTGACGGATGCCGTATTTTATCGTGGCCCCGGTCGCTGCCAGGAATTCTTCCTCGTTCAGGCGCAGGTGATGCAGCATCTGACGAAATACCGCGGTAGAGCCCTCGCCCACACCGATCGTCCCGATCTTCGAACTTTCGATGACCGTGACCGCGCTGCGCCATCCCTTCCGGCCCGCCACATCGGACAGCAGCATCGCCGCCAGCCACCCGGCGGTGCCGCCGCCCACGATCACGATCCGCCTGGGGGTCATCCCCTCGCCCCTTTCATCTTGCCCGAAATATCCTGCGGGGGGTCCGGGGGGCGCAAGGCCCCCCGGCGTCTGCCATTCACGCCACTTTCGCCGCCTTCACCCGCGCCCATTCGGGCAGCCAGGTGTCATGCGCCTCCAGAAGGTCGTGCGTCATATCCCAGATCTGCTGCAGATCCAGCTCGGCCCCGGTATGCGGATCCAGCATGGCGGCATGATAGATGTGATCCGGGTTCTCGGTCAGCAGCGCCTGAACCGTCAGTTCCTGCACGTTGATATTGGTCCGCATCAGGGCAATCAGCTGCGGCGGAATGTCGTTCACCACCGTGGGTTGCAGGCCCATGTGATCGACCAGCGTCGGCACCTCGACCGCGCAGCCTTGCGGCAGTTGCGGGATGAAGCCGCGATTGCCGTGATTGCCGTAGATCACGCTGGGCTCGCCGGTGATCACCGAATTCACGATCTGGCTGGCGTATTCGTGGCTTTCCTTCACCTCCACCACACTGGCGTTCTTCAGGCTTGCCGCCTCCTTCTTCCAGCGGGCGATCTGCTCGATGCAGCGCACCGGGTATTCGTCCAGCGGAATCCCGAATTTCTCGATCAGGTCGGGCCGGTCGCGCTTGATGAACCAGGGGGTGTATTCGGCGAAATGCTCGCTCGACTCGGTCACGAAATACCCCAGCCGGGTCAGCATCTCATAGCGCACCCGGTTCGGGCAGCGCGGGTTCCAGTGGCTGGGCTTGGGAAACCGGCCCTCGCGATAGCCCTGCACCAGATCGGGATAGAGATTCCTGTACGACCCATCCGCCTGGCGGTGCTCGAAGGTCAGGTAGAAGGCCATATGGTTGATGCCCGCCGCGCGATAGCGGATATCCGAAACCGGAATGTCCAGATCCCGCGCCAGTTCGAAGGCCGTGCCCTGCACCGAATGGCACAGGCCCACCTGCCGGATCGCAGGGTATTTCGCCGCGATGGCCCAGGTGTTGATGGCCATCGGATTGACATATTGCAGCAGAATGGCGTCCGGGGCGACCTGCATCATGTCCTCGCAGATCGACCACAGATGCGGCACGGTGCGGATGCCGCGCATGATGCCGCCGATGCCCAGCGTATCGGCGATGGTCTGGCGCAGGCCGTATTTCTTCGGCACTTCGAAATCGGTGATCGTGCAGGGGTCATAGCCGCCGACCTGAAAGCAGCAGACCACGAAGTCGCTGCCGTCCAGCGCCTGGCGCTGGTTGGCATAGGTCCTGACCGTCGCCTTGCCGCCCAGCGTTGCCGCCAGCTTGCCGACGATGACTTCCGATTCCGCCAGCCGTTCGGCGTTGATGTCCATCAGCCGGATTTCGGCCTGGGCCAGCGCCGGGCGTTGCAGGATGTCGCCGGCGATGTTCTTGGTGAAGACGGCCGAACCGGCTCCGATGAAAGTGACTACGGGTTTCGCCATTTGGTTCCTCGTTGAATTGCAGGTGTCACGGGCGCTGGCCTTCGGTTTCGGCCCGCACCGGAAATTGTGCGCTCTCGTCGATCCGGCAGGGCATGGCTCAGGTCGCAATCTCGAAGGCTGCGCGAACCAGGCGCCTGGTGTAGTCGGTGGCGGGGTTTTCCAGAACCTGCTCGACGGGCCCCTGCTCGACGATCTTGCCGTTCTGCATCACGATCACCCGGTGACACAGCGCGCGCACCACCTTCAGATCATGGCTGATGAACAGGTAGGACAGGCCCTTGTCGGCCTGGAGTTTCCGAAGCAGATCAATGATCTGTGCCTGAACGCTCAAGTCCAGCGCCGAGGTGGGTTCGTCCAGCAGGATGAACTCCGGCTCCAGCGCGATCGCCCGGGCAATCGCCAGCCTCTGGCGCTGCCCGCCCGAGAATTCATGCGGGAAGCGGTTCAGGATCGTATCGGGCAGGCCCGCGTCGCGCAGCGCCCGGCGCACTCGTTCCACCCGGTCGGCACCCGATTTGCCGATGCCATTGACGGTCAGCCCTTCCTCGATGATCTGGCGCACCGACATGCGCGGGTTCAAAGAGGCGAACGGATCCTGGAACACGATCTGCATCCGCGCGCGCAGCGGCTTCATCCGACCCCGGTCGAAAGCTTCGATCCGCTGGCCGAGAAAACTGACCTCGCCACCCGACAGGGTGTTCAGCCGCATCAGCGCCTGGCCGAACGTGGTCTTGCCGCTGCCCGATTCGCCCACCAGGCCCAGCGTCTCGCCGCGTTTCAGATCCAGCGACAGGCCGTCGACCGCACGAAGTTCGGAATAGGTGCCGCGGAACACGCCACCCTTGCGCAAGGTATAGGTCACGCGCACCTCCCTGCCGGAAATCACCGATTCCGGGCTGCCCTGCAATGGATTTGCCCGCCCCTTGGGTTCCGAAGACAAGAGCCGCCTGGTGTAGGGATGCTGCGGATTGCCGAACAGGCTTTCGGTCTCGCCCTCTTCCCGCACGACGCCATGCTGCATGACATAGACGTAATCGGCGAACTGGCGCACCACCGTCAGGTCATGGGTGATCAGGATCACAGCCATGCCGGTCTTTTCCTTCAGCAGCTTGATCAGGTTCAGGATTTCCGCCTGAACCGTCACGTCCAGCGCGGTGGTGGGCTCATCGGCGATCAGCACGTCGGGGTTGTTGGCCAGGGCCATGGCGATCATCACCCGCTGCCGCTGCCCACCGGACAGCTGGTGCGGATACTGGTTCACCCGCGCTTCGGGTTCGGGGATCTGCACCTCGCGCAACAGATCGATCGCCCGGTTCCAGGCCTGGGTCCGGCCCAGCTTCTGGTGAATGCGCAGCACTTCGGCGATCTGGCTGCCGACCTTGTAGACCGGGTTCAGCGAACTCATCGGCTCCTGAAAGATCATCGAGATCCGGTTGCCGCGCAGCCGCCGCATCTCCTGTGGCGAGGCTCTGGCCAGATCCTTGCCGTTATAGCGGATCTCGGTCCTGGGGCTGACCATGGCGCGTTTGGACAACAGCCGCATCACCGCCCGGGCCGTCACCGACTTGCCCGAGCCGGATTCGCCCACCAGGGCGATGGTCTGCCCCCTGGCCAGCCGGAACGAAACATCCCGCACCGCCTCGATCGTGCCGCCCAGCACCCTGAACGACACCCCCACATTCCTTGCGTCAATCACCAGATCGGTCATTTCCGTTGCCTCAATAGGGATCGACCGCATCGCGCAGGCCGTCGCCCAGCGCGTTGAAGGCGAAAACGGCCAGAAGAACGAAGCCCACAGGCGACAGGATCCAGGGATAGGATCCGATGACGCTGAAGGTCCGGCAATCCTGCAGCATCAGCCCCCAGGAGATCAGCGGCGGCTTCACCGCAAATCCCAGAAAGCCCAGGAAACTTTCCAGCAGGATGATCGACGGGATACCCAGGGTCACGCTGACGATGACATGGCTCAGCACATTGGGCAGGATATGCCGTGTCACGATCCGCCCGTCGCTGGCCCCCACCGCCACCGCGGCGCGGACATAATCCACCCGAGCCAAGGCCATGGTCTTGCCGCGGACCTCGCGGCTCAGTTGCGCCCAGCCCAGGCCCACGATCACCAGGATAACGAACGACAGGAACACCGGTGACGGCGAGGTGGGCGGGATCAGCGTGGTCAGCGTCAGGTACAGCGGCAGTTGCGGGAAGGCCAGGACGATCTCGACAAAGCGCTGGAACCACATGTCGAACCGTCCGCCGACATAGCCCGAGGTGATGCCCAGTAGCGTGCCGATGATGGTGATCAGCGTGATCGACACCAGGCTGATCATCAACGTCAGGCGGCTGCCGAAGATGCCGCGCGACAGGATGTCCCGGCCCAGCTTGTCGGTGCCCAGCAGGTGCAACGGGCTGCCGTCGCTGACGCCGATCAGGTGCCGCTCCATAGGGATCAGGCCCCACAACCGGTAGGGCGTGCCCTTGACGAACAAGGCCAGCGTGCGGGGATGCTCCAGATCGGGGGCCATCACAGGCTGATAGGTCACCGGATCCAGCGCCTCGCTCTCGACAATGGAATAGGCGACCGGCCACGGCGTGAAGCCATCTTTGGTGAAAAAGGACAGATGGTCGGGCGGCGCGAAGGACGCGGTGTTGTCGTTCGGGTCCATCGGGGCCACGAACTCGGCAAAGATGGCGCAGACCAGCAGCAGACCCACCAGCGTCAGGCCGACCATCCCGGGGATCGAGCGCCGAAACCGGCGCCAGACCAGGGCCAGGTAGCTTTGGCTGAGGCTCGAAACGGTCGAGATGCGGTCGTCGGCGGCTTCGCCTTCGTGCGGCGTCGTCATGTCAGTCCTTCCCCACCCGGATGCGTGGATCAAGCGCGGCCAGCAGGATATCGGCAATGATGTTGCCGACGATCAGCGTGGCGCCCAGCACCAGCAGCAGGCTGGCGGTGACAAAGACATCGCCGATCGCCATCGATCCCACGATGGCCGGGCCGATGGTGGCCAGACCGAAGACGATGGCCACTTCGATCTCGCCCGTCAGCATGTAGGGCAGCACCACGCCCTGATAGGCGATCAGCGGGTGCAGGGCATTGGGCACCGCATGGCGCAGGATCACGCCGCTTTCGCCAAGGCCCTTGGCGCGCGCAGTTTCCACATATTGCGCGTTCAGCGTGTCCAGAAGGTTGGCGCGCATGACCCGCATGTTGTAGGCCAGCCCCCCGATCGTGGCGACGGCCACCACCGGCCAGACATGCTGGATCAGGTTCCCCAGCTTGGCCCAGTTGAAATCGAACCAGCCCAGCCAGAAATCCTGCCCGCCGTATTTCGAGGAATAGAACGATCCCAGTTCCTGCACGTTCAGCCGGTAGGCCAGGATGTAGAGGATGATCAGCGCCAGCAGAAAGCGCGGGATGGTCATGCCCAGAAAGCTGACGAAGGACAGCACCGTGTCGATCCAGGTGTATTGCCGGGTCGCGGCCAGAATGCCGAAACCGATGCCGAACAGGCTGGCAAACAGATGGCAGGTCAGCGCGATGGCGATGGTCGGCGGCAGGCGCTGCACGATCACGTCCAGTACCGGCTTGTTATAGGCATAGCTTTGCCCGAAGTCTCCGGCCGTGACGATGCCCCAGATCCAGCGCAAATACTGGATCACCAGCGGGTCGTTCAGCCCATGGCTTTCCCGATAGGCCTCGGCCGCGCGGTTGGCGGCGTCGATCGTGGCATTGCCCTGGGTGATCATGTTGGTGCGGATGAAATCGCCATAATCGCCAGGCGGAGCCTGGATGATGACGAAGGTGATGATCGACATGATGATCAGCACGGGGATCGCCTGCAGAAGACGAATGCCAAGAAAGCGCAGCATGGATCAACCTGGGTGAGAGGGGCGGGCCCGCGACAGATGCGTCCCGGTGGGCGCGGCGGTGCACGACAGCATCGGCAATGGCCCGTGAAACCGGAAAGTGCCAAACCGAAAGACCGGTGGGCGGGCGGCTTGGCCCGCCCACCGGCTGGGAAGGCCCGGCCTAGTTCGCAGTCACCGGCCCGGCACTGCCCGGCGCGCCCGGCAGCGTGTTCGGGTGCAGTTCGGCACCGATCTGCTTGTCAGCAGGCACATACACCCGCTCGCGCATGATGTTGTCTTCAGCCCAGTTGTACATGAAGATCGGCGCCCCCGCCGGGATGTTGGCAAAGCGCTTGTTGACGATCAGCGCACCCGGATAGGCGGTCAGCCCGATGCCGTCCAGATTCGTCGTGTAGACGTTCTGGTAGTGCTTCATCAGATCCTTGCGCTCGGCCGGATCGCGCGAGGCGATGAACTTGTTCACCGTGTCCACCATATCCTTTTCATAGTCCAGAAGGTCCAGCTCGCCCGCGCCATTGGCCTTGTGGTTCACATCCGTCGTCGGACCCACCGGCGCCAGCGCCGTGGTGTTGGACACCACCGTGATCAGCTCGGTGCCGTTGCGGATGATGATCCAGTCGTATTTGCCACTGTCGCGCGCGTTGTCAAAGTCCTTGCCGGCCAGCGCCGACAGCGTGACCTTGAGGCCAATGTCGCCCATCATCGCCACCACGCCTTCGGCGAGGTTCTTGTCGGTCTGATAGTCCGACTGGGTGACCAGCGTGACGTTCAGATCGCCGCCGCCGGGCAGGTTGACAAAGCCGTTGCCGTCGCTGTCGGTCAGACCGGCCGTTTCCAGTTCCGCCTTGGCCGAAGCCACGTCGAACGGATAATAGACCGTCGAGTCCTTGTCGTAATACGACGTGCCGGCATAGATGCCGCCCGGATAGGGCGTGGTGAACGGCCCCTTCACCAGGCTCTCACCCAGGCGCTGACGGTCCAGACCATAGGAAATCGCCTTGCGGAAGTCGAGGTTGCGATTCAGTTCGCGGATCGCCTGGCTGTTGGCGTCCGGCTCGCCCCAGCCATTGCCGCTGAGGTTCGGATACAGGCTGTAGCCGATGGTGCGCGGACCGAAGGCCAGCTTCGCCGGGCTGGCCGGATCGGCGGCCTTCTTCAGGGCCTCGACGTAGTTCTCGGCCTGTTCCAGGTTCGAGAAGTCGCCGGTGCCGGCAACGGCCTGCACGTCCCGATCCGCCCAGGTCGACAGGCGATACTGCATTTCGTCCAGGTAGGGCAACTGGTTGCCCGCTTCGTCCACCTTCCAGTAATAGGGGTTGCGGCGCAGCACCACGATGTCGTCGGGGCGGTGTTCCACCACGACCCAGGCGCCCATCGAGGGGAAGTTCATGTAATCGGCCGGGAAGGCCTTCTGGAAGGATTCATAGTCCTTGCCGCCGTATTTGGGATGCTGCGGCTTCAACAGATGCGCCGGGCCGGGGCAGAAGTTGCCATAGGCCATGTTGTAAAGCACCGATTCCGGGAACGGCGTCTCGAAGGTCAGCGTGAACGTGTAATCGTCCACATTGGCATAGACACCGTTCGAATAGGTCTCCGGAGCGGCCCCCATCAGGGGGGTCACGTTCGGGTCGCCCACCACGTCATTGTAGTAGAATTCGGTATCGGCGGTGGTGAACGGCTCGCCATCCGACCATTTCGCACCCTCGATCAGATGCACGGTCAGCGTCTTGCCATCGGCCGACCATTCCCAGGATTTCGCCAGGTTTGGCAGCGGTTGCAGGTCGGTCGCGTTCACCTCGAACAACGGTCCCGTCCGGGTCAGACATTCCACCAGGCCGATGTCGATACCGCCCCAGCCATAGGACTGACCCGCCCAGAAGTTCCAGCCTTCGGGGCGACCGCCGATGACATGGCGCATGACGTCGCCATAGACCCCGGTGCCATCGGGTTCGTTGGCGGTCTTGTAGACCAGGGGTTCCTTCGGCAGACGTTCGGCCACCGGAGGCAGCTTGCCTGCGTCAACAAAGGCCTTGACCCAGGCCGGTTCGTTATAGGCCGGCAGGGCCTTATATTCGTAGATGTCGCTGCGGTTGACGAAAACGGGTTCGCCCTGCGCATCGAACTTGGGCGCGTCCGGCGGGGTGGTCGGTGCAACCACATCGGCTTGCACCGCCATCGCGGATACACCCAGCAAAAGCGCTGCCACGGCAGCGCGCCGGATCATCATGGCGTTTCTCCTCCCGATGGCCCTGAACGGGCCGGGTTTTCAGATTCTCGCGGATCCCGCGGCCAGTTCCTGCTCTGGTCGGGGATGCGAAATGATTGGCCTTCCGAAGCGTTTCGGACAATGCTGAATTGGCAGATTCTTTTCCGGTTTTCTAAGATGACTCCGATGGACAGCCCGGCCCGCCTGCAAGACCGACCCAAGGCCGATCGTCTGAACGCCGCCCCGGCGCACGAGCGCCACTTCTATTCGGCGACCCGCGCCTTCGGGCGATTCGGCATGCGTATCTTCGAGCCGCAGTTGATGTCGGCGCCACACTGGCACGGCCATCTGGAGGCGAATTTCGCCATTGATCACCAGATGGAATATGAAGTCGACAGCGAAAGGCTGGTGGTGCCACCAAACCGGCTCTGCGTGTTCTGGGCCGGTGTGCCGCACCAGTTGACCCGGGTCCGGCAGATGGGCGACCGGCCCATGCGGCTGTGCAACATCTATCTGCCGCTGGATGCCTTTCTGATGATGACCCATGTGGCGCCGATGCAGATCGCCATGCTGGGCGGCGGCATGGTGATCCTGCCCGAAAACCTGTGCGACGAGGTTCTGGTGCGGCGCTGGTATGCCGATTACCGCTCGGGCGATTTCGAACGCACCGAGGTGATGAAGATGGAGCTGAACGCCCTGTTTCGTCGCGCCTGGCTGGAGGAGCCGGAATATCTGCGCCGCCCGCGCAACCAGGCCGAAGAGGGGCGGGTGCTTTCCTCGGCCCATATCGGCCATGTGATCGCGATGGTCCGCTTCGCACTGGAAAACCTGGACAAGCCGTTGAAGAACGCCGATGTCACCACAGTGACCGGACTGCACGAGAATTACGCGCTGGGCCTGTTCACCCAGATCATGCGCATGCCTCTGAAGCAATTCGTGCTGCGGATGCGTCTGATGCGGGCGCGCGCGCTGCTGGTGGAAAGCCGGCTCGCCATCGCCTCGGTGGCCGAAGCGTCGGGCTTTGCCTCGATCAGCCAGTTCTACGCCCAGTTCAAGGCGGCCTATGGCACCTCGCCGCACGCCGTGCGGGTGCAGTATCTGGGTTAGCTGCGGGCACGCCGGCACCGGCGATACCCGGCCGCCCGCCCTCGCCCCGCTCCCGATGCGCCGCGCGGCCCTGCGGCGCAGCAAGCCGGATTGCGCATGGCAGCCTTACCGTTCCGACAGTGGACATTGTTGCGGTTTTGTCATCCAATCCTGCGACGGAAAGGGCCAGACGCAACGTTCAAGGTGCATCATGCCGAACCATGCCGCCGCCTTCGCTCCGCTTCGCCCCGAACCCCTGACGCGGCGCGCCCGGGTCTGGCGCAGCCTGTTCCTGTCGGATCTGCACCTGGGTTCCGGCCGGGGCCGGCCCCAGCAGGTCATCGATTTCCTCAGCCATTCCCGCGCCGATTCCATCTATCTGGTCGGCGACATCTTCGACGGCTGGAACCCGCAGGGTCGCCGCAGCGCGCCCCTGCCCGACCATCGGCTTCTGCTGACCCGACTCGAGACGTTGGCCGGCGACGGCAGCCGGATCGTGCTGGTGCCGGGCAACCACGATTCCAGCTTTCGCCGCCTGTCGGGCAGAACGATCGGCCCGCTGGAGGTGCGCGAGGAAACCCATCACACCCTGGCCGACGGCCGCCGGATGCTGGTGACCCACGGCGATGGCTCCGACCCGCTGATGGCCCTGGGCCAACTGGTCGGCTGGACCGGCGGCAAGCTGGATATCCTGATCCGCCGCGCCAATGCCGAAGTGAACCGCCTGCGCGCGCAGCTCGGCGCCGAGACCTCGACCTGGGTGGAACGGCAGCTGATCCGCGTCAACGCCGCGCTGCATCCCCGCGCCACCTATGCCACTCGCCTGACGCTGCGCGCCCGGCATCTCGGCTTTGACGGCGTGATCTGCGGCCATTACCACATACCCGCCCTGACTCAGCTCGACGGGATCACCTATGCCAATTGCGGAGACTGGCTTGACCATTTCTCGGCCGTGACCGAAACAGGCGAAGGGGTGCTGTCCCTGGTGCGCTGGCCCGAAGCCGTCTCTGCCCCCGCGGCCAGCCCCCAGCCGCTGCCCGCGGGCGGATTGCCCGTTGCCTAGGGCTGTGGCGCAACCGGTCGCATGAGGACGAAAGGAGCCGAATGGCCTTTTCCCTGACCCTGGCCAGCGCCCTGGTGGCGCTGTCGCTGGCCGGCCTTCAGGCCGCCAGCCTGGGCCTGGCCGATCTGCACCTGCGCCGTCCTGCCCCCGCCCCGCAGGGCCCCCGCCCCCGGATCAGCCTGATCCGCCCCGTCTGCGGCCGCGACCCGAAAGACGAGGCAACGCTGGGATCAAGCTTCACCCAGGATTACCCCGATTACGAAATCCTGTTCTGCGTGGCGGTGCCAGACGATCCTGCCGTGCCGCTGGTCCGCCAGTTGATCGCCGACCATCCCGGGGTTCCGGCGCGGCTACTGGTGGGGGACGATCGGATTTCCGGCAATCCCAAGCTGAACAATGTCGCCAAGGGCTGGGAGGCCGCCAGCAGCGACTGGATCGTGATGGCCGACAGCAACCTGCTGTTGCCACCCGATTACCTGTCGCAACTACAGGCGCAATTCGCGCCCGGCGTCGGCATGGTCTCGTCTCCGGCCGTGGGGAGCGAACCCGAAGGCCTGCCCGCGCATCTGGAATGCGCCTATCTGAACACCCACCAGGCCCGCTGGCAACTCGTGGCCGACCAGCTGGGACTGGGATTTGCCCAGGGCAAATCGCTGTTCTACCGCCGCGATCTGGTCAATGCGGCAGGCGGTCTGGCGGTGTTGGGCCGCGACATGGCCGAAGATGTGGCCTCGACCAGGATCACCCGGGCCGCCGGCCTGTCCGTGCGCCTGCCGCCGGCGCCCTTTCCCCAGCCGCTGGGCCGGCGCGGATGGCGCGAGGTCTGGCAGCGTCAGGTCCGCTGGGCCAAGGTGCGCCGGCTGGGCTTTCCGCTGCTTTATGCGCTGGAGATCCTGAACGGCTTCGTGCCCTTCGTTCTGTTCGCGGCACTGGGCGGGATGAATCCCGATGTCATCCTGGCCTGCGGCGTCCTGTGGTATGCGGGCGAATGGTGGCTGGCCCAGCGCGGCGACTGGCCACGGGGTCCGCAGGACGTGGCCATGTGGATCCTGCGCGATCTGCTGAACCCCTGGCTCTGGCTGCGGGGCTGGATCGGCAAGGGTTTCGAATGGCGCGGCAATGCGATGCATGTCGAGGCGACGGTAAGGGAGGTAACGGTAAAGGATGCGCCGGTGCCGGATGCGCCGGTGCCGGATGTGCCCGCAAAAAATGCGCCGGTGAAGGATCGGGGCTGAGACATGACCTATGACGCCCTGATTGCCGCCGTGACCAGCCACGGCACCGTGATCCTGCTGCCGCTGGCCATCCTGGAGGGCCCGATCGTCACCGTGCTGGCCGGCTATGCCGCCCGACTGGGGAT
>JAKALB010000074.1 GCA_021813365.1 Pseudomonadota bacterium | reverse complement strand
GCAGGACGACATCGCCCGGCCCGTGCTGGACATGCTGATGGGCGCCATGGATGAGCTCAGCCTCGGCGACCCGTGGGATCCGGCCACCGACCTTGGCCCGGTGATCGACGGCGAGGCCCGGGCCGAGATCGCCGCCTATATCGCCGAAGCGCGGGCGCAGGGACGGCTGCTGAAGACCCTCGACAGCCCCGCCCAGGGCCATTTCATCGCCCCGACCGTGCTGCGCGTCACCGGCATCGCCGATCTGCCGCGCGAGATCTTCGGCCCGGTGCTGCATGTCGCCACCTTCAGGGCGGCGCAGCTTCCGCAGGTGATCCAGGCGATCAACGCGCGCGGCTATGGTCTGACCTTTGGCCTGCATTCCCGTATCGACGACCGCGTGGAGACGGTGGTCAGCCAGATCCATGCCGGCAACATCTATGTCAACCGCAACCAGATCGGTGCGGTGGTGGGCAGCCAGCCTTTCGGGGGCGAAGGGCTGTCGGGCACCGGCCCAAAGGCCGGCGGACCGCATTATCTGGCCCGCTTCACCCGCGCCGCGCCGCCGTGGCTGGGCGTGAATGCCCAGCCGGCCGAACAGACAGAGGCGCAGGTGGCCAGGGCGCTGCACGCCTCTCGCCCCGCCGCCCCGGCCCGGACCGAGACCTTGCCCGGCCCGACCGGCGAATCGAACCGCCTGACCCTGATCCCCCGCCCGCCCCTGCTCTGCCTCGGCCCGACCGAAGCCCTGGCCCGCGTCCAGGCCCAGGCCATCCAGGCGCTGGGCGGTCAGGCGATCCTGGCCCCTGACCTGCCAGCCGCGGCCCTGACCACGCTGCAAGGCTTCTCGGGCGTGGTCTACTGGGGCGACGAGGCCACGGCGCGCGCCCATGCCCGGGCCCTGTCGCTGCGCTCCGGTCCGATCCTGCCGCTGATCGCCGATCAGCCCGACCTGGGTCATGTGATGCTGGAACGCGTGATCTGCATCGACACCACCGCCTCGGGCGGCAACGCCCAGCTTCTGGTCGAGGTGGCGAACGGCTAGGCCGTTTCATCTTGCCACAAATATCCCGGGGTGAGGCCGCAGGCCGAGGGGCAGAGCCCCTCGCCGCAAAACGTTCGTGGCCCCCGTCTCTCTTGACCCGATCCGCCGGATCGGAAACGCTCTGACGATGTTCCCGATCCGCGATCACAACCCGTCCGGCAGCCCGCCCGTCCTGACCCTGGCGCTGATCGCGTTGAACGTGGCGGTGTTCGTGCTGACCAGCGCCTCTGTCAGCACCTTTCAGGCCGAGTCCTACATCTTCGAATTCGGCCTGATCCCGGCGCGGCTCCTGGCGGGGCAGGGCTATGCCACGCTCCTGACCCATATGTTCCTGCACGGGTCGTGGATGCATCTTCTGGGCAACATGCTGACCCTGTGGATTTTCGGCGACAACATGGAGGATCGGTTGGGCCGGACCCGTTTTCTGGCCTTCTATCTGGGCACGGGCCTGGCCGCCGCCGCCGCCCAGATCGCCATCGACCCCGGCTCGCGCCTGCCCATGGTCGGAGCCTCGGGTGCCATTGCCGGCGTGCTGGGCGGCTATATCTGGCTCTTTCCCCAGGCGCGGATCGATGTGCTGGTGATCATCGTGGTGTTCTTCCGCATCTTCGCCATTCCGGCCTGGATCGTGCTGGGGCTGTGGTTCGCCCTGCAGTTGCTGACCGGTGCGGCCACGCCAAGCGAGGCCGGGGGTGTGGCCTACTGGGCGCATATCGGCGGGTTCGTCGCCGGTCTGGGCCTGACTGCGGCCCTGGTCCGGCGCAGCCCGCCGCGCCCGGACAGGGCCGGCGGCCGGCTGGTCCCCCTGGTCCGCCGCCGCCGCTAGGCCGGCATCAGGCGCGGATCGCCCGGGCGAACTGATCAAAGAGCCCCTCGTTCCCGGCGATCAGCGCGCCCGAGGCCATGAGGTCATCGCCCTCGCGAATGGGCTGCACGAAACCGCCCGCCTCGCGCACCAGCAGGATGCCCGCGGCTATGTCCCAGGGGTTCAGCTCGCGCTCCCAGAAGCCGTCGAAGCGGCCCGCCGCCACATAGGCCAGGTCCAGCGCGGCGGCACCCCAGCGCCGCAGTCCCGAACAGGCGGGCATCAGTTGCGCCAGATCCTTCATCGTGGCGGGCAGGGTCTTCTTCGCACCAAAGGGGATGCCCGAGGCAAACAGCCCCTCGTTCATCGCCCGCCGACCTGATACGCGCAGCCGCCGGCTGTCGTTCAACCAGGCACCCTGGCCCTTTTCGGCAAAGAACATCTCGTCCTTGGCCGGGTCATAGACCACCGCCGCCACGATTTCTCCCTTGTGCTCCAACGCGATGGAAACCGCCCAATGCGGCAGGCCATGCAGGAAATTGGTGGTCCCGTCCAGCGGGTCCACGATCCAGCGCCGCGTCGGATCCTCGCCGGGCGTGGCCCCGGTCTCCTCGCCCAGCCAGCCATAGCTGGGACGACCGCCCATCAGCTCCTGCTTGATGATCCGTTCGGCCTCGTGATCGGCCCTGCTGACGAAATCGCCCGGTCCCTTGGACGAGACCTGCAGGTTCTCGACCTCGCGGAAATCCTTGACCAGGCTCCTGCCCGCCTTGCGCGCGGCCTTGATCATCAGGTTCAGGTTGGCAGAGCCTTGCATCGGGCACTCCGGAAGTGGCGGGCATCAGGGAACGGGCGGGGCATAGCGGAAAGCCCGGGCAAAGGAAAGGGGCGCCGGGCCGCCGCGCTGGCGCCGCCGCGCATCGGACAGATGTCGACGGCGGACCAGGGGCTGGCCAGGCCGGCTGCTTTGCACCGCTCCCGGCGCGGCAACTGGGGGGTTTCACACCCCCCAGACCCCCTGCGGGATATTTGTTCCAAGTTGAAGGCCGGAATCGTCGCTTTCATCTTGCCAAAAATATCCCGGGGGAGGCGAAGCCGGGGGGCGGAGCCCCCTTGTGCGGCAGGGGTGCTCGCGCGGCGGGGGCGAAGGTCGGCGACGCGACAGGCGGCCTGGCCAGGCCGCCGGCGCTGTCCGGCCTCAGCCGCGCTGCAGCTTGACCGGTTCGCTGCGCGCCAGCCGCAGGAAATGCGCCATGAAGGGCTTGGCGCCGTCGAGTTCGCGCGTGACCGCATAGGTGCGCTTGGTGATCCGGCCGTCGCCCAGGGGTCGCGTCACATAATCGGCGTTGGATTTCACCTCGCGGATCACCCAGTCGGGCAGCACTGCCACGCCCCGGTTCGAGCCGACCAGCATCAGGATCACCGCCGTCAGTTCGACCGGCCGCTGGGCGCGGGGTTCCACCTGGGCGGGGGTCAGCAGCTCGGTGAAGATGTCCAGCTTGTCGCGTCCCACCGGATAGGTGATCAGCACCTGATCGCGGAAATCCTCGGCCTCGATCGCTGCCTTGCGCGCCAGGGGGTTCTGTGCACTGGCCACGAAGGTCGGGTGATAGTCGAACAGCGGATGCGCCACCAGTCCCGGCAGCGGCTCGGGGTTGGAACTGATCACCAGATCCACCTCTTCGCGCATCAGCGCGGGAAAGCTGTCGAAGGCCAGGCCGGCGCGGATGTCCACGTCGACTTCGGGCCAGGCGTGGCGGAACTGTTCCAGCACCGGGAACAGCCAGTCGAAACAGGCGTGGCACTGGATGGCGATGTGCAGGCGCCCGGTCTTGCCCGACTTCACCGCGCGGAACTCCTCTTCCAGCGCGGTGATTTCGGGCAGGATCCGTTCCGCCACCCGCAGCATCCGCATCCCGGCTGCCGACAGCCGCATCGGCTTGGAGCGCCGCACGAACAGTTCCATCCCCACCTGATCCTCCATCCCCGCCACCTGATGGCTCAGCGCCGATTGCGTCATGTTCATCATCTCGGCCGCGCGCGCCAACCCCCCCGCCTGATGGATCGCCCGCAGGCTGCGGAAATGGCGAAGCTCGAGATACATGCGATCCTCCTCATGTTCTTCTTGAGTATTATGAATTTGTCTCACAATGCGTCACATGCGACAAGGGGGCAATGAAGGAGACGCCCATGACCGCGCCGCGCATCAGCTTCGAGTTCTTTCCGCCGCAGACGCTGGATGCCAGCTTCAGGCTGTGGGAAACGGTGCAGGCCCTGGCGCCGCTCTCGCCCAGTTTCGTCTCGGTCACCTATGGCGCCGGCGGCACGACCCGCAAGCTGACGCATGAGGCGGTGGCGGCGATCGGCAAGAACTATGGCCTGAACGTGGCCGCGCATCTGACCTGTGTCGATGCGACCCGCGCCGAAACCCTTGGAATCGCCGCCGCTTATGCGGCTGCCGGGGTCAGGGAAATCGTCGCCCTGCGCGGTGACGCCCCCAGGGGCGCCGCCCGCTTTGCGCCGCATCCCGACGGCTTTGCCCATGTGGTCGACCTGATCCAGGCCCTGGCCGCCACCGGTCAATTCCGGATCCGCGTCGGCGCCTATCCCGAGCGGCACCCCGACGCTGCCGATGACCAGGCCGACATCGCCTGGCTCAAGGCCAAGCTGGATGCCGGCGCCTCGAGCGCGATCACCCAGTTCTTCTTCGAGGCCGAGACCTTCCTGCGCTTCCGCGACCGCTGCGCCAGGGCCGGCATCACCCAGCCCATCATCCCGGGCATTCTGCCGATCCAGAGCTGGGAAGGCGCCACGCGTTTCGCCGCCCGCTGCGGCGCCAGGGTTCCGCCCCGGCTGGCCGAGGCGTTCCAGCTTGCTGTCCGCGACGGGCGCGAGGATCTGCTGGCCCTCACCCAATGCACCACGCTTTGCGATCGCCTGATCCGCGAAGGCGTGGAGGATCTGCATTTCTATACCCTGAACCGCCCCCACCTGACCCGCGAGGTCGTCCGCGCCCTGGGGCTTGCCCCCGATGTGGCACTGGAAAAGGTGGCCTGACCGTCTCCCAGCCTGTCAAGGCTCACCTGCCGCCGGGGTGCGAGCCCTGGCGGTCTTCTTTTGTTCGCTGGGTGATGTCGAAGGGGCAGGCGACGGCGCTCCTGTCGGTGCCGGATGGCGACCCGCGATGCTCAAAGGGCCGGACGCAAGGCCGCGGCCGAACTGGCGTGGCGGTTCCGCCGCGACGGTGGCGATCTGCGCCGGCCATGCCACTCGGCGGGACGGCAGCTACCGTTCCGCGCAGTCATCGTTCCGCCCGGCGATCGGGGCGCTTCCACGTCTGGCAACAAGCTGGGGTCCGGACTTCATTTTACCCGTCGATATGTTGCCCGGTGCCGGCGTTTCGCCTTGGCAAAGCCGATGGCGGCCGGCGCCGTCGTCTGTTCGTTCCGACCGCGCCAGGTGGGCAGATCGTCTTGCACGGCCACGAGCGCCTGAGGACCGGCAGGTCACGTTGCCAGTGCGGAAAATCGCGAAGGCATCGGCGAACAGCGGCGCAGGAGGCGTCAGTGCCGGTCTGCCAGCGCGTCAGCCAGCGCACCGGGGCCTGTGTCATCGTGGTGCAATTCGTTTTCGCCTGCCCGCCCGCCCCCTGGCGATGCCATTGCCGGTGACGCATTCTGATGGCATCAAGGGGTGGCAACTCTGCCTGTCTGCGATGAGTGCTGCATTCCGCAATGCGCGCAGGATGATGAATCAGTGCTGTCCCGGGGCCTGCGATCCGGGGGGAAAGGCGCCACATGCATGAGAAATCCGGGCCGTTCATCGGCGACATCCGGACCAGGGCTGCGGGCGGTGCATCGGCGGCGGGTTCCGGCCCGGCGGGTGGGCGACCCCTGGACGAATGCCCGGTCGCATCGCCTGCCGATGCGATCGCGGCGATGCGCGGCTCCCGATCGCCGACGAGACGACTTGACGTGCAATCCAGCCAGATGGTGTGGGCATGATCCCGAACAAGCTGAAGTCCCTTTGGGCGGCGGGCCGTCCGGCCATCAACGGCTGGTGTTCGATCGGCAACCCTTTCACCGCCGAGATCATGGCGGCGCAGGGATTCGATTCAGTGACCGTCGACATGCAGCACGGTGCCCTGGATTTTTCCTGCGCCCTGCCGATGTTTCAGGCCATGCGCGCCAGCGGTGCGGTGCTGCTGGCGCGTGTGCCCTGGAACGAACCGGGTGTCATCATGAAGGCGCTGGATGCGGGGGCCTATGGCATCATCTGCCCGATGGTGAATACGGCCGGCGACGCGGCGGCCTTCGTCAAATGCCTGCGCTACCCTCCACAGGGCGAACGCAGCTTCGGCCCGACCCGCGTTTCCTTTGCGGCAGGAGCGAACTACGCCGCCGAGGCGAATGACAACATGATCGGCCTTGCGATGATCGAAACGGCAGAGGCGCTTGCCAATGTCGATGCGATCGCGGCAACACCGGGGCTTGACGGACTGTATATCGGGCCCTCCGATCTGACGCTGTCTCTGACCAGGGGGCGGCTCGCCCCCGGCCTTGACCGCGAAGAGCCCGAGATGGTGCAAGCCATCCAGACCATCCTTGCCGCTGCGAGACGGGCCGGCATTCGCGCCGGCATCCACTGCGGCACGCCCGAATATGCCGCCAGGGCAATTGGCTGGGGGTTCGATCTGACCACCGTGGGCGGCGACAGCCGTTTCCTCGCCGCTGCCGCCGGCGCCGCCGTGGCGCGCTTCCGTGACCTGACAAGGGCCGAGGCGGAGCACGCATCGCGCAGCGAGCGGGGGGGCACCTGATGCCGCATGTCCCGCTGGCCGACAAGTTGCACCCTGCGGGACTGGCCCTGCTGGAGCGGGCCGAGGCTGTGACCCACATCCGTGTCGAGGAGATATCGGCAGTGTCCCGTCAGCCCTGGCTGGCCGAGGTCGAGGCCGTGGTGAGCCGGAGCCAGCCGGTGGGCGCGGCCAGCACAGCCAGGGCGACCCGGTCGCAAATCGTGGCGCGGATGGCTGCGGCCCTCGGGATGCAGGTTCAGGCCTGCGACCCCGGGGCGCTGGAGCACGGCTGGTCCGAGGGTCCGGCGCGTCCGGTGACGACGCTGGAGGAGGAGCTGGCGCTGGCCGATGTGATCTCGGTCCAGCTGCCCGGGGCGGATCGCCCCATTCCGGGGGCCGAGGAACTGGCACTGGTCGAGCGCGGCGCTGTCATCATCAACACCGCGCTCGGCCGGATCGTGGATGAGGCGGTGCTCGCCGCTGCCTCGATCTCGGGCCAGGTGGGGGCTGCCGGGCTGGACGTGTCCGACGCCAGACCGTCCTGGCACGATCACCCTCTGCTGGCCCTTGACCGGATCATCCCGACCGCGCACACCGCTGGCCTGACGGCAGTGTCGGCCGAACGGATGGCGATGGCTACGGTGCAGAATGTTCCGGACCACCTTGCCGGCCATCCGGACCCCGCCCTGATCGCCAACGGCTAATTCCTGCAAGATTGGAACACGACAGCATGACCAAACCCCGCCTGCGCATCGGCCTGATCGGCACCGGCTTCATGGGCAAGGCCCATGTCTTCGGCTTTACCCTGGCCCCGCGTGTCTTCGATCTGCCCTACGAACTGGAGCTGCACACCGTCGCGGACATCACGCCCGCGGCCGCCGAGGCGGCGGCGCGGCGCCTGGGCTTTGCCCATTCCACCGCCAACTGGCACGATATCGTGACCAACCCCGAGATCGACCTGGTCTCGATCACCGCGCCGAACGCCCTGCACAAGGATATGGCCCTGGCTGCGATTGCCGCCGGCAAGCATGTCTATTGCGAAAAGCCTCTGGCCCCTCGTGCCTCGGATGCGCTGGAAATGACGCTGGCGGCCGAGGCCAGGGGCGTCAAGACCCAGGTCGGCTTCAACTACCTGTGCAACCCGATGCTGGCTCTGGCGCGTCAGATGATCGAGGCGGGCGAACTGGGCGAAATCCGGGGCTATCGCGGCCTGCACGCCGAAGACTACATGGCGGATGCCGCTGCACCCTTCACCTTCCGCCACGATCCGGCGGGGGGCGGGGCCCTGGCGGATATCGGGTCACACGCGCTGGCGACCGCGGAATTCCTGTGCGGGCCGATCAGCCGCGTCATGGGCGACTGCGTGACGATGATCGCCGAGCGGCCCGACGGCAAGGGCGGCACCCGCAGGGTCGAGGTGGATGATCTGAGCCGCGCCTTCCTGCGGTTTGCCTCGGGTGCCACCGGTTCGGTCGAGGGGAACTGGATCGCCACGGGCCGGAAGATGCAGCATGATTTCGAGGTTTACGGCACCAGGGGCGCGCTGGCCTTCAGCCAGGAACATTTCAACGTTCTGAACTTTTTCTCGACTGCTGACGCCCGGGGTCGCCAGGGCTTCCGCCGGATCGAGGCCGGCCCCGACCATGCGCCCTACGGATTGTTCTGCGTGGCGGCGGGCCATCAGATCGGCTTCAACGATCTGAAGGCCATCGAAGTCGCAGGCTTTGTGAATGCCATTGCCGGAGCGCCCGAACCGTTCAGCTTTCGCAAGGGATTGCGGATCCAGACGCTGATCGAGACGATCCAGGCCTCGAGCCGCGCGCAGGCCTGGATGGATGTGCCGTGAGCCTGGCGTCGGGGTGATCGGCGCGGGCGTCACGGGGGCGGGCGGCGATACGCCCCGGGCCGCCTGACCCCAGGGTCCACAAGGTCAACGACAGGTCTCAACCCTGTCCGCCACCCGGCGCCAACCTGTCGACATCCTCCGTGCCGTCTGCTGCGAGGCGCGCATCCTGATCAGGGACGAAGCCACGGCATGGACGAAGCCACCGCCGCCCCTGGCCCCGCAGGTGCCCCTGTCACCGCCGGGCGATGCCGGAGAAGGAAACGCAGGCGTATCGCCGTCCCGGGCTGTGGAAGAGACCCTGGCCGGGGCGCCCGGCGTGACGGCCGCGCTGACCACGATTGCCAGCCGCCGCCCGTCCGGGGTAGGAACACGCACCCGAGCCGAAAAGGGGAATGCCATGCAGAAGCGCCGCCTTGGCCAGACAGCGGTCGAAGTCACCGCAATCGGCTTCGGCGCAGCCCCTCTCGCCGGCATGCCCGACACCTATGGCTACAGCGTGGATGAGGCCACGGCCCGCGCCACGCTGCATGCCATCTTCGACAGCCCCGTGAACCTGCTGGACACTTCGCGCAATTATGGCTTTGGCCGCAGCGAGGCGCGGATCGGGGCGGTCATCCGCGAGCGGGGCGGATTGCCTGCGGGATTCGTTCTGTCCACCAAGCTGGACCGCGACATGCAGACCGGTCGTTTCGACGCCGCCCGCGCCCGCCGTTCGTTCGAGGAAAGCCTGGAAACCCTGGGGCTGGATCACATCCAGATACTGCACCTGCATGATCCCGAACACGCACTGGACCTGACCGAGGTCACGCGCAGGGGCGGGGCCCTGGATGCGCTGTTCCGCATCAAGCAGGAAGGTCTGGCCACCGCGGTCGGCCTTGCCATGGGGCGGGTGGACATCATGTTGCCTCTGGTGAAGGACTGGCCGTTTGACGTCATCCTCAGCCACAACCGCTATACGCTGCTGAACCGCTCTGCCGACCCGCTGTTTGACGAAGCCGCAGCCCGGGGGATCACCATCTTCAATGCCGCGCCCTTTGCCGGGGGTATCCTCGCCAAGGGCAGCGCGCAGTCCGGGAAGATCACCTATCAGGATGCCACGGAAGAGACCCTGGCCCCGGTCCGGCAGATCGAGGCGTTCTGCGCCGCACATGGCCTGGCTCCCGGTGCGGCCGCCTTGCAGTTCTCGCTGCGCGATCCCCGGATCGCCTCGACCATCGTCGGGGTCTCGAAACCCGAACGTGTGGCGCAGACGCTGGATTGGGCGGCGGCGCAGATCCCGGACTGGCCGGCCCTCGTCAGCCTGCCGCATTCCCGAACCGACCCCGAGGCCGACCGGGTCTATCGTCCGGGCTGACCGCTGCGGCGCCGACCCCTGCCATCTGCGCGTCGGTCGCCACCGGGATCCGCGCGGCGAGGTCCGGTCGGTCTGCAACCGCGCCGCCGGGGCCACGGGTCAGCGCCAGAGCCAGCGCATCGGCGCGGCCAGAGAGCGCGAGAAGCTGTATTCGTGCTCCGGGATGGCGGAAAGCGCCGGTGCCGATTTCGCCAGAGGCGACAAGGTGCCGTCGCGGATCGCCACGATGGGCACGCCGCGCGCGGCAGTTTCCCGGACGATGCTCACCGCTTCCGCCGAAGGGAACCGGAAAGACGCGGCAAACAGCGGATCCTGCGGCCGGGCCTCCTTGGCCATTCGGGTGGCAAGCCCGCCGCCGGCATCCGGGATGAGCGTCCGCCTGCCCGGCATCGCCAGCCCATGGCGCAGCAATTCCACCATCGGGGCCGGGCGCAACCGGCCCGGCAGGCAGATCGTATCGCCGCCTCCGGCATGTCCGCGGCCCGCGAGATCGGTTCGGCGCTGATGTCCTGCAGCAACTCATGCAACGAGGCGAGGTCAGGCAGGACCATATCCTTCAGCAAGCCCAGATCGCTTTGGTCCTCCATGGTGCCCGGTTCGGTCTCAGGCGCCTTGATCCAGGCGTCAGAACCCGGGGCGGCGGTGGACAGGCAGCGCTGGCAAATCGCCTGCATTCCCCTGAAGCCCCTGTATCCCGGCGATTGCGCATGGCGCAGGAAACTCGAGGCATGGATGCCGCATTTCCCTGCATTTGCCGTGACCGACAGGACCGCCACATCGCTGGGGTTCCGGGTCAGACGAGACAGCGATCTTCTGACAGGATTTGCTCATGGCGTCGTGGCGGGCATGGATCAGGCGGGCGAGATTCTCATGGCTGTCCGGCGGCGCAGGATTGGCCATGGGGGATGATCCCTGCATCGACGCCCGGCCTGCGCCCATCCTGGCACCCATCCTGACGCCCCGGCGGGGCGGCGAAGCCAGCAACGCAGGTGCGCGACTGTCTCGCCACACATGTTGTCCGCCGGCCGATCACGCAAGACATGCGGCCAGCCGGTCCGCAGCCCGGGCATGGGCCCAGGGCTGCGCGGCTCAGGCTCGCCACGGGTTCCGCGCGCGGCCTGCTGCGCCGGCCGCGCGACACGATCCGCCGGCACAGTGGCGCCACCGTGAGGACGGCTAGGAATTTGTTGTGCGCCAGACGGCTGGCGGAACGCCGAGTTGCCGCTTGAATGCGCGGTTGAATGCCGCTTCGGACTCATAGCCGGCTTCGTAGGCGATGCTGGAAACCGACTCATGCGAGGTCTTCAGGCGCTGCGCGGCGTAATGGATGCGTTGCCTGGCAAGGTAGCGCATCGGAGACTGGTCCATCACCCGGGTGAAGCGATCGGCAAAGGCCGAGCGCGAAAGGCCGGCCGCTCTGGCCAGTTCTTCGGCCGACCAGGGATGGTCCCTGTGCGTGTGCAGCAGGGCCAGGGCGCGCCCGACGACCGGATCACGCAACCCGCCGATCCAGCCGCGCTGCTCCTCGGGCATCGCGGCAACATAGCCGCGCACCGCCTCCATGAACAGGCATTCGGCCAGTCTGGCCAGAACCGACGGCGAGCCGAGCCGGCCGGACGCGGTTTCCTGCGTGGCAAAGCGGAACGAGCTTTGGATCCAGTCGGCCGAGATTCCCTTGCTGACATCGAGTTTCAGAACGTTCGGCAGAAACCCGATCAGCGGATCCTTGGGCGTGTCGGTGCCCAGAAAGCCGCACATCACATGGGTCAGCTCGCCGCCGCCGCCATGCACAATTCGGGCCACGCCGCCATCTTGCGGTGGCGTGACCAGGCTCTTTGCCGTGACCGGCGCAATGTCGAGATCGCTGCCCAGCACATGCCGCTCATTGCTTGGGAATACGACGATCTCACCGGCCTTGACCTGAACCGGCTCGTCGCCATCGAACCGCAGATTGATGCTGCCCTCGACGATATAGTGGTAGGCGATCACCGAGACCGGCATGGTGCTCATGACCAGGCCGACCTCATCGGGGCCGACCGAGCTTGCGGTCACGCACCACGGCGCGGTGAATTCGCAGTCGAGAAAGACCCCTCCGGTCAGGCGCATCGTGCGCAAGACGTCCAGCAGTGCATTCATGGGCCAGGCCTCCCTGCTTCCGGCGGATCAGGCAAGAAATGCGGCGCTTCAGTCATTCACCGGGTTTCCGGCCCCCGGTAGGGTGATGGTATCACATTCGACCGGCCACCGTCAGCCGTTGGCAAGCATCAAGCTGCAGCCGCTTCGCAATGTGCCGGAACCCGCAAAGGAGGACAGAATGGCCGACAACTCCACAGACCAATCCAGGGATCTGGTGGTGGTGATCACGCATGGCGCCGACCACGAGATTTCGTCGGTGGCCTTCACCATCGCAAACGGCGGCCTGACTGCCGGCCTGCAGGTTTCGATCTTTCTGACCAGCGCCGCGGTCGATCTGGCCCGCAAACGCGCCATCGACCTGACACAGGTTGCACCGCTGGAACCCCTGGCCGCGCTGGTTGGCGATTTCATGGCCCGCGGCGGCCAATTGTGGGCCTGCACACCTTGCGTCAAGGCGCGCGGCTATACGGAGAGCGACCTGATCTCCGGAGTCGTGATCACCGGAGCCAGCAAGATGCTCGAACGCATCAAGGCCGGTGCCGCGACGTTGAGTTTCTGACCACCTGGCGCCGGGTGGGCGCCGCACGCATTCGGAGGAGTCATCATGACAGTCGCCCCAACCCCCGCCTTCGATCCAGGAGAGCTGGAGTCCAAGGTCAAGGCGATGTATCGCGACGTGGCCACGAACCCGGCCGGCGAGTTTCACTTCGAGATGGGCCGCGCGATGGCCGAGCGGCTTGGCTATCGATCCGCCGATCTTGACCGGGTTCCGGCCGAGGCGATCGAATCCTTTGCCGGCGTCGGCCACTTTTTCCATCTCGCCGATCTGAAACCCGGGGAAATTGTCATCGATCTTGGCAGCGGCTCGGGCATGGACAGCTTTCTGGCGGCGCTTCAGGTGGGGGGCGGTGGCAAGGTGATCGGCGTCGACATGACCGACGAGCAACTGGCCAAATCCACGCGGCTGAAGGACCGCGATGGCTTTGCCATTGTCACCTTCATGAAGGGCTATATCGAAAAGGTCGGACTGCCGGCAGGCATTGCCGATGTCATCATCAGCAACGGCGTCATCAATCTGGCGACCGACAAGCCGGCCGTGTTCCGCGAGGCCGCGCGCCTGCTCAGATCTGGTGGCCGGCTGGCACTGTCCGACATCGTCACCGAGATCCGGTTGCCCGACAGCATCGTCTGCAATTCGACGTTATGGGCCGCCTGCATCGGCGGCGCGGCGCAGCAGGACGATTACCGCGCCGGGATCGAAGCGGCCGGGCTGCGGGTGGTCAGGGTCGAAACCAATCCGGGCTATGGTTTCATCTCCGAGAATGCCAAGGGCGCCAGCCGCAAGTTCGGGGTGAAAAGCATCTCGCTATTGGCCGTGAAGCCATAGCCCCTCCCGGATCGCTGCGGCGATGTGATCTGCCCCTGGGCGCTCGGGCGGCTGTCCACCCGACCCGCGGGCCGCCGCGGTGCTTGCGCCTGGCCGGAGGAGGGGTCGCCGGAATCGGGCCGTGACCGGCAGGCCGTCGGGGTGGCCCGCCTGACAGACCGTCCGCGCCGCATGGTCTGGCGATCGTTCCGCCCGGGGAGCCCGGGACATGCCGCGACGGCTGAGGTCATTCAGGGCCGGGTTCAGGCACGGGCTGCGCTGTCCAGAACAACCAGCAGGCCCTTGAGCAGTTCGATCGGTGCGGGGGGGCATCCGGGGATGTGCAGATCGACCGCGAGCACCGATGCAACGCCTCCTGCGATCGCATAACTGCCGGCAAAACAGCCGCCATCCTTCGCGCAATCGCCAGCCGCCACGACCCATTTCGGGTCGGGCATCGCATCATGGGTGCGCCGCAGGGCTTCGACCATGTTCCTGGTCACGGGTCCGGTGACCAACAGCACATCGGCATGTCGCGGCGAGGCCACGAACCGCAGGCCAAAGCGTTCCAGATCGTAGAACGGGTTGCTCAGCGCGTGGATTTCCAGCTCACAGCCATTGCACGATCCCGCATCCACCATCCGGATCGCCAAGCTGCGCCCCAGACGCTGGTGCTGGGCCGACTGGACCTGCAATCCCAACTTCTCCAGCGCCGGATCGGCGGGTCCGGGCGCCGGTTCGGTCAAGGGGCGATGGGTCAGGCCTTCGATCAGAAACTTGCGCATGGATGGCCTTTCACAGGTCCTGCCCGGAGTAGGAGCAATTGAAGGATTTGTTGCACAAGGGAAAATCCGCGATGATGTTGCCCTCGATCACCGCCTCCAGCAGCGGCCACTGGAACCACGACGGGTCACGCATGTGGCTGTGGGCGATCCTTCCCCGATTGTCGAGCGCCACCCAGATCAGCACATCG
Source organism: Pseudomonadota bacterium (assembly GCA_021813365.1). Classification (GTDB taxonomy): domain Bacteria; phylum Pseudomonadota; class Alphaproteobacteria; order Rhodobacterales; family Rhodobacteraceae; genus Stagnihabitans. Next base: position 3,235 of record JAKALB010000074.1, on the reverse strand, counting down.
CCGCGAAAGCCTTCGACCAGCCCCAGGCCTTCACGGCTGGCGTCTGGCGGCGTCAGGGGCACCGCGATGGGGCCGGAGGGCAGGCGGGCCAGGATCTGGGCGATCAGGCTCAGGCTTTCCTCCATCTCCTCGATGCGCTGCCAGATCCGGGCGTTGACATCGCCCTCGCTGCGGCAGGGCACACGGAACTGGAGCTGATCGTAGGGGGCATAGGGCAGGTGCTTGCGGGTGTCGAAATTGCGGCCCGCGGCACGGCCGACAAAGCCGCCGGCGCCAAAGCGCCTGGCAAGGGCTTCGGTCAGGGTGCCGGTCGAGACCGTCCGGTCCTGAAGGGAGGCGACCTTGTCGTATAGCGCCACCAGCGAGGGAAGGGTGGCGCGGATCTCTGCCACCAGGTCGACCAGCGCCTGCACTCTGGCGGTGTCGACATCCTGGGCCACACCGCCGGGCACCACGCGGTCGCGCATCATGCGGTGGCCAAAGCACAGGTCGCAGGTTCGCAGCACCCGCTCGCGCAGGACCGAGCATTGTGCCAGCATCATGCCAAAGGCCGCGTCATTGCAGATCGCGCCCACATCGCCAAGATGGTTGGCCAGACGCTCCAGTTCGGCCATCAGCGCACGCAGCCACAGCGCGCGATCGGGCACCTGGGTGGCGGTTGCCGCCTCGACCGCCTGGGCAAAGGCCCAGGCATAGGCCACCGTGCTGTCGCCAGAGCTGCGCCCCGCCAGTTGCGCGCCGCGCGCCACAGGGGCCCCCGCCATCAGGCTTGCGGTGCCCTTGTGGGTATAGCCCAGCCGCTGCTCCAGCCGCACCACGGTCTCGCCCTGCACGGTAAAGCGGAAATGGCCCGGCTCGATGATGCCGGCGTGGACCGGCCCGACGGCCACCTGATGCAGGCTTTCGCCCTCGACCGGCAGAAAGGCATAGGGACCGGGTGCCTCCGGTTGCGGTGCCGTCTCGCCCATCGGGTGGGTCAGGCCCCAGCAACCATGATCAAGCCAGGGCCGCGTGTCGGGGGCATCTTCCGGAATGATCCCGTAAAGATCGGCAATGGTGCGTTCCAGCCGCTGGGCCGCCGGATGCAGCCTGCCGACCGAGGGAAAGCTGCCGCGCCGGGCATCCACCCGCAGCAGGCCAAGGTGATGGGCGCCATCCAGCACGGCCATGCTGACCGCCGACGGGCTGGCCCACAGGCCCAGCAGCGTCAGCCGACCTTCGGCGAGCTGGTGGGCGGCTTGCGACCACGGGACGCGCGACACCCTTTGCGCCTCGATCGGTCGGCTGCGCAGCGCCTGCGCGGCAATCGGGATCAGTTGAAACGTTTCGGGCATGGTATTTCCTAACCCAGCAACCGGGCCACGGTCTGGAACCAGGCGACGGCCGGTCCCGGCAGGTAAACGCCGGCCATCAGGACCAGGCTCATGTGCAGGAACAATGGCAGGTGCGAGGCTTCGGATGGCTTCACTTCGCCGGTCGGCTCGCCAAAGATGAAGCCGGTCAGCCGCAGGACCAGCGCCCCGAACGCCAGAAGCAGGCCCAGCACCAGCAGCAAGGCCAGGAGCGGCTGGCGCGCGAAGGTCGAGGTGACGATCAGAAACTCGCTCATGAACATGCCGAAGGGCGGCATTCCGGCGATGGCAAAAACCCCGATGGCCAGCCCCCAGCCCAGCACCGGGTGGCTTTGCGTCAGGCCGCGGATGGCGCTGATCTGCTGGCTGCCCTTGATCTGCGCGATATGGCCGACCGAAAAGAAGATCGAGGATTTGATCAGGCTGTGCATCACCATGTGCAGCAGCCCGGCGAAATTGGCCAGCGGCCCGCCCATGCCAAAGGCGAAGACGATGATGCCCATGTGTTCGATCGAGGAATAGGCGAACAGCCGTTTGATGTCGCGCCGCCGATACAGCATCAGCGCGGCAAAGATGAGCGAAAGCAGCCCCATCACGATCATCATCGGGCCCGGGTCCAGCGCGCGGTCATTGGCCGACATCAGCATCTTGAAACGCAGGACCGCATAGAGCGCCACGTTCAGCAGCAGCCCCGACAGCACGGCGGAAATCGGCGTCGGGCCTTCGGCATGGGCATCGGGCAGCCAGGCGTGCAAGGGCGCAAGGCCGACCTTGGTGCCATAGCCAAGCAGAAGGAACACGAAGGCAAGGTTCAGCAAGGCCGGGTCAAAGCTGTTGGCCTTGCCCAGCAGGTTCGTCCAGATCATCGCGGGCTGGCCCTCGCCCAGAAAGCTCTGGGCCGCGAGGTAGACCAGAATCGTCCCGAACAGCGCCATGGCAATGCCGACGCTGCCCAGGATGAAGTATTTCCACGCCGCCTCCAGCGCTTCATGCGTGCGGTAGATGCCGACCATCAGCACCGTGGACAGGGTAGCCAGTTCCACCGCCACCCACATCAGGCCGATGTTGTTGGACACCAGCGCCAGGTTCATGCCGAACATCATGACCTGATACATGGCATGATAGAACCGCAGATAGGTGGGCGTCAGGCGGCCGATTGCCAGCTCGTGGTTGATGTAGCTGGCCGAAAAGCTTGCGGCAGAAAAGCCGACGAAGGTGTTCAGCACGATGAACACGATGTTCAGATCGTCGATCAGGAAATACGGACCGGCGGGCGGCGGGGTGGTGACCAGCAGCGACAGCGCGGCAACCAGCGTCACCAGGCAGGACAGGATGTTCAACCGCGCCGACAGCCAGTAGCCCGGCAACAGCGCCAGAACGGCCGCTGACAGGATGGGCATCCCGATGATGATCGCAACCGGGTTTTGCAGGAGTCCGTTCATCTGAGACCTTCCCGATAGTCGTCGATCGCGGTGACATCGACGGAATCGAACCGCTCGCGGATGCGGAACAGGAAGACGCCGATCACGATGAAGGCGATCAGAACCGAAAAGGCGACGCTGATTTCCACCACCAGAGGCATGCCCTTGGCACCCGCTGCCGCCAGGATCAGGCCGTTTTCCAGCGACATGAAGCCGACCACCTGGCTGACGGCATTGCGCCGTGTGACCATCATCAACAGGCCCAGCAGCACCACCGACAGGGCAAAGGCCAGGTCTTCCCGCGCGAAGGCATCGGCGCTTTCCGTCACGCGCAGCATCAGCACGATGGACAGCGCCGACAGCCCGATTCCGGCCAGCATGGTGATGCCCACACCCACGACGGTTTCCACCTCGCGGTGGATGCCAAGCTGTTGCACGATCCGCCGCAGCGCCACCGGGATG
>JAKALB010000204.1 GCA_021813365.1 Pseudomonadota bacterium | reverse complement strand
ATCCGGCCAGACGACCCGTACCTGGGCCGCGTCGGCAGGACCAAGGCCGAAATGGATCGGCGTCAGGTGCCCCGAGGCATGGCCGCCGCCCACGGTGATCTCCTGTTCCTGCCAGCGGTCGCCCGCCTTCACCTCGACCCAGGCGCCCACGGCATAGGCATTGCCGCCGCTGTCCATGCGCGGCTGAACCTCCAGCCAGTGGTTGGCGCCCGGCGTGTCGTTCTGCCAGACCTCCATCGGCGCGCGGCGGTTGACCACCACCAGATCAAGCTTGCCATCGCCGTTCAGGTCCACCAGCGCCGCCCCGCGCGAACGTTCGGTGGTGCCGACCCCCGCTGCGTCGGCCTTTTCGACGAAACGGCCATCGGGCTGTTGCATCAGCAGGTTGTTGGGGTCCTTCGAGGCGTTCGAGGGCATCTGGTCCACGTTGCCCTTGGCGATGAACAGATCCATCCGCCCGTCATTGTCCACGTCGGCGAACTCGGCGTGCCAGCCGGTGGCGGGGCGGCCGTCGTCGCCCTTGTAGGGACGCTGGGCATAGGTGCCGATGGAATAGGGTGCCGCCGTCAGCGTTCCCTTCTGGTTCAGTTGCAGCAACTGGTCGCCCATCGAGGTGGTCATCACGTCAGGATAGCCGGTGCCGAACAGGTCGGCGCTGGCGATCCCCATGCCCCAGAGCGACACCTGCGGCCAGCCTTCCGCCGGGGTGAACTCCTTCACCGGGTTCAGGTGCCACATCTGTTCGTAGCCGCCCTTGACGTAATACTGCCGGTCGTTCGCCACCCGCAGCGTACGTTCGCCGTTGCGGCGCCAGTCGGAAATCAGCATCGAGAGGGTGCAGAAGCTGGGCTTCAGCGGGATCGGCGTGCCGAACCGGCGGCCGTCGCCGTCGGGTCGGATCAGGAAATCCGTGTCGCAGGCAAAGAACGGCCCGTTCGGGTCCTTGCGGTTGACGTAGTTGCCGATGGCGATGGTGGGCCAGCTTTGCCCGGCCTCCCATGTCGCGGCAAAGGCGGTGGTCCAGCGGTCGCTGGGGTCCAGCCCCCATTGCGCGGTCACGTCGGTGAAGGTGCAGTCCGGCCCGCCCTTCAGTACGGCAAAGCCGCCCGCGCGCATCACGAACAGGTCGGCCCAGCCGTCGCCGTCGATGTCGATCGGATAGGCGCCGGTCACGTCGGTTTCGGCGGGAATGTCGCCCAGCCGGAAGGTGATGGGCTGCCCCGGCGCGCTGGTGGTGTTCACGAACAGCCGCGACGGCCCGGCGCCCCCTGCGACATACATCGAAGGGTATCCCGAATGGTTGCAATCGAGCACCGCGACGCCGCCGCCCACGAAATGTTCCCACCCGCCGGAATAGACCTGCACCGCGGGCAGGTCCTTGGCGCGGTCGATGAAATGCGGGTCGGGCGCGGGCAGGGCGGCGGCCGGGGCGGCGGACAGGACAAGAAGCGCCGCGGTCTTCATTGCGCCGCCATTTCCCGGGCGGGGACCAGGAGGCCATCGGTCACCGCCGATAGGGCCAGCGCCGCCGCGCCATGGGCCCAGAGCAGGTCGCCCCAGGCGTGGATCTCGATCTTCGGCGCGGGGCGTCCGGTGTTCAGCATCAGGGCCTCCATCTCGGCCAGCGTATCGGCCGCATACAGGTAGTCATAGCGCATCCGCTCGCCCGACAGGATGATCAGTTCCGGATCGAACAGGTTCACCACATTGGCCAGCCCGACCGCCAGATACCGCCCCGCCCGTCGGAAGATCGACCGCGCGGCGGTGTTGCCCGCCTTGGCGTGGTCGTACAGGCTTTCCAGCAGCACGCCCACCGACTGGCTTTCCTTGTGGGTCCAGTTGAGCGCGGTGGTCGCCTCGCGCGCCAGCGCGTAGTCGGCGATATAGGCTTCCAGACAGCCGCGCTGGCCACAGCGGCACAGCGCGCCATCCAGTTGCACCTTGGTGTGGCCCAGTTCCATCCCCAGCCCCTGCGCGCCGCGGTAGATTCGGTGGTTCAGCACAAAGCCCATGCCCACGCCGTGCTCGATGGTGACCACGGCGAAATCCGACAGGGTGCGTCCGGCGCCGAACCACAGTTCGGCCAGCGTCACAAGGTTGGCGTCGTTGTCGATATGCACCGGCAGGCCGAAGCGATGCGCCGCCGCGGCGCCCAGCGGGGTCTGGCGATCCGACAGGACCGGCGACCACAGCACCATGCCCTCGGCCTTGTCCACGAACCCCGGCACGCCCAGCCCTACCGCGCTCAGCGCCGCGCGCGGCAGGCCCGCGCGGGCGCAGACGCGGCTCAGCAGATGTTCGCTGGCATCCAGAAGCGTCGCCAGATCCATCGAGCCGGGCCGCCGCGGCACCGTCTCGCTGGCGATCAGCCGTCCGGCGAAATCCACGATCACCGCGGTATGTTCGCGGTCCGACAGCTTCATGCCGGCCACGCGATGGGCGTCGGGGCGCACCCCCAGTTGCACCGCCGGGCGGCCGCGTCCGGTTTCGGGGTCGCGCGGCATCGAGACTTCCTGGATCAGCCCGGCCTCGATCAGTTCGGATGTCGTGGTGGTGACCGATGCGGGGCTGACGGCCAGATCCTTGGCCACCTGGACGCGCGCGATCAGGCCCGCCGCGCGCACGCGCTCGAAGACCTGCTGCCGCAGCGGACGCAGGGTCTCGGACAGCGGCGGAATCAGTGGGCCGCAGCCGCTCGGGGCGGCGGAAAGGTCCGCCCCGATCATGGCGGCGGGCTTTGGCAGCATTTATTTGGCCCCCGAACAAAAACTTACGGAATTCGCAGGAACATCGGCCGATGTCTGCCGCATCGCAGCGAATATTTGCGTATATCTACGCCATCCCAAGATTGAAGCATCATTTTTATTTTGACAACTGAATTTATTGCCGCCATTTTTGTGCCGTGCCGGCGGATTCGTCGGACCGGCCCGTCGCAGGCCGCATCCATAGGGAGGATCATATGCGTAAATCATTCCTGACCGCCGTCGCGATGACGGCCGGTCTTGCCATGCCGATGCTGGCGCACGCTGCCGTCGTGGGCGTCAGCTGGTCCAACTTCCAGGAAGAGCGCTGGAAGACCGACGAAGCCGCGATCAAGGCCGCGCTGGCCAAGGCGGGCGACAAGTACATCTCGACCGACGCGCAATCGTCGTCGGCCAAGCAGATCTCGGACGTGGAAAGCCTGATCTCGCAAGGCGCCAACGCCCTGATCATCCTGGCGCAGGACACCAAGGCGATCGCTCCGGCGATGAAGGCCGCGCATGACGCCGGCATCCCGGTCATCGCCTACGACCGTCTGATCGAAGACCCGAACGCCTTCTACCTGACCTTCGACAACATCGAAGTGGGTCGCCTGCAGGCCAAGGCCGTCGAGGCTGCGGCGCCGAAGGGCAACTATGTCTTCATCAAGGGCTCGCCCACCGACCCGAACTCGGACTTCCTGCACTCGGGCCAGATGGAAGTGCTGAAGCCCGCGATCGACAAGGGCGACATCAAGGTCGTGGGCGAAGCCTACACCGACGGCTGGCTGCCCGCCAACGCGCAGAAGAACATGGAACAGATCCTGACCGCCAACAACAACAAGGTTGACGCGGTCGTGGCCTCGAACGACGGCACCGCCGGTGGCGCGGTTGCCGCGCTGCAGGCCCAGGGCCTGGTCGTTCCGGTCTCGGGCCAGGATGGCGACCACGCCGCCCTGAACCGCATCGCGCTTGGCACCCAGACCGTTTCGGTGTGGAAGGACTCGCGTGAGCTTGGCAAGGAAGCGGGCACCATCGCCGCCGAACTGGCAAAGAACCCGAAGGCCAAGGTTCCTGGCGCCAAGGAGTGGAAGACCCCGGGCGG
>JAKALB010000073.1 GCA_021813365.1 Pseudomonadota bacterium | reverse complement strand
GGCCCTTTCGGCATGCATGGCTAGTGCTTTCCGTAGAAGGTTGCGACGACGTGTTCGGCCTGGGCGAAGAAGAGCCATCGCTGGGTGATGGCGCCGGCGGCATGGGCTGTGGCGGCGAGGGCTGTGGCGGCGAGGCTGGGGATGGCGCCGGCGAGGGACAGCGCCATGAGGGCGGCGGGGATCACGGTGGCCAGGGTGAGGGCGAGGGCCTTGAGCTTGGGAACATGGGAGCGGGCGACCTGATGGATCATCTCGGTCATCAGGTAGTTCGGGCTGGTGTGGGGCGCCTCGAAGACCGTCACCTTGCCGATGCGGTTCAGGCCGGTGGCGGTGCCCAGGCTCTGGCCGGCGCGGGCGAAGCGGTGCTCGCCGTCGGTGAAGACCCAGGCCATGAGCAGGCCGAGGCCGATGAGGGCGATGAGCGCCAGGGCGGTCTGGCCGCAGAGCAGCGCGCCGCCGGCGAGCGCGAAGCCCAGGAACAGCGGCGGGGTCGAGGCATGGTGCCAGCGCGGCACGGTCTTCAGCTGGGCATAGATCATCGAGGTGGTGAAGACCGTGAGGCCGGCCAGGCCCGCGCCGATCGGGCCGAGCGCACCCGGCCAGCCGCGCGACCAGCCCAGATCGAGCCAGTCGGACAGCGCCACGGGGGCAAGCACCAGCAGGGTGGCGACCGAAGTCCAGGCCTCGCGGCTGAGCCAGGAGGAGCGCCATTGCGTGAAGGCCCGCCAGGCGCGTTCGGGATGGCCCAGGTGGAAGGTCGAGGCCAGCAGCCCGCCCACCGCCAGCCCGTACCCCAGGCCCCAGTGCAGGAAGGCGGCGAGGCCCGGCGCGGGGGCGGGCCAGCCGAGCCAGGGGCCGATCCCCAGGCAGGCCAGCAGGCCGAAGCCCATGCCGGACAGGACCGTGAACAGGATGACGGAGGCCGCGGGATGCATCTCAGATCTTCCTCAGAATGCGGTCGAGCCAGCCGGCCAGCCCCTCCGCCGGATCGCCCGCCCGGATCTCCAGAAGCGGGCTCAGCGGGCTGACTTCGACCGGGCGGTCCTTGGGCCGGGGGGGCAGGTACTTGTTGGTCGGCCGCGTGCCCAGCGCCGGCATCAGGTCGTAGCCGCCGCGATCCCGGGTCAGGCGGCTGACTTCGGATTCGGGGTCGGCAAAGTCGCCGAAGTGGCGCGCGCCGGTCGGGCAGGTGCGCACGCAGGCCGGCTCGCGGTCGACCTCCGGCAGGGTTTCATTGTAGATCCGGTCGATGCAGAGCGTGCATTTCTTCATCACCTGCGCGCTCGGGTCCATTTCCCGCGCGCCATAGGGGCAGGCCCAGGCGCAAAGCCCGCAGCCGATGCAGGCGGCCTCGTTGACCAGCACGATCCCGTCCTCGGCCCGCTTGTAGCTGGCACCCGTCGGGCAGACCGTGACGCAGGGCGCATCCTGGCAGTGCAGGCAGGACCGCGGAAAGGTCACGGTCTGGGCCAGCGAGGCCGCGCCGCCGCCGTCCGGCGCGACCTGATAGGAATGCACCCGGTTCAGAAAGGCGCCATCGGGCTCCGCACCATAGGGATCGCGGTCCGACAGCCCGGCCACCGCCGGCCCCTGGTCGTTCCAGCCCTTGCAGGCGGTGACGCAGGCCTGACAGCCGACGCAGGTGTCGAGATCGATCACCAGGCCCAGTTGCCGGGCGGTGGATTTCGGCAAGGTGGTCATCCGCGCGCCCTCCCCCTCGATCGCCGGGCCCCTTGCAGCCACCGGACCGGCGCCCGCAACCGGCCCGCGGCGGCAGTCTCCGGACCCCCCGCAGCTTCGGGCCTCATCTCCGCCGCTCCCTGCCCTGCGGCACCACGCGCGGCAGATCGGGGAACTGCGGCAGGCTGCGATCCTGCGGACCCGCCTTCTCGATCCGCACCCTGAGATCGAACCAGGCCGCCTGGCCGGTGACCGGGTCCGAGTTCGACCAGCGATGACCGTCGCCCCGGGCCGGCAGAAGCTCCGAGATCAGATGGTTCAGCAGGAACCCCTCCTTCGCCTCATGCGCCCCGGCATCCAGCGCCCAGGCGCCGCGCCGCTTGCCGATCGCGTTCCAGGTCCAGACCGTATGCGGGTTCAGCGCGGCCATATGCGCCACCGGCACGGTGATCTGGCCGCTCGGGCTGGTCACACGGGCGTAATCGCCGTCTTCGAACCCATGCGCCTCCCACAGCGCCGTCGGCACATACAGGAAGTTCCGCCCCCGGATCTGCCGCAGCCAGGCATTCTGGCTGCCCCAGGAATGATACATGTCCATCGGACGCTGGGTCAGGGCATGCACCGGATAGCCCCAGCCCGCAGCCTCGTCATCGCCGAACGGAGGATACCAGATCGGCAACGGATCCATCGCCCGGATCAGCCGCGCGCGCAGATGATCCGGCGGCTGGATCGCCCCGTGGCCTTCCGCCGCCAGCTGGAAGCGCCGCATCGGCTCGGACCAGATCGAGAACAGATAGGGCTGCGGCGTCTCGTAGAACGAGGTCTTCACCGCCCAGTCCTGATAGGCCATGTTCCAGGGCTTCATGAACCGTGCCTCGGCCGGCACATGCGCCTGGTAGAAGCCGCCGTTCTCGATATAGCGCCGGAGCTGATCGGGGTTGGCCTCGCCCCGGCCCTCCTTGCTGCCATCCGCCCCACGCCAGCCGATCAGCGGCCCCACGCCGGGCCGGCGGATGTGGTTCACGATGTAATCGGCATAATCGGCAAACTTCGCCGTCCCGTCCGGATTGGTCATCCCCGGCAGCCCCAGCCGCACGCCCAGATCCAGAAGCACCGACTGGAAGCCGCGGACATCTCGGTCCGGTTCGATCACCGGCCAGCGGATCGAATCGCCCGCCGCCTCGGGCTCGCTGATCGGCCGGTCCAGAAGGCTGATGCAGTCATGCCGCTCCAGATAGGTCGTGTCCGGCAGGATCAGATCGGCATAGGCCACCATCTCGCTGGCATAGGCGTCGGAATAGATGATCCGCGGTATCACATACGCGCCGCTGGCATCCCGGTCGGTCAGCATGGCCATGACCTGCGACGTGTTCATCGACGAATTCCACGCCATGTTCGCCATGTAGAGCAGCAGCGTGTCGATCCGGTAGGGATCGCCGGCATGGGCATTGGCTATGGCCATGTGCATCAGCCCATGCGCCGAGAACGGCGCTTCCCAGCTGAAGGCCTTGTCGATCCGCGCCGGGCTGCCATCCGCCTTCAGCGCCAGCTGCTCGGGCCCCCGCACATAGCCCAGATGCGGCCCGGAAAGCGGCTGGCCCGGCACCGCGGTGAAGTGCGGGCTGGGATGCGCCTCGACCGGCTTGGGATAGGGCGGCTTCAGACGGTAGCCGCCGGGGGTCTCCACCGCTCCCAGGATGATCTGCAGCAGATGCAGCGCCCGCGCCGTCTGGAACCCGTTCGAATGCGCCGAGATGCCGCGCATCGCATGAAAGCTGACCGGACGGCCCACCATCGTCTCGTGCCGGTTGCCGCGAAAGTCCGTCCAGGGCTGGGCAATCTCGATCGCCTGGTTGAACGCCACATCCGCCAGTTCCGCCGCCAGCGCCCGGATCCGGCCAGCCGGAATGCCACAGCGCTCCGCCACCGCCTCGGGCGCATGTTCGGCCGCAAGATAGCGCTCCGCCATGTGCTGGAACACCGTGCGGTGGCCCTGATACGTCGCCCCCAGGTCAGGCTCAACCCCCGGGCCATCCCAGGGCGCCGGCTGCCCCGTCCGCCGGTCGATGACAAAGGGCTGGCTCTCCGCATTCCGCAGGATCAGCCCCTTCTCGGCGCCCTCGGTCGCATTCACCAGAAGCGGCGCATTGGTCCAGCGCGCCAGATAGTCAAGGTCGATCCGCCCCGCCTCGAACAGGCAGTGGATCAGGCTGAGAATCAGCAGACCATCCGTGCCCGGCGTGATCCCGAGCCAGTCATCGGCCACCGCATTGTAGCCCGACCGGATCGGATTGATGCCGATCACCCGCGCACCGCGCGCCTTCAGCCGCCCAAGACCGATCTTGATCGGGTTGCTGTCGTGATCCTCCGCCACGCCGAACAGAACGAACAGCTTGGTGCGATCCCAGTCCGGCTGGCCAAACTCCCAGAACGAACCCCCGATCGTGTAGATCCCGCCCGCCGCCATGTTCACCGAACAGAACCCGCCATGCGCCGCATAGTTCGGCGTGCCAAATTGCTGCGCCCACCAGCCCGTGAACGACTGCGACTGATCCCGCCCCGTGAAAAACGCCAGCTTCTCCGGCGCGCTCTCGCGCAGCGGGCGCAGCCAGGACGCCGCCGTCGAAAGCGCCTCCTCCCAGCTGATCTCGACAAACGCCCCCGAACCGCGCGGACCAACCCGCTTCAGCGGCGCACGCAGACGCGACGGCGAAAACACCTGCATGATCCCCGACGCACCCTTCGCACACAAGACACCCTTGTTCACAGGATGCGAACGGTTCCCCTCAATGTAGCTCACACGGCCAGAACGCAAATGAACATGAATCCCGCAACGGCACGCGCACATGTAACACGTCGTCGAACGAACCTCGTCAGAGACCGAAACACTCAAATCCGAAAACCCCGAGGTCATCGCAGGCCCCTCTCGGTCTTGCGCTGCACCGGCAGAGCGGGCAGAACTGCGGCGGAAATCGCGGACAGGCGGCGGGAGGCCGGAGCATGTCGGTTGCAGAGGAAGGCCTGTCCATCGACATGATGGCCCGGGCGGAGCTGACCACGGATTTTCTGAAAAGCCTGTCGCATCCGGCCCGGCTGATCCTGCTGTGCCGCCTGGCCGAGGGCCCCGCCATCGTCAGCGAACTGGAGACCTTCCTGGACCTGCCCCAGGCCGAAGTGTCCAGACACCTGGCCCGGCTGCGGGCCGACGCGCTGGTGCGGACCGAACGACAGGGGCGCACCATCACCTACGCCCTGGCGGAGGAGCGCACGGCGCGCGTGGTCAAACTCTTGCATCAGGAATTCTGCCGCTAGAAGGGGCTGTCAGCCGGTGTGACGGATGGTGAAGACATAGGTCTTGCCATCCATGTGGTGTTCGACCAGTTCGTTGCCGGTGGTGCGGCAGAAGGCTTCAAAATCCTTTACCGCGCCCGGATCGGTCGCCTGCACTTCCAGTGTCTTGCCAGTCGCCAGCTCCTTGAGCGCCTTTTTCGCGCGCAGAATGGGAAGCGGGCAGTTCAGCCCCTTGGCATCCAGAACCATGTCGGCCATGGGTCATCCTTTCTTCAGATATACAGATTGATGTCACAGCGGGTGGCCGCCTCGACCCAGGTCGCGGCCCCGCCGATGGTCAGGCCCTCGATCATGTCTTCGGGCTTGTATTCGAAAAGGTCCATCGTCATCTGGCAGGCGATCATCCGCACATCGGCCTCTTGCGCCAGGTCGCGCAGCTCCTCGATCGACGCCACGCCCTTCCTTTTCATCATGTTCTTCATCATGTTGGTGGTCAGCGCCGTGGCGCCGGGCATGGCGGCCAGAAGGTTCGGCATCTGCATGTGCCCCCCCGCCATCGGCATTTCCATGGCGGTGTTGCCCAGCGGGTTGATCTTCAGGTTCAGATCCTTCTTCAGCAGCGTCAGGCCGTAGAAGGTGAAGAACATGGTCACATTCAGCCCCATCGCCGCGGCGGTGGTGGCCAGGATGAAGGGGGGATAGGCCCAGTCGAGCGTGCCCTTCGTCACGATGATCGACATCGACTTCGCGTTGTGATCGTCCAGCATTTCCGTCTCCCTCTGGCCCTGCCCCTCGATCTGCCCCACGCCCCACAGCAGCGCTTCGGTCGATCGTCAGGCTTCCGGGCTTATCCTGTGCCCCCACCCGGCCCCGCGCCGGGCAGCAGGCAGGTCGTCATTCATGCCGCGCAGCCGGCAAAATTGTCTGCCGCCATCTTCGCCTCATAGGGTGCGGCCACCGCCGAGCCCGGCACCAGCACCGCCTGTGCGGCCTGGGGGTCGACCGGCTTCACCCGAACCATCCAGCCCTGGCCATAGGTGTCGGTGTTGGCCAGCTTGGGCGTGGCGGTCAGCACATCGTTCACGGCCACGATTTCGGCGTCAAAGCCGATCTTGGCCGGGCCCACCCATTTGCCGCTTTCCACCGTGGCGACCGACTTGCCGCCCTCGATCACCTTGCCGACCTTCTTGGCGGTAAAGGCGACCAGCGCACCGGCCATGCCGGTGGCGATCGTGGTCATCCCGACGGTGTAGGTTCCGTCGGCTTCCGGCCGATACCAGAGGTTGTTGGGCACATCATAGAGAAGCTCATCGGGAAGGTTGCAGCCACGCACCACGGGCATGGAAATCTCCTTGTCATTCCGCCGCGCGCACCGGCGCGGCCTGGGGTTGCTGGACCCGAGGTTGCCGGGCCTGATCATGCAGGGGGCGGGATGCGCAGCAAAAGTCCCCCAGCCCGGATTCCACAAGCTTGCCGCCCAGGAACAGGGACAGGTGGCGCAGCACCATCGCCTGCAGCCGCAGATGGCGAAACGCCTCGGCGGCATCGTCATCATAAAGCGCAATGACGTTACGCAAATACACAAGTTCCCTGCATGTTTCGCGGGCGGCATTGAAACTGGGATCACCCCTGGCACCCTGGCGATGCAGGGCAAGCAGGCGGAAGCCTTCGACGGTTTCCGAGGTCGGCTGCTGGCCCTTGGCGGTGAGCCAGGCTTCCAGAAGCGTCTCGCCGTCGTCCAGCGCGCGCTCGGCCAGAGCCACCGGGTCGCAAGGCGGTTCGGTCAACATGAGAATCCCGTCGATCCGGGCCTCGATCGCCGCGAAGGGGACAGGATCGGCCATCACCCCAGCCCCTTGGCGCGCAACAGATCCGACGGGTCGGAGAGGTTTTCCTGCACCCCGACCTTGCTGGCCGACAGGCCAAGCGCCATGCCCAGGAGCTGGGTGAAATACAGGATCTTCACGTTGGTCTTCCGGCCCAGAACCTTTTCGGCACGGACCTGATGCATTTCCAGCCCGGTGTGGCAGGTCGGGCATTCGGTGGCGATCACCTCCGCGCCGCAGGCCTCGGCGGTCTGAAGGATGTTCAGCACCAGCTTGGTGGAAATGTCGCTGTCAGAGAGCGAATGCGCCCCGCCGCAGCAGGCGGTCTTCAACGGGAAGTCCACGTTCTCGGCCCCCGCCGCGGCCAGGATGTCATCCATGAAATGCGGCTTCAGCGTCGATTCGCTGCCCGGGCCCTTGTCTTTTTCGGGGAAAATATGGCGTGGCCGCGTATACATGCAGCCGTAATAGTTGGCTATTTTCAACCCCTTCAGCTTGCCTCGGGCCTTTTCGCGCAAGACGTCCTCGCCCACGGCGCGCTTGATCCAGTCCAGCGCGTGGATCGTCTCGACCCCGCCCGGCTGATAGGTGGCATGACCGGCCTTCTTCGAGATCCGGTCATTCACCTCGGCGGCGTGGGGATTGTGGGCCAGATCGTATTCGGCCTTCTTCAGGTTGTGGTAACAGCCGTTGCAGGGCGCCATGACCTTGTCGAAACCCATGTCCTCGGCAATCGCCAGGTTGCGGGCCGACAGATAGGTCTGAACCTGCGGATCGACGTTCTTTACCTCCATCGCGCCGCAGCAGTTCCAGTTTTCCAGCTCGACCAGGTCCAGGCCCAGCGCCTTGCCGACCTCCTTGGTGGAGCGGTTGTAGGCATGGCCCGTGCCTTCCAGCGCACAGCCGGGGTAATAGGCCACCCGCTTCAGATCATCACCGTCCATCAGTGGCCCCCTTTGACATCAAGCCCCAGCGCGGCACGTTGTTCGGCCTGCCGTTCATTCACATAGTCCTGGATCGCCGCGCCGGTGCGCGACCAGCCGCGGGTGCGTGGGCGGAACACGGCCGAAAAGCCCATGCGCGCCAGATAGAAGATCGGGAAGCGCCTGACCAAGCCGGTGACCAGAGCGACCAGCCAGGGCTGGTTCAGGGGCTGGCCGGTGCGCTTGAAGAAGGTGCGCAACACCCGGCCCTCCTCGATCTTGCCGGTGGCGAGGATCGATTCGGTGAAACCTTCGTCGAAATGGGTCGAGGGCGACTTCGGCGTGTGGCCCTTCAGTTCCAGCCAATGCGCCGTAGCCTTCATCACCCCTTCCGGCACCACGTCGCGCGGGCAGGCATAGGTGCATTTGTTGCAGGACACGCATTGCCACAGGATATCCTTGTCGCGCAGCAGCTCTTCCTCAAGCCCCTGGCGAATCAGGTAAATCCAGTAGCGCGGGTTGAAATCGGGCTCGATGGCATTGACAGTGCAGGCATTGGTGCACGATCCGCATTGCCAGCAGCGGTGAATATATTCCCCGCCCGGCAGCGCCGCGATCTCGTCCTGCAGCGCCTCGTTGTAATCGGTGATCGTGCGCGACGTGATGAAGGTCGACCAATGGCCCGACACATCGACGCCGTCGATCACCAGTTGGTCATGCGTCACCAGGTTTTCCGGCCGGATCAGCGATTTTTCATGAATGGGCATGTGGATCCTCGCTGGGCAGGTCAATGGCAAGGCGGGCTGCGGCACTGCCCCCGAATTCATGGGCACGTCCGTCGATCAGCCGCAGCCTGGTGCGGCCGGTTTCGGTATCCACCGCATCGAGGCCCAGCATGCGGCGGGTGTGCAGCATCGGATCGCCCTCGATGGTGAAGTCATTGCGCAGATACTGGCCGCCCCGGTCGTTGATGTAGCCGGCATAGATATGGCTGAGCAGCAGATCGGCATACCAGAGCCGGTCGCGGAACACGCCTTCGGCAGCCAGGAAGCCGTCGATCTCGGCGCGAAGCGTGGCGAAGGTCGCAAAATCGTCCGGAACAACGATTTCGACCGCATCGACATCCTCGGCGTGCCAGATTTCGCGCAGCACGCCGGTGCCGACCCGGGCATCCCAGACCCAGCGTGTCATCAGCGGCCAGATCTCGGGATGCGTGAAATGCAGCAGTTCGGCGCCCAGGTCGCGGACCCAGCGATAGGCCTTGTCCTGCGGGAAGGTCATCACGAAGGCTGCCAGCCGCGCATCGGCATGCGAGGTATCCTCGGGCGCCTGCATCAGCCGGGCGATCACCGCACGCAGGGCTTCGATGCCGCGCTCGGCCAGCACCGGGCCGATCCGGCGGCGCACCGGCGCCATGAAGGCGCACAGGTCCAGAAACTCGGTCTCGGTGATCTCGCCGCCTGACAGCACTTCGGTAAAGAGGGCGGATTTCAGTTGCAGCGCGGTGACATAGCGTTCGATCCCGCCGGTCGGGCGCGCCGATGTGGCCAGATCGGCAAAGGCGCGCCGCAGCCTTTCGCCCGACAGGTCCAGCACGGGACCGGCCGGGGGCGTCTCGACCGGCTTGCGGCGCAGCCCGAACATCACTCGGCCGCCTTCAGCATCGGCACGCCCGCACCGGTCAGCGCGGCCAACGCCGCCGCCTGGCCCTGGGCAATGCTGTCGTCGATGGTTTCCGGCCCGGTCGCCGCGCCGCACACATAGACACCGGGGCGGTTCGTTTCGGCCAGATGAGCATAGGTCGTGGCCTTGTCGATATAGCCGTATCGGTTGAGACCGACGCCAAACACGGCCGACAGGGTCATGTTGTCGACATTGGGGTCCATGCCGATCGCATGCACCACCATGTCGAAGGGGATGGTGATCGGCCGCTTGACGAGCGTGTCTTCGCCCTTCACCACCAGGCGGTTGCCGTCGGATGTGACCTCGGCAATCCGGGCCTTGATGTATTTGACCTTCGCCTCTTCCTGGCTTTTCCAGTAGTAATCGCCCTCCAGCAGGCCAAAGGTCCGGATATCCATGTAGTAGATGTAGACGTTGGTCTTGGGGCTCAATTCCCGGATTTCCATGGCGATATTGGCGCTGACCGTGCAGCAGATCTTCGAGCACCATTCCCGGCCGATCTGCCGGTCGCGCGACCCCACGCAGAGAAGGATCGCCACCCGGTCGGGAACCCGGCCGTCCGAGGGGCAGCGGATGCCCGCGCCCGAGGAAATCATCTGTTCGACCTGCACCGTCGTCACCACATCGGGATAGGTGCCAAAGCCCCATTCCGGCTTGTTGAGGCTGTCGAAATGGGTGAAGCCGGTGGCCAGGATCGCCGCGTCGACCTCGAGTTTGCGGCCGTCTTTCAGGGTTGCCACGAATGCGCCGGGCGCACCGTCAAAGGCCTGGACCTCGGCCCCGGTCAGCACGGTCACATTCGGGTTGGCCTGCACCCGCGCCACCATGCCGCCGATGGCGTCCTTGGCCCATTCATGGCTGGGCACCAGCTTGGCATAGCCTTGCAGGATCGGCGCGCCACCCAGACGGTCGGCCTTTTCCACGATCACCGCCTTGCGCCCGGAGGCAGCCGCCGCATGGGCCGCCGAAAGGCCTGCCGGGCCACCCCCGACAATCAGGATCGGTTTGTCACTCATCGGCTCAAGCTCCCTGCAGCGCCTTGGGGGGTTTCACATAGCCGGGGCCCGAAGTGATCGCGCGCTTGGGATCATAGAGCGTTTCGATCCGGCCGGCCTTGACCTCGTCGAGATAGGACACGAACTCGGCCTTGGCCTTTTCCCAGTCGATGCCCATCTTTTCCAGCAGGCCCTCGAAGGGGCTGGCGTGCCAGTGCAGCTGCGCCAGCTTGTAGGGATGGGCGCCCATCGTCAGGGCGGCAAACTGGCAGTCGGCCATCACCGGCAGGGCATAGACCTTGTCCACCGCCTTGCCGATCCACTGGTTCTTGTCGAGCGTGGTGATGCAGCCGGTGTCATGGCCGATCATCACATCCGAGCGCGCCTCTTCCACCGCCACCTTGATCTTGCGGTCGATGGCAAAGCTGCGGGTGAATTCACGCTCGCCGATGATGTGGCGGAAGCCGAAGCCGCAGCAGTCATACCAGGTGGAATAGTCGATCACCTGGGTGCCCAGCGTCTGCAACAGGCCCGTGGTCACTGCGACCCGGTTGCCGTCGAGCACCGTATCGTCATAGATCACGTCTTCCGGAACCATCTTGTAGACGTGGCAGGCCGGATGCACGGTGGCGCGGATGTTCGACACGTCGATCGTCTGACGGTCGGCGATGCGCTGGCGCATCACATGCAGCCATTCGCTGTAATGCACGACTTCTTCGGGGATCAGCAGCTTGCCGTCCACCAGCCGGCCCAGCTTGGCAAGGATCTTCTTCACCTCGTCGCGCAGCTCGGCCGAATGCAGCAGGAAGCCGCGGATTTCCTTGTAGTTTCCAAAGGAGGTTCCGCAGTGGACCAGAGGGTAATAGGTGCCCTCGGGCAGGCCGTGAGCCTTGGCCGAGACATAGGCCTGGTGGAAATTCCGCAGGAAGACGGCGGCCAGCGACACGACATTGCCGATGCCCGAACCGTGGTAGTTCCAGGCGGTGCAGGAGGTCTGGTCGGTTTCGTCGAGATACTGGATGCCCAGCTGGTTCTGGATCCACAGCACGGAAGACGGATAGCCCGGAATGTTGCCGCACTGACCGCAGGACTTGTGGTGCCAGAGGTTGTTGGTGGGGATCTTCTTGTCCCAGCCATAGAGCGTCTTGGCGATCACCGGTTCGTTGTGATCGGCCACGCGGTGCACCTTGATCTCGCCGTCCTTCTCAAGTTGCCACATGATGTCGCGCACGTCGTCCTTGCGGTCGCGCCCGGTCAGCAGAAAACGCTTGTCGATCTTGGCCTCGACCCAGCCCGTGGCCCGCTTTGCCTCGGTGTCGGTCAGCTTGGTCGGCGTCCAGTCGGCGCCGAAGCCATTGTAGGCGCCCTTGGCACCCGGAACCGGATTTGAAGTGGTGGTCATCGCGCGATCCTCCTACGCCGCGACCAAGGCCAGTGCCATCATGGCGCCTCAGTCGTCGTCCTCATCCTCGTTGTCTTCCAGCCATTCCTCCCATTCGTCGCGCTTTTCCTCCATCACGTCGGAAACCACGTCGAACAGGTTCTCATCCACGGACTCAAGCTGCTTGAGAACGCCGGTCGCCTCCCAGATCGTGTACAGTTCGACCGAGGTCTTCAGGTTGACCTCCCAGGCGGTGTCCAGCGTGTGCATCGTCGGCATCGGAATCGCCTTGCGCAGCAGCATCAGCGGCGCATCGACCTTGGCCACGTTCGGGCCCCAGTCGGGAAAGGCTTCCTTGGTGATCATGTTGGGCGCCAGCTGGTTGCCGGTCGACACCACCTTGAGCAGCACCCGGCTGAAGGGGCGCAGCACCTCTTTCACCGAGGGCAGTTCATGCTTGATCGCCACTTCGCGCATGATCATCACCAGGCCGCCGGGCGAGTTTTCGAACGGGCAGCGCGCGGCGCAGGTGTAGCACTGGGCGCAGGCCCAGATCTTTTCCTGCATCGCGTCGTAGATGCCTTCCAGGTTTTCGGTCCACAGAAGCTGGACGATCTCGCGCGGGGAATAGTCGTAATACTGCGCCGAAGGGCAGGTCGCCGTGCAGATGCCACAGTTCAGGCAGCCGTGGATCTCGTGGTCATAGACCGGGTGCTTGCGGATATCCTCGAAGATTTCCTCAAGCTTTTCATAAGGCACCACCGGCAGATCCGAGACCGGATCGCTGATCGGCGGGTTGGGCAGCTTGGCATGCGCGGTCATCGGCTGGCCCTCAATAGGTCAGAACGCGGGCGTCGTCGTCTTCCATGATGTCCTCGATCACCTTGGCGCCGCCAACGATGCCCGAACATTCCGGGATCAGATCTTCGGCCGTCATGTCGAACAGATCGAGGTTGGGCGAACAGCACCAGAATTTTGCCCCGGCGTCATGTGCGTCCTTGATGAAGTCATAGACCGTCTTGGGACTGCCCGGCTTGACCACCAGTTTCTCGGCCACGCCCTTCTTCATCAGCTGGCCCGCGGTCGCGGTGCAGACCACGTCCACCGCGTAATCCATCGCGGCCGCCACCGTGGCCTGAAAGAACGGCGCCCCGAGTTCCTCGCCGTTGCGCGGGTCGGTATTCACCATGACGATGATCAGTTTCTTGGCCAAACAGTCCTCCCTCGTCCGGGGGTGCGCTCCGTCTCACCCCATGGATGAGGTTTTTGTCATATATGAAAAAATGAATGTCAAAGAAATTCGTGGCCGCACTGCGGCATCACATCCAGCCAAGGTGGCGCGTCATGGCCACCATCAGGGGCCCCAGCGCCTCGGCAATGGCCATCTGGGTCAGGTTCAGGTCGGTGAGACCGGTCAGCGTGTCGTCCGGCGTTTCGGCGAATTCCATGATCAGGTCTTCGGCCATGCCGCGCTTCATTCCGGGATGCCCAAGTATACCAAGGGTTTTTCCCGGCTCGCCAAAGGCCAGAACCTCGGCCCCCGGACCGGTCATCAGCACCGGCATGTCGGGCCGCAGCACGACGCGGTCGCGCAGATAGCAGGCCAGCGGCATATGCTGCGGCGCAGCATCAAACGCCGGTGTTGACGTTGCGTCCAGCACCTGAAACCGCAGCGGCGCGTCTTCGACCCCCTGGCCGCAGGCGGCGGCGAGAATCAGCGCGCCCAGTTCCAGGCCCAGCACCGGCAGGCCGGCCGCCAGGAACGCCCGTGTCAGGCGCATTTCCGGCCCCAGCGAGGGCAGGATATGACCCGAAGTCACGCCATAGGGCCCTGCCCCGAGCAGGATCAGCCCATCCGCCGTCCCGGGGATTTCCGGCACCATTCCGCCCGCCGCAAACGGGCGGAAATAGCGAAACCGCAGGTTCCTGCCTTCGAAATGGTCTTCCAGCAGACCAAGATATTCGGCTTCGGTGTGTTGCAGCACCCAGATCGTCTTCATCGCGCGATCACATCAGAAATTCGGAATGTGTCAAGCCGTCATGCCCGTCAGGGCACGAAACGCCTGATACTGGCTGAGGAAGACCCTGCCGCTGAGGTGCCGCAGGAAATCGCTGCGTTGCAGGCGGTCCATCACCGGGCCCTTCACCTCCGACAGGTGCAGTCGCCGCCCCTCGGCCGCGAGCTGGGCGTTCAGCGCCTCCAGCGCCTCCAGCGCCGTGATGTCGATCTCATTCACGGCCGAGCACATCAGCACCACGTCGCGCACATCGGGCCGCTGCGCCAGCCGGTCCAGAATCAGCGTTTCCAGATAGCGGGTGTTGGCGAAATACAGGCTTTCGTCCGGACGCAGGGTCAGCACATGCGGGTGCAGTTGCACATCATGCCGGTTCAGGTTGCGGAAATGCTCGGTGCCGGCCACCAGGCCCACTTCGGCCACATGCGGCCGCGACGAGCGCCACAGATGCAGCACCATCGAAACCAGGACACCGGTCATCACGCCCTGTTCCACGCCCAGGGCCAGGGTCATCACGATGGTCGCGGCGATGGCAAGGAAATCGGCACGCGAATAGCGCCAGCTGCGACGCAGGGCGGACAGGTCCACCAGGCCCAGCACCGCCACGATGATCGTGGCCGCCAGCGTGGCCTTGGGCAGATGCACCAGCGCCGGGGTCAGGAACAGCGCGGCCAGGGCCAGGCCGATGGCCGTGAAGGCGCCCGCTGCCGGGGTTTCGGCCCCGGCATCGGCGTTCACCACCGACCGGGCAAAGCCGCCAGTCACCGGGAAGCCGCCGGTGAAGGCCGCGGCCAGATTGGCCGCGCCCAGGCCGATCAGCTCCTGATCCGGGTCGATGCGCTGGCGCTTGCGGGCTGCCAGCGTCTGCGCGACCGACACGCTTTCGACAAAGCCGATCAGCGAGATCAGCACGGCGGGCAGGGCCAGTTGCCGCACCAGAGTCAGGTCAAGCGACGGCCAGGTCAGCGGCGGCAGGCTTTGCGGGATGGCACCCACCGTCGCCACGCCACGCGCCTCGAGCCCCAGGGCCCAGACCGCCAGGGTCGAGACCGCCACGGCCAGCACCGGCCCCGCCTTGGTCAGCATGTCGGCCAGGCGAGGGCCCAGACCCAGACCGCGCAGCCAGGGTTTCATCGCCTTGCGGACCCAGGTCAGGAACGCCACCGCCAGCACGCCGATCGCCAGCGTCACCGGATTGGCCCCGTCCAGCCCGGCCCACAGCGATTGCAGCAGCGCAGGCAGGGTCTCGGACTGGACCTTGATGCCCATGAGCGGCCCCAGCTGTCCACCGGCGATCAGGATGGCCGAGGCGGTGATGAAGCCGGCGATCACCGGATGCGACAGGAAATTCGCCAGAAACCCGGCGCGCAGCAGGCCCATGACCAGCAGGAACAGCCCCGAAAGGGCGGCCAGCGTCAGCGCCGCCGCCGCGTAATCCGCCGTTCCGGACTGGGCCACGTTGCCGATCGCTGCCGCCGTCATCATCGACACCACGGCAACCGGCCCCACCGCCAGCATGCGCGAGGTGCCAAACAGCGCATAGGCGATGATCGGCAGGATCGAGGCGTATAGCCCGGCTTCCGGCGGCAAGCCGGCCAGCAGGGCATAGGCCAGCGATTGCGGGATCAGCATGATCGTCACGATCAGCGCCGCCAGAAGATCGGCCGACAGGGTTGCACGCCCATAGCCGCGCCCCCATTCCAGCACCGGCAGCAGCCGCGACAGGGCAGGTCTGGCGGCAATCCTGGCGGCAGTGGTCATGGCGCGGCTCCTTCGGCAGGTCTGCGCCTGATCTAGCCATATATTCAGGATTTGCAATATGTGCCGGCGACCCGCCGCGCCCCTGCGACATCAGGCGTCAGGTGTCAGGTGTCAGAAACCAGGGATCGGGCATCGGGCCGTGGCAGCGGAAGGCCGGCCAAGCCGCGGCGGGCGGGCCATGCGGCCTGCCCCCGGTGGCATCCGGTCGGCACGGGTCAGGCGTAGGCGCCTTCGGAATTGCCTTTCACGCCGGTGATGTAGCTGACGATATCGTTGCCGTCGGTTTCCTCGCGCTTCAGGCTGGCCACGATCCGGCCGCGGCGGAACACCACGATCCGGTCCACCAGATCGAAGACCTGCCGCAGGTTGTGGCTGATCAGGATCATCGGGATGCCGCGCTCTTTCAGGCCACGGATGATGTTTTCCACCTGGGCGGTTTCCTGGACGCCCAGCGCAGCGGTCGGCTCGTCCATGATCACCAGCTTGGATGCGAAGGCCGCCGTGCGTGCGATGGCCACGCATTGCCGCTGCCCGCCCGACATGTTGCGGATCGGGTTGTCCACGTTCGGAATCTTCACCGCCGTGGTCTTCAGCGCCTCGAGCGTGCGGTCGCGCATCGCCCTGCGATCCAGCCACGAGAATGGCCCGAGGCGAAGCTTGAACAGTTCGCGCCCCAGAAACAGGTTCGAGGGCACATCCAGATCGTCGGCCAGGGCCAGCGTCTGGAACACGGTCTCGATCCCGGCTTCGCGCGCCTCGAGGGGGCCTGCGTAGTTCACTTCCTGGCCGTCGAAGAATATCTGCCCGGAGGTGCGCTGCTCGACACCGGTGATCTGGCGCACGAAGGTCGACTTTCCGGCGCCGTTGTCGCCCACCACGGCCACGTGCTCGCCCGCATGCAGGGTGAAATTCGCATCCTCAAGGGCCTGCACGCCGCCGTAATGCTTGGTCAATCCGCGGGTTTCCAGAATGATGTTGCCCATCTCTCAGCTCCGCATCCGCTTTTGCTGGCGCATCTGGTCCAGAATGACCGCGCCGACGATGATCGCACCCTTCACCATTTCCTGGTAATAGGCATCCAGCTGGATCGAGGTGAAGCCCGAGATGATGACCGAGAAGATCATCGCTCCCAGCACCGTTCCCAGGATCGAGCCCCGGCCGCCCGACAGGCTGACCCCGCCGATGACGGCCATGGCAATGGCGTCGAGTTCGTACTGCATCCCCATGCCGGCCTGGGCCGTCAGGGTCTTGGACGACAGCAGGATCGCCGCCACCGCCGCCAGCACGCCGGCGATCGAATAGACCAGGATCTTGTGCCGGTCGACGTTGATGCCCGACATCCGCGCCGCCGCCTCGTTCGAACCGATGGCATAGCTGCGCTTGCCATAGATCGTATAGATCATGACCACCTGGGTCAGCACCGCCAGAAAGGCGAAGATCAGCGCCGGGTTCTGGCCTTCCCAATGCAGCAGGCCGAAGGTCAGCGTGCCCAGCAGATCGCCATTGGCCAGCCGGGCAAAGCTGTCGGTCGGAAAGGAGATCGGATCGCCATTGGTATACCAGCGCGAGGCACCACGGGCCGACACCATCATGCCCAGCGTGGCGATGAACGGCGGAATCCGGGTCTTGGCAATCAGAATTCCGTTGATCAGCCCGCAGGCCAGGCCCACCAGCAAGCCCACGATGATCGGCACCAGGACCGGCATGTCGTAAAGGCCGGCGTGCAGCTCGGGATCCCAGTAACCCTTGGGATTGGCCTTGCCGTTCACGATGGCCGTCTGGGCAAAGCTCATCGTGACCATGGCGGTCAGCCCGACGATGGAGCCGGAACTGAGGTCGATGCCGCCGATGATGATCACCTGGGTCACGCCCAGCGCGATGATGCCGGTCACGGCGACCTGCAGCAGGATGATGTCGATGCGCTGCTGGTTGAAGATCGCGTCCACGTTGGAGCGCATGTTGAACAGGAAGGATCCGCCATTCAGCCGATTGAGGAGCTCGAAGGCCACCACCATCACGACAAGGGCAATGAACACGTTCCATTCCGGCGCGCGCGCCTTCTTGGTCGGGTCGTATTTCAGGCCGCCCACGC